>DASUFW010000035.1:0-13115 GCA_036274335.1 Burkholderiales bacterium | reverse complement strand
ATCGCGCTGGGCGGCATCGTCGGGCCGGTGCTCCTCCTGTTCGGCCTCGCGCGCACGGCGGCGTCGAGCGCGTCGCTGCTGCTCAACCTCGAGGCGGTGCTGACGGCCGTGCTCGCGTGGGTGGTGTTCCGGGAGAACGCGGACCGGCGCATCGTCGTCGGCATGCTGCTGATCGTCGCGGGCGGGATCGTCCTGTCGTGGCCCGGGAGCGCCGGGGCGACCGCGGGAGGGCTGGGCCCGCTCGCCATCGCCGGCGCCTGCCTGTGCTGGGCGGCCGACAACAACCTCACGCGCAAGGTGTCCGCCGCGGACGCGCTGTTCCTGAGCGCGCTGAAGGGCCTCGTCGCGGGCGGCGTGAACACGGCGCTCTACTTCATGTTCGATCGCTCGCCGGCGGGCTGGGGCGCCGCGCCGCTCGCCATGCTCATCGGCCTGTTCGGCTACGGCGTTAGCCTGGTGCTCTTCGTGCTGGCGCTGCGCGGTCTGGGCGCGGCGCGTACCGGCGCCTATTTTTCCACTGCGCCTTTCATCGGCGCCGCGATCGCGATCCTCGCCTTCGATGATCCGGTGACGACCCCGTTCGTGGCGGCGGCCGTCTTGATGGGCGCAGGGGTCTGGCTGCACCTGACCGAGGTGCACGAGCACGTGCACGCGCACGAGCCGATGGAGCACGAGCATCCCCACGTGCACGACGAGCACCACCGGCACGCGCACGCCTTCCCATGGGATGGGAAGGAGCCGCATACGCACTGGCATCGTCACGAGGCGATGACGCATCGCCACCCCCACTACCCGGACATCCACCACACGCACGGGCATTGACGGGGGGCGAACCGCGGGCGGGCGGTCCCGTCAGGGTGGCGCTAGCCGCCCCCGGAGCTCCGCATGCTCCCTTCCTAGATGTCGAAGCGCTTGTACAGCAGGTTGCCCAGCGCCATGCAGGCGGCGGCGCTCAGGGCAGCGACGAACAGCGCGAAGAAACTGAAGCCGCCCGCCGCCGCCGGACTGGCCAGCATCGGCGCGATGATTTTGCCGCCCAGGCCGCCCCCCGCAGCCCCGATCGCCACGCAGGCGAGCGCGCTCCGGTATTCGTTCATGCCGAGCAGGGCCAGGCTTGCCCAGCCGATCGCGCCGCCGGCGATGATCCAGATGACGATGTCCATGGTCGCCTAGAAGGGATCGATCATTTCATGATCGGCAGAGGTTGCCGCTCGAGCTGCCGCGACAGCCAGTCTGAAATCTGCGCCTCGGTCTCTGCCCTGGTGATCCCGTACGCCCGCTGCACCTCGGCAGCGAGGTCGTCGCGCCGGCCGAGCGTGCCGGCGAATCGCGTCTCGGGAATCCTGCCCCACTGCCTCTGGAAGTCGCCCTTGTGGTCGTTCCAGTCGGCTTCGATCTGACCCCAGTTCATGGTGGCCCTCCATTCGGATCTGCGGCATCGAATCCCGGCCGACGGACGGGCCATGCATGACGGGGGAGTTGGGGAATATCGAATCCCGGGCCGCGACGGCGGAGCGCGGAGGGAACGAACGATCGACGGCCAAAGCCCGCCCCACCATAGCACGTCTGCCCTCGAGCGGGCCGAGGTATTTCCCGGTTTGCCGGGAATTGAGCGTATAAGGGAACAATGACCGGAGCTCTGCGATGATCAGCGCCGCCAAAGCCTGCGAGATCTACAGCGTCGTGCACAGAAATTCCTTGCTTTGGAAATGGCGCGTCACGACCGCGGACGGCACCATCACGGACTCCGCGGAGGAGTACAGGCTCTTCCTTCAATGCGCGGCTGCGGCGCGGGCAAGCGGATACGAGCCGCGCTCCGACTGGACAGGGCCGTGCGCATTGTTCATTTCGAAGCGGCCCGCTTGAGCGTGCGCGGCACGCCGTGAGCAGCGTATGAGCGTCGGGTCGCGGACCCGGTCCGCGTCGACGGCGCTGTTGCAGATGATCGTGACGGCCGCGATCGTCGCGACGCTCGTGTACCTGCCCGTGTGCGTCGTCCTCGCGCTGACGCTTCGCGCATTCGGCATTTCCTTCGAGGCCTGGCTGACGCTGGGCAAGGCGCTCCACCCCGCGCTCGGACTGGTGGTGTGGTGGCTGTTCATCTTCCTCGGCTCATGCGGCTACGCCGCCTGGCTGTTTCCCTGGGGAGACAAGGTCTTCGGCTGGCCGGGCCGGGACTGAGCCGGACCTGCAAGGGGGCCGATCGTGTCGGCAAGCGCCGGCCCGCCGGGCCGGCGCTTGCCACCTTGCGAACTACCGGGAAACGGTAACCCGCAGGAACGTCGCCGGAATGACGGTGGCGTCCGCCCGCCCGCTCTGATTCTGGCGGGAGAACAGATCCACCAGCTCCTGATGCAGCGCCTCGGCCTTGCCGTTCTTCGCCGCGGCGTCATAGGCGTTCATCGTCGGCCCGTAGTAGTCGCGGAACGCCTCGACGAACGCGGCCGGGGTGCCCGGGTGGCGGAACGTGAAGGTGTCGCGCGAGAAGGCGACTTGCGCGGCCGGGATGCCCGCGGCGGCGAAACGCTCGAGCACGTCGCCTTCGACCCCCCAGGTCATGGGGCTGACGAAGCCGGCCGGCGGCGGCGGCGTGTACGCCGCACTGATCCTCAGGATCTGCGCGACGAGCGTGGGGTCGCCCGGAATCCAATTGCCCATGACGATCCGGCCGCCGCGGCGCGTGACGCGCACCAGCTCGCGAGCGACGTCGAAGGGACGCGGCGCGAACATGGCGCCGAAGATCGAGACCGACAGATCGAAGGACGCGTCCTCGAGGGCGTCGAGTGCGCTCGCATCACCTTCCTGGAAGCTGAGGTTCGCGAGGCCCGCCTGCCGGGCGCGCGCCTGGCCGGCGCGCACGAGATTGGCGGCGATGTCGACGGCGAGCACGTCCGCGCCCAGCTGCGCCGCCGGCAGCGCCGTGGTGCCGTCGCCGCTGCCGAGGTCGAGCACGCGCTCGCCCGGCTTGACGCCGATCGCGCGAACCAGGGCTTCGCCGCTCTCGCGCATGGTGCTCGCGATGCGCGTGAAGTCGCCCTTCTCCCAGAGCGCCTTGTTGGGATTGACGGACGGGCTGGTGGTGCGGGGCTGGGTCGCTTCGATGGTAGCGGTCACTTCGTTCTCCTCGATGGATTGCGCGACCCGCAGATCGGGCAGCGTCGCCGGGTACGTTAGGGCGAGCGCGTATCCGTCGCATCTCCGTCCGGCGACTGCTTGGTTGCCGGATTGTTTCCGCCCCCCGGCGGGAGGCGCGGCCGGCGGGCGGTGCCGGACCGAAAGACCGCAAACACACTGGCGGGCGTTTTTGCAGCGCCGCATCCGTTCTTTTTTCTTCGCATCGCAGGCGTCGCCGGAAGGCGTCTTAACGCCTTGCGGTTGTGCGATGATCAATCGCGCTCGTGACCTTTGCGCAGCCGCTCGCGCAATTCCCGAAGCACGGTTGATCGCCCGTCGCCGCCCGCTGGGCGCGGCGGTCCGGGCCCATCCAGGCCACAACGAGGGAGGAGGAGACTCGCGATGATTCCCGCCGCATTCGACTACCATGCGCCGCGCTCGGTCGCCGACGCGATCAAGCTGCTCGGCCAGCTCGGCCCGGAGGCCAAGCTGCTCGCCGGCGGCCACAGCCTGCTGCCGATGATGAAGCTGCGCTTCGCGCAGCCCGCGCACCTCATCGACCTGGGCAGGATCGCCGAGCTGCGCGGCATCTCGCAGGCCGGCAACGAGATCCGCATCGGCGCGATGACCACCGAGCACGACCTGCTCAACCACAAGCTGCTCGCCGACAAGGTGCCGCTCCTTGTCGAAGCGGCCGGCTGGATCGCCGACCCGCAGGTCCGCTACAAGGGCACCATCGGCGGCGACATCTCGCACGGCGACCCGGGCAACGACCACCCGGCGGTCATGATCGCGCTGGACGCGTCCTTCGTGCTGACGGGCCCGAAGGGCGAGCGCGTGGTCAAGGCCGACGGCTACTTCCTCGGCCTGTACTCGACGCAGCTCGCGGACAACGAGATCCTCACGCAGATCCGCATCCCGGTGCCGGCCGCGGGCAGCGGCTGGTCTTACCAGAAGCTCAAGCGCAAGACGGGCGACTTCGCCACCGCCGCGACGGCCGTGCTGCTGCAGATGAAGGGCAAGAGCGTCGCCCGGGCGTCGATCGCGCTCACCAACGCCGGGCCGACCGCGCTCAGGGCGAAGGAGGCCGAAGCCGCCCTCGCCGGCAAGGAGATCAACGATGCGAGCCTGAACGAAGCGGCGCGGCTGGCGATGAAGGCCTGCAACCCGACGCCCGACCAGCGCGGCGACGCAGAGTACAAGCGGGCGATGTGCGGCGAGATGACGCGGCGCGCCCTGCAGGCCGCGCACGCGCGCGCCAAGGGCTAGACGGGGAATCGAGGGGGAGACGACCATGGCAACGACACACAAGGTGTCCTTCAAGCTGAACGGCAAGCCGGTCGAGGCGACCGTGGAGGCGCGCGAGCTGCTGATCTACACGCTGCGCGAGCGCCTCGCGCATACCGGGCCGCACATCGGCTGCGAGACCACGCACTGCGGCGCCTGCACCGTGGATCTCGACGGCATGTCGGTGAAGTCCTGTACGGTGCTCACGGTGCAATGCGAGGGTGCCGACATGACCACCATCGAAGGCATGGAGCAGGGCGGCACGCTGCACGCGCTGCAGCAGGCGTTCCACGAGGAGCACGGCCTGCAGTGCGGCTACTGCACGCCGGGCATGATTACCCGGGCCTACCGGTTGCTGAAGGAAAACCCCAACCCGAACGAGCAGGACATCCGCAAGGGCATCGCGGGCAACCTTTGCCGCTGCACGGGCTACCAGAACATCGTCAAGGCAGTGCAGTCGGCGGCCAAGCGGCTCGCCGCCGCGCGCTGACCCACGGAACCCATCGGAGAATCCTCATGGCCGAGACCGCCGAACTGAAGGAACGCGAACAGAAGCTGCAGGGCATGGGCACCTCGCTCCTGCGCAAGGAGGACGCCCGCTTCATCCGGGGACAGGGCACCTACATCGACGACATCAAGATGCCGGGGATGCTCTTCGGCGCGATTGTGCGCAGCCCGTACGCGCACGCGCGCATCAAGGGCATCGACAAGTCCAAGGCGCTCGCCTGCCCGGGCGTGGTGGCGGTGCTCACCGCCGCGGACCTCAAGCCCGTGAAGCTCGACTGGATGCCCACCGTGGGCGGCGACGTGCAGGCGGTGCTCGCCGGCGAGAAGGTGCACTTCCAGTACCAGGAGGTCGCCATGGTGCTCGCCACCGACCGGGCGGCCGCCTACGACGGCGTGGCGCGGGTGGAAGTGGACTATGAGGAGCTGCCGGCGATCATCGACCCGAAGAAGGCGCTCGCGAAGGACGCGCCGGTCCTGCGCGAGGATATCGTCGACAAGAAGGACCTGACGCACGGCCCGCGCACGCATGCCAACCACATCTTCACCTGGGAAGCGGGCGACAAGGCGGCGGCCGACGCGGCCTTCAAGGGTGCCGAGATCACGGTGCGCGAGGAGATCCTCAATCCGCGCGTGCACCCGTGCCCGCTCGAGACCTGCGGCTGCGTCGCCTCGTTCAGCAAGGTGACGGGCAACCTGACGCTGTTCGTCACGACGCAGATCCCGCACCTGTTCCGCACCGTGCTGGCGATGCTCTCCGGGATCCCGGAGAGCAAGATCCGCGTGGTGGGCGGCGACATCGGCGGCGGCTTCGGCAACAAGGTGCCGATCTATCCGGGCTACGTCGTGGCCACCGTCGCCTCCATCGTCACCGGCGTGCCGGTGAAGTGGATCGAGTCGCGCATCGACAACATCTCGACGACCGGCTTCGCGCGCGACTACCACGGCGTGGGCGAGCTGGCCGCCGACAAGGACGGCCGTATCAAGGGGCTGCGCTTCACGGCGCTCGCCGACCACGGGGCCTTCAACTCGCACGTGTCGGCGACCAAGCTGCCGGCGGGCCTGTTCTCGATCTGCACCGGCTCCTACGCCATCCCGAACACCTACTGCCGCGTCGACGCGGTGTTCACCAACAAGGCGCCGGGCGGGGTGGCCTACCGGTGCTCGCTGCGCGTGACCGAGGCGATCTACCTGATCGAGCGCATGATGGACGTGCTCGCGCAGAAGGTCGGGGTCGACAAGGCCGAAATCCGGCGCCGCAACTTCGTCAAGGCCGATCAGTTCCCCTACACCACGGGCTTCGGCTGGACGCTCGATTCGGGCAACTATCACGTGGCGCTGGACAAGGTACTGAAGGCGGTGGACTACGAGAGCCTGCGCAAGGAGCAGGCGGCCAAGCGCGCCGACCCGAAGAGCCCGACGCTGATGGGCATCGGCATCTCCACCTTCACCGAGATCGTGGGCGCGGGCCCGACCAAGGTATGCGACATCCTCGGGGTGGGCCTCTTTGACAGCTGCGAGATCCGCGTGCACCCGACCGGGGGCGTGATCGCGCGCCTGGGCACCATGACGCAGGGCCAGGGCCACACGACCACCTACTCGCAGATCATCGCCACCGAGCTGGGGCTCCCGGCGAGCGACATCGTGATCGAGGAGGGCGACACCGACAAGGCGCCCTACGGCGCGGGCACCTGGGGCTCGCGCTCGACGCCGGTGTCGGGTGCGGCCACCGCGGTGGCGGCGCGCAAGATCAAGGACAAGGCGAAGCGGATCGCCGCGCACCTGCTCGAGGTGGCCGAGGGCGACCTGGAGTGGGAGATCGACCGCTTCAAGGTCAAGGGCAATCCCTCGCAGTTCAAGACCATGAAGGAGCTGTGCCTCGTGTCGCACACCGGCAACCTGCCGGCGGGCATGGAGCAGGGGCTGAACGCGGTTGCCTACTACGATCCGCCCAACCTCACCTTCCCGTTCGGCGCCTACCTCTGCGTGGTGGACATCGACAAGTTCACGGGCGAGGTCAAGGTGCGGCGCTTCTATGCGCTCGACGACTGCGGCACGCGCATCAACCCGATGATCATCGACGGGCAGATCCACGGCGGCCTGACGGAGGCGTTTGCCGTGGCCATGGGGCAGCAGCTGCCGTTCGACGAGAGCGGCAACCACCTGGGTAACAGCCTGATGGACTACTTCCTGCCCACCGCGGTCGAGACGCCGTCCTGGGAGACCGACCATACCGTGACGCCGTGCCCGCACCATCCGCTCGGCGCCAAGGGCGTGGCCGAGTCCCCGCACGTCGGCGGCATCCCGTGCTTCAGCAACGCGGTGATCGACGCCTTCGCGCACCTGGGCGTGACGCACATGGACATGCCGCACAGCGCGTACCGCGTGTGGCAGAAGTGCAACGAGCTCGGCCTCAACAAGCGCTGAGGCGGTGAAGGTCGAGCTCAACCGGACGTTTCCGCTGCCCGCCCCGGCCGGTGCGGCCTGGGCGCTGCTGCAGGACATCGCCGAGGTCGCCGCCTGCATGCCGGGCGCGAAGATCACCGAGCGCGTGGACGAAAGCCGCTACAAGGGCACCGTCAGCGTCAAGGTCGGTCCGGCGAGCCTCTCGTTCCGCGGCGACATCGAGGTCAAGGGCATGGATGCGTCCACGCGCACGCTGCGACTTTCCGCGAAAGGTACGGATACGACGGGCGGCTCCGCGGCCTCCATGGACCTCACGGCGCGCGTCGAGCCGGCGGGCGAAGCGTGCAAGCTCGTGGGCGAGAGCGCGGTTTCGATGAGCGGCAAGGCGGCCGCCTTCGGCTCGCGCCTGATGGGGCCGCTCGCCGACCAGGTGCTCGGCCAGTTCGCCGCCAATTTCGCCGCGCGGCTGCAGGCGATGCCGGCGCAAGGGAAGCCCGCACCGGCGCCCGAGGGCAAGTCGCTCAACGCGTTCGGCGTCCTGTGGGGCGCGTTCAAGAGCTGGCTGCGCTCGATGTTCAGAGTCGGAGGCGGAGGCTCGTGAGCGCCTCGCGCCCGCAGGAAATCGCCGAGCTCCAGAGGGCGCTGGCGGGCGTCGGCTACATCGCCGAGCCGAGCCTCGCGGCGGCGCTGCTCCTGATGAGGGAACTCGAGCGGCCGTTGCTCCTCGAGGGCGACGCCGGGGTCGGCAAGACGGAGATCGCCAAGGCGCTCTCCGGCATCCACCGCACGCCACTCATCCGCCTGCAGTGCTACGAGGGGCTCGACGCGCACTCGGCGATGTACGAATGGAACTACCAGCGGCAGCTGCTGGCGATCAAGCTGCTCGAGCACGACGAGCGGGCCGGCACGAAGGACCTCGCGCGCCGCGAGCAGGACATCTTTTCCGAGCGCTATCTCCTCAAGCGACCGCTGCTCGAAGCGATTTCCGGGGAGCAGGCGCCGGTGCTGCTGATCGACGAGATCGACCGCGCCGATGCGGCGTTCGAGGCCTACCTGCTCGAGCTCCTGTCGGACTTCCAGATCACCATCCCGGAGCTGGGCACGGTGCGCGCGAGGAGCCGCCCCTTCGTGGTGATCACCTCCAACGGTACGCGCGAGCTGTCGGACGCGCTGCGGCGGCGGTGCCTGTACCAGTACATCGACTATCCGGACTACGACAAGGAGCTCGCCATCGTGCGCATGAAGGCGCCGGGGGCGGAAGCCGAGCTCGCGCAGCAGGTCGTGTCCTTCGTGCAGGCCGTGCGGCGCATGGAGCTGCAGAAGAAGCCGGGCATCGCCGAGACGCTCGACTGGACCGCGGCGCTCCTGCGCCTCGGTATTTCCACCCTCGACATGGGCGGCGCCGAGCGCATCCTCGACACGCTGAGCGCGCTCATCAAGACGCGCGACGACCGCAACGCGTTCCCTCGCGAGGTGGTCGCGCGGCTCGCGGCGGCCTGCTGAGCATGGCGGCGCTGGCCACGCGGGCGGCGGAGCGGCTGGAGCGGTTTCCGGGGTTCCTGCGCGCCAACGGCTTCGGCATCGCCGGAGGGGATACGGTGCAGGTGCTGCAGGCGGCGGAGCGCACCGGCATCCTCGACCAGGACGTGCTGCGCTGGAGCCTGAAGGCGCTGCTCTGCCGGCGCGGCCACGAATGGCGGCGCTTCGACGAGCTGTTCGACGCCTGGTTCCTGCCCGCCAACCGCTGGCAGCGCCCCGAGCCGCGCGAGACGACCGGGGACGGCGCGCAAAGCGACGCGCATCCGGGCGGCTCGCGCGAAGGCGAGCGGGGCGGCGAGGACGACGTGCGCCCGCGGCGCGCGGCGAGCCGCGAGGAGGTGCTCGAGTCGGCCGACTTCAGCGCGCTCGCCGAGCGCGAGCACGCGCTCGAGATCGAGGCGCTGATGCGCCGCTTCGCCCGGCAGCTGAAGCAGATTCGCGTGCGGCGCGAAGCGCGCACGCGCCGCGGACGGCGCCTCGACCTGCCGGGCACCATCCGGCGCAGCGTGGCGAGCGGCGGCACGCCCTTCGAGCTGCGCTGGCGCACCCCGCGCCGCGAGCGCCCGCGCCTCGTCCTGCTGATCGACGTCAGCCGCTCGATGGTGCTGTACAGCTTCTTCTACCTGCGCCTGGCGCGCGCACTCGCGCACGAGCTCGACGACGTGCACAGCTTCATCTTCCACACGCACGTGACCGCGGTGTCGCAGGCGCTGCACGATGCCGATCCCTGGCGCGCGCGGGAGCGCATGCACCTCCTCGCGCAGGGCTGGGCGGGCGGCACGCGCATCGGCGAGAGCCTCGCCCAGTTCAACCGCGAGCACGCGCCGGGCCTCGTGCACGGCCGCACCGCGGTGCTGGTGCTGAGCGACGGCTACGATACGGGCGACCCGCAGCAGCTCTCGCGGGAGCTGGCGCAGCTGCGGCGCCAGGCGCGCCGCCTCGTCTGGATCAACCCGCTCAGCAACTGTCCCGGCTATGCGCCGACCTGCCAGGGCATGCAGGCCGCGCTGCCGCACCTCGACCTGCTCGCCCCGGGCTGCGACCTGGCGAGCCTGAGGGCGGTGCTGCCCAACCTGATCGATACTCTGCATTGACCCTGCATTGACCTACGGAGCCTGACCATGGGCTGCATGTACAAGCAAAATGGACTCTACAGCCGCATGTCGGTGGGGGCGGTACTGCTCGCGGCGGGCGGCGGCTCGCGCATGGGCGGGCGCCCGAAGGCGCTGCTCGAGCTGGGCGGCGTGCCGCTGGTGATGCGCCAGCTGATTGCGCTCTCGGGCGCCGGCGTGGACGAGGTCGCCGTGGTGCTGGGCCACCATGGCGAGGCTGTCGAGGCCGCCATCGGCCAGTTCCCGATCACGCTGGTGCGCAATCCTTCTCCCGACGACGGCCAGGTTTCCTCGGTGCGCCTCGGCCTGGGTGCGCTCTCGCCGCGCCTGGATGCGGTGATCGTCGCGCTCGCCGACCAGCCGCTCATCGACGCCCAGGACATCGTCGCGCTCATCAGCGCCTACCGCAGGCGCGGGGAAGCGTCCATGGTGGTGCCGCGGGTCGGGAGCGCCGACGGCCAGTGCGTGCCGGGCAACCCGGTGATGTTCGATGGGGCGCTGCGCGAGGAGTGGCTGGGCGGCGCCGCGGACCTTGCCTGCCGCAAATGGCGCGAGCGCAACCCTGCGCGCGTGCACTGGTTCGACACCGAGAACCAGCGCTACCGCGTCGACGTGGACACGCCGGAAGACCTCGAGCGCTTCGCCGCCAGCACCGGTCATCGCCTCGTATGGCCGGCGGCCTACGCGCAGGAAGCGGTGGCGTGATCGAGGCTGCGGCCGCGATGCGCTGGCGCCTGATGCTGGCGCGTGCCTGCGCCTGGTCGCTGCTGGTCGCGGGCTGGATCGGCATCGGCAGCTTCGCGCTGCTGGTCGCGCCGTCGCTGAGCGCGGGATTCGCGCTGGTCGCGCTCTGGCTGCTGGGTCTCGGCGGCGCGGCGGCGGTGGCGACGCGCGGCAGCCTGCGACCGGCGGCGCAACGAGCCGCGCTTTGCGCCGGCGCGGCGGCCACGATGGCGGGGCTGTGGTGGACGACGCATTCCGGCGGATGGGAAGCACTGTTGCTCGCCCTGATCGGCTGGGCGTCGCTGACGGCGTTGGCTTCGGGCGTCGTTCGCAGCCTGCGCATCGCCCAGGCCCTGGCGCCGAGGCCGCCGATCGTCCCTGCGACCCTGGGCGCCGCGGGTGCGGCGCTGGCCCTGGGCGACATCGGCGACCTCCAGGCGCTCGCCGTGCGGCTGATGGTGTTCATCGCGGGGGTCAGCCTGGCGCTGTTCCTGCTTCAGGCACGGGTCGGGCCGGGCGCGGCGCGGCAAGGCTGCCGTGCCGGGCTGTTCGATTGCTCCCTGCCGTCCTGGCCGGCGGGCGCGTGGCGGGACGTGCTGCAGTGGCCTACGCTGATCGCGGGGCTCGTGATGCTGCCGATGATGGCCGCGCTGCCGCTGATGGCGGAATGGTGCCGGGCCGAAGCGGTGGCGCCGCGGACGATGGTGCTCTGGCACCTGGCAGCCATGTTCGGCCCGGCGCTGGTCCTGCGCCGCTGGATTGCGCACTGGTCGGCGCGAGTCCTGTCCTCCGTGTGCGCCGCGCTTCTCGTCGCGGGCGCGGTCGCGGCCCTGTGGGCGGCGTCCCCGGCGAACCTGCTTGGGGTTTCCGTCGCCCAGGGCGCCGCGTGGGGCATCGCCTGGTGCGGCCAGCTCTGGGCGCCTCAACGGCGCGGCCGCCAGGGCGCCTCGCCGCTGGTTGCTTCCGTCGGCTACGCAGTCCTCACGATCGTGTTCGGCGTGCTCGTCGAGCTCGCCGGTGCGCGCGGCGTGATCCTCATGCACGCCTCCCTGGGCTTCGTTGCGGCGCTGGCCTGGCTGCTCGCCGATGCGGGACGCCTGCTGTCGAAAGCGCGAGGGGATCGGATTGCCATGACACCCGGAGCCCTGGACAAGCCTTGATCCGGGAGGGCGCAGGTTCGACGACGCCTTCGCCTGCTAATCTTCGATGTAGTCCAATGAATCGACCCCCGGTCCTCATCGCCGGCGCCGGCATCGGCGGCCTCGCGCTTGCGCTGACGCTTCACGAGATCGGCGTTCCCTGCCTCGTGCTCGAGTCGGTTCCCGAGCTGAAGCCGCTCGGGGTGGGGATCAATTTGCAGCCCAATGCCGTGCGCGAACTCTACGAGATGGGTTTCGGTCCCGCGGACCTCGACCGGATCGGCGTGCAGACGCAGGAATTCGCGCTCGTGGGGCTGAACGGCAAGGACGTCTACTCGGAGCCGCGCGGCCTCAAGGCCGGGTACCGCTGGCCGCAGTATTCCGTGCATCGCGGCGGGCTGCAGATGCTGCTGTACAGGGCCACGCTCGAGCGCCTGGGCGAGCGGGCCGTGCGCACCGGGGTGCGCGTGAGCGGCTATCGCAACCATCCCGGCGGGGTGACGGCGCGGGTGGAGACGCGCTCGGGCGGGCGGCAGGAAGTCGAGGGCGCACTCCTCATCGGCGTCGACGGCCTGCACTCGGCCGTGCGCGCACAGATGCACCCCGATCAGCCGCCCATCCAATGGGGCGGCGCCATCATGTGGCGCGGCGTGACGCGCGGCGCGCCGATCCGCACGGGCGCCTCCTTCGTCGGCTTCGGCACCCACCGGCAGCGCGTCGTGTTCTATCCGATCTCCGCCCGGGATCCGGCGAGCGGCCTCGCCGACATCAACTGGATCGCCGAGATCACGGTCGACAACACCGGCGGCTGGCGCAACGGCGACTGGAACAAGAAGGTCCGTCACGAGGACTTCATGCACCACTTCGAGGCCTGGGCCCAGGACTGGCTCGACGTGCCCGCGATGCTGCGCGGCGCCGCCGACGTGTACGAATATCCGATGATCGACCGCGATCCGGTGCCGACCTGGGTGGACGGCGGCGCGGCGCTGCTCGGCGACGCCGCGCACGTCATGTATCCCACCGGCTCGAACGGCGGCAGCCAGGCGATCATCGACGCGCGGGTGCTCGGCACGTCCCTGCTCGATCACGGGGTGACGCCTGCGGCCCTCCAGGACTACGACGCGAAGCTCTGCAAGGACGTCTCGGCGCTGGTGCTCCGCAACCGCGGCGCGGGGCCGTTCGGCATCCTGAATCTGCTCGATGAGCGCTGCGGCGGCGTGTTCGACGACATCGAGGCCGTCATCCCGCGCGCCGAGCGCGACGAGTTCATGCGCGCCTACCGGACCGCGGC
>DASUFW010000034.1:0-6406 GCA_036274335.1 Burkholderiales bacterium | reverse complement strand
AAACGCCGGGTGCAGATGCAGCGGGCCGAACCGGCGGCCGAGCGCCTTGTGGCTCTCCGGCGTCAGCGCCTGGTCCCTGAAGAAGAGCACGCAGTGCTCGGCGAGCGCACGGCCCAGCGCCTGCGACGTCGCCTCCTCCATTGGCCGCGACAGGTCGAGTCCGCGGACCTCCGCCCCGCAATGCGGCGTGGTCCTCACCAGGTCGAGCGTGGATTGCGGCATGAGCCTTCCGGTTCTTCCGGGCCACCGAGCTTAGGAGCGCCGGCTGACCCGGTCAACTTCAGGCGGCGCGACTGCGGTAGGCTAGCGGCATGGACGCGCCCCGCGTGATCGCGCACCTGCTCGCCCCGGCCTCCGGCGTTCCGAATCACCCGCGCTGGCCGCTGCTCGTCTATCCGGCCGCCGTACCGCCCTCCCGCGATCTGGTGGAGGCAATCGAGGGGCTGTTCGCGCGCCACGGGTGGCCCCCCGCCTGGCGCAACGGCGTGCATCCCTTCCATCATTTTCATGGCAACGCGCACGAGGCGCTCGGGATCTACAGCGGAGAGGTCACGGTCCGCTTTGGTGGAGACCCCGGCGTGGACATCGTCGCACGCCCGGGCGATGTGATCGTCCTCCCGGCAGGGACCGGGCACAAGCGTCTTTCCGTGCGCGGGGCACTGGGCGTGGTCGGCGCCTATCCCGCGGGCGGCCGGGCCGACATGCATACGCCGGGCGCGGGAGGAAGTGCCCGCGAGGCGCAGGCCGCGATCGAGCGCGTCCCCCTCCCCCCGGCTGATCCGGTGTTCGGTCCGTCCGGCCCGCTGTTCGAACACTGGCGCGATTGATCCATATCAAGGGCTCTCTCGCCGCCCGCCCTACGGTACCTACATGAGAGCACGAGACGTCATGACCCCGGGCGTGATCACCGTGACGCCCGACGCGAAAGTCCCGGACATCGCCGAGCTCCTGCTCGCGCGGCGCATCAGCGCAGTGGCGGTGGTCGACCCCGGCGGCAAGGTCCTCGGCGTGGTGAGCGAGAGCGACCTCATTCGCCGACCCGAACTCGGCACGGAAGGCCCGCGCAGCCGCTGGCTGCAGTTCCTGCTCTCCCCCGAGGACCGCGAGCACGATTTCGTCAAGACGCACGGCCTGCGCGCGCGCGAGGTCATGACCAGTCCGGCGGTCGGGGTCGCCCCCGATGCGTCGCTGGCGGACATCGTCGCCCTGATGGGCCGGCGCAGCATCAAGCGGGTGCTGGTCCTCGACGGCGGGCGCCTCGCCGGCATCGTGACGCGGACCGACCTGCTCAGGGCCCTCCACGCCCGCAAGGCGCTCGCGACCGAGAGCGTCCCGCCGGACGATCAGGCCCTGCGCGGAACCATCCTGCGCGAGCTCGCGCAGGCCGATTGGGCCGTGGAAGCGATCGTCAACGTGCAGGTGGCCAACGGGCACGTCGAGCTGTGGGGCGCCATCGACTCGGAAGAGCAGCGCCGCGCGATCCGCGTGGCCGTGGAAGGCATCCCGGGCGTGCGCGGCATCACCGAGCACTACGCGCACGCACGCCCCGGCTGAGCGGGCCTAGCGCCGGATGGGGAAGAACTCCACCGGCGTCATCAAGCGGTTCTCCTGCGACACGAGTGCGCCCAGCTTCGCGCTTTCCTGCGTGTAGGCGATCCACTCCGGGTCCGCCCACATCGCCGCCCGCCGCTTCTCCCGGTCGCCCGCGTTCTCGTAGACCCAGATGTGGATGTACTGGTTCACGTTGCCCGTCTCGGTGACGAGGTAGGCGAGCGGCTGGCCCAGGTGCCGGGTCTGCGGTGTCTTGCCCGCGCGCTCGTACAGCGCGATGTGCGCCTTGATGGTCCCGGGGCGGCAGGTGTAGGTGCGAACGTCGAGCAGCATGGACTTCCCTCCTTGGTCAAGAATCCCGGCTCGCATCCCGCCGCGCGCGCGGCGACCGGCACCAGACGCCCGACAGGTCCCCGTCGAGCCAGGAGACGCCGATCGCCCAGACGCCGCCTATCAGCGCCGTCGCGCCGAACGCACTGGCACGCTCGCGCAACGCGTCGGCGAGGCCGGCCTCCGCGCCGAGCAGCGCGTAGCCGCCGATGGCGAGAAAACCCAGGCCGGTCAGCGTGCCCAGCAAGCGCACGGGCAGCTGATTGGTGTGGATGCGCATGGCGGCCACGATACACTGCGAGCCGCATGGTGCAAGCGGCAATCCGCTCCCTTGTCACGATCGCGCTCGCCGCGTGTCCCGCGGCGGGCTGGACGGCGGCCCCGGACCCCCAGGACGCCGATGTCATGTACCTGCCGACGCCCTATCCGGTGGTGGACGCGATGCTGCGGCTCGCCGGCGTGCACGCCGGAGACCGGTTGTTCGACCTCGGCGCAGGCGACGGGCGGATCGTCATCGCTGCAGCCCGCGAATACGGGGTGCACGCGGTCGGCATCGAGCTCGACCCGCACAAGGCGGCCGAAGCGCGCGCCAATGTGCGCCGCGCGGGGCTCGACCATCTCGTCGAGATACGCCAGGGCGACGTGTTCACCGCCGACCTCTCCCGGGCGACCGTCGTCACGGTGTTCCTGTTTCCCGAGATCAACGAGCGCCTCGAGCCCAAGCTGCGCGAGGAGCTGGCGCCGGGGACGCGCATCGTCTCGCACCGCTTCGGGCTCGGCCGCTGGCCCCCTCAGCGCCGCGCCGAAGCGCTCGGCCATCCCCTCCTGCTCTGGATCGTTCCGGCCCGCTAGCGGCCGGGCGGCTGCCGCGCCTTGTCCTGCAGGGAAGGCGCCGGATGCTCGCGAATGTCGTCGATGTGGCTCGCGTCGTAGCTCTTGGAGCGCAGGTCCTGCGTCCGCTCCTCGACCCAGGACTCGTCCACCGTCCTGGCGCGATGGACGAGGAAATGCAGCATCAGCGCCAGACCCCACAGGATCAGCGGCCAGAACGCCCACCACGGCCGCCCCATGACCACGTTGACTGCCGTCAGCACCCCGTTGACGATCAGGTAGGCAATCAGGTGGCTACGAAAGCTCATTGCTGCCCCCTTCCGGAAGCGTCGGATACGCGCGCGCCACGGCCACCAGTCGCACGCCGTAGATCGCCCACAGCACCGAACCGGAGACCAGCAACACCTTGTCCGCGACCCCCAGGTTCGCGTGAAACCCGAACAGCACGAAATACAGCAAGGCCCCGATGGGTCCCATCGCGCAATACAGCGCCGACCAGGGGCTGCGCGTCATCCCGAGCAGCAGGGCTGCGCAGACCTGGGTAAATGCAAAGAGCGAAACGCCGGCCGCATTTCCGTGCGGCAGGCGGTTGGACAGCGCCGCGAGCGAAATCATGCCGAACAGCACACCGGAGAGCGTCGCATAGAAGAGCAGCTCGTAGCCCGCCTGGTGCCGCGTCATCCGCCCCACCGGCACGCGGTAGGGCGTCCGCAGGTCGTCCCAGACGTACTTGCGGAAGAACTTGTCCATCGGCCCGTTGGCCGGGGCCTCAGCCGCCGGTCAGGATCTTGGAAGTCCGCTGCCGCATGACGTCGTCGGGTGCGGCCAGGGCGTCCATGCTTTCCTCGAGCTTGACGCGCTCCTTGCCCTCGATCTTCGACCCCGCCTCCTCCGGCCATTCGAGGGTCATCAGCGGAAAGCGCAGACGATCGTCGGCAAACAGGATGACGGCGATCTGCAGCCACACCGAAATGCCCGCCAGCAGCGCGACGATCAGCCCGAAGAACAGCACGGTCTTGATGATCCACCGATGGGTCAGGCCGACCGTGGAGGCCGAGATCTCGTGCATCTGGTACGAGGCATGGGCATAGTCGAACGAGAACCAGATGATGGTCGCGCAGAACGGGATCAGGAAGAAGGTGATGCCGAGCAACTCCAGCCACGCCTTCTTGCGGAACGACAGGTTCTCGCGGATCAGGTCGACGCGCACGTGCGCGTTGTGGATGTAGCCGTAGCCCAGGACGAGGGCGAACAGACCCGCGTGGAAGTGCCACTCCAGCTCCTGCAGCATCGTCGACTCGAACATGCGTCCGAACGTGGCCACCAGGAACACCTGCACCCCGTGCAGGCGTCCGGCGTCATCGAGCCACGAGATCTTGCGCGCGATGACGTCGATGATCGTGAACAGCACCATCGGCACCACCAGCCACGCGCCCCAGCGGCCGACGAAGTCGACGAAGCGGCGCAGGCGCTCGCTGATCCGCAGCGCCAGCGGTTGCGCGGCCGGCTGGGTTGCCTGCGCAGTCTCTGCCTGGGTCGTCCGCTCCGCCATGTCCATCGTCACCGTTCTCCGAGTCAGGGGGTGATCAGCCAGAGCGCCACCTTCGGAAAGGCCATCACGATGATGACCGCCGAGAGCTGCAGGATCACGAAGGGAACGATCCCCCGGTAGATGCTCTGAATCTTGATTTCGCGCGGCGCGATGCCCTTCAGGTAGAACAGCGCGAAGCCGAAGGGCGGCGTGAGGAAGCTGGTCTGCAGATTGACCGCCATGAGGATGATGAACCAGTAGGTGATCATGTCCTTCGGCACGTGGTCGCCGAAATCGAGACCCGCGACCAGCGGCGCGAACACCGGCAGCACGATCAGGGTGATCTCGATCCAGTCGAGGAAGAACCCCAGCACGAAGGTGATCGTCATGATCAGGAACAGGAATCCCCAGTCGGTCAGGCCCGAGCTGCGGATCAGATGCTCCACGATGGTGTCGCCGCCGAGCGACCGGTAGACGTAGGCGAAACAGGTCGCGCTGATGATGATGAAGAAGATCATCGCCACCGTGCGGGCCGCTGTGTGGCAGACGCTCTGCAGCAGCGGGAAATTGAGCCTCCCGGCGAACATCGCGAGCAGCATGGCGCCAAACGCGCCCACCGCCCCCGCCTCGCTGGGCGTCGCCCAGCCGAGCAGGATCGAGCCCTTGATCATGCCGATCAGGAACACGGGCGGGAAGAAGGCCTTGCCGAGCAGCGGCGCGAGCTTCCCCTTCGGCACGCTCAGCAGGTCGGGGGGCAGCGGCGGTGCCATGTTCGGCTTGAGCCAGGCCACCGTCACCACGTAAAGGATATAGAGCGAGGCCAGCGCCAGACCCGGCATGATCGCCGCGGTGAACACGTCGCCCGCCGAGACCGACAGCAGGTCGGCCATGATGATCAGCATGATGCTCGGCGGAATCAGGATGCCGAGCGTTCCCGAGGCTGCGATCGTGCCGCAGGCCAGCCCGTGGTTGTAGCCCTGCCGCATCATGGTCGGCAGCGCCAGTGCCGTCATCATGGTGACGGAGGCGCCGATGATCCCGGTCATCGCCGCAAGGATGGTGCCCATGATGGTCACCGCGAGGGCCAGCGCGCCGGGTACCCGCTTCAGGAGCACCTGCACGCAATACAGCAGGTCGTTGGCGACGCCGCTGCGCTCCATCATGACGCCCATGAAGACGAACGCCGGGATCGCCACCAGCACCAGGTTCTCGGCGGCCTGCCCCCAGATGCGCGGCATGAAATTGAAGAACTCGATCAGCTTGAAGACGCCGAGGAAATAGCCGATCAATCCGAACAGCATCGCCAGGCCGCCCAGGATGAAAGCGACCGGGAATCCCGAGAACAGCAGGAACGCCAGCGTCAGGAACATCACGATCGGCAGGAATTCCTGCACCGTGCCGAGCAGCTCCTCGCGGCCGCCGGCGTCCAGCCCGGCCACGTGGGCGTAAGCGAATCCGAGCAGCACCAGGATGCCGATCAGCAGTACATAGCGGTTCAGCAGGCGTCCGCCGATTCTCAGCAGCAGTTCCATGCCCGTATCCCGGTTCCGTCCGTTGCGTGGAAGAAGGCGCCCGGGGCGCCGAGCGCCCCGGGGCTTCGCGTTGCGTGGCGGCGCGCGAGACGCGCGCCGGCAGAGCTCACTTCAGGTACGTCGCTTTGAGCGACTGCGCCTCGCCCCAGATCTTGTAGTTCTCCCGGAACGAGTAGAAGCTGTCCGCCACCTTCTTGAACAGCGGGTCCTTGGCCGACTGCTCCTTCACCACATCCACCCAGGCCTTCTCGAACGCGGCGAGCTGCTCGTCGGTCCAGCGGCGGTTGTGGACGCCGTACTTCTTGACGTTCTCCTGCATGGCATCCGGGTTGCGCCATTCGGTTTCGGCGTAGGTCGACATCACCGACTCGCCCAGGCCGAGCTTGAGGATCATCTTGTAGTTCTTCGGCAGCGCGTCGTGGGCCTTCTTGTTCATCAGCAGCTCGGAGACCGAGGTCTGCTGGTGCCAGCCCGGGAAGTAGTTGTTCTTCGCGATCTGGTAGAAGCCCAGCTTCTGGTCGATGGAGGGCATCGAGAACTCGGTCGCGTCGATCACGCCGCGCTCCAGCGCCGGGTAGATGTCGGCGGCCGCGAGCAGCTGCGTGGACACGCCCAGCTTCTGCACCACCTG
>DASUFW010000033.1:0-3297 GCA_036274335.1 Burkholderiales bacterium | reverse complement strand
GTCGCCGTCGTCCCGCGCCTCCGCCCTCGCCCCGTTCGAGGTCCGCAGCTTCCGCTTCCAGTGGCCGGCGGACCTCGCGACCTCCTGGGCCTTCGAGATGGAGGCCCTGATCCTCGGCTGGTACGTGCTGGTCACGACCGGCTCGGTGGAGCTGCTCGTCGTGTTCGGGGCGCTCGCCTGGCTCGGGTCGCTCTTCTCGCCCTTCTTCGGCATTGCGGGCGACCGCCTCGGCATGCGCCGGCTGCTCTGCATCACGCGCGGCGCCTACGCGCTGCTCGCTGCAGTCCTCACGGCCCTGGCGCTGAGCCGCGCGTTGCAGCCCTGGCACGTGATCGTGATCTCGGCGATCGCGGGCCTGATGCGGCCCTCGGACATGGCCATGCGCGCCGTGCTGGTCGGCCAGACGATGCGCCCCGAGATCCTGATGGGGGCGCTCGGCATCTCGCGCACCACCTATGACACGGCGCGCGTCGCCGGCGCCCTGACGGGCACCGGCGCGGTGGCGCTGATCGGCATGGGGCCCGCCTACGTGCTCGTCACGCTGGTGTACGTCGCCGCGTTCCTGCTCTCGCTGGGCGTGGGCGGCTCGGCGGGGCATTCGGTCCGCGGCAGGACTGCGGAGACGCTCGCCGGCCTGCGCAGCGCCGTTGCCTACGTCTGGCACAAGCCCGACCTGCTCGGCGCCGTGAGCGTGGCGTTCCTCGTCAACCTGCTGGCCTTCCCCTTCTTCCTGGGCCTCCTCCCCTACGTCGCCCGCAACGTCTATGGGATCGACCAGTCCGGCCTCGGCTACCTCGCCGCCGCGTTCGCCGGCGGCGCGCTGGTCGGCTCGCTCGTGGTCGGCGCCGCCCGCCTGCCGCTGCGCGCAGGGCGCGTCATGCTCTGGAGCGCCGCGCTCTGGTTCGTGGCGATCCTGCTCTTCGGCCAGAACCGCTCGGTCGGCATCGGGCTCGGGCTGCTCTTCGCGGCGGGATTCGTGCAGAGCCTGTGCATGACGCCGCTCGCCGCGGTGATCCTGCGCACCTCCAGCGAAGAGATGCGCGGGCGCGTGATGGGCATCCGCGTGCTCGCCATCTGGGGCCTGCCCCTCGGGCTGCTCGCGGCGGGCCCGTTCATCTCGGGCATCGGCTACCCGGCAACCACGCTGGTGTATGCGGGGCTCGGGCTGGCGGCCACGCTGGCCATCGCCCTGCGGTGGCGCGAGGCGCTGTGGCGGCCGTCGGCGCCGGCCAATGCGCATCTATAGGAGCGTTCCATGATGCTGGAGAAACCGGCCTCGCCCGCGTCGTCCCTGGGCCGGGTGCTCGCCGACTTCGGCGGCCTGTACGCCGCCAACGGCCTGGTGGCCTTCATCTTTGCGGCCTCCGGCCCCGTCGCCATCCTGCTCGCCGTGGGCACGCGCGGCGGGCTGAGCGAGCCCGAGCTCGCGTCGTGGATCTTCGGCGCCTTCTTCGTGAACGGCCTCATCAGCATCGCGTTCTGCTGGATCTACCGGCAGCCGCTGGTCTTCTTCTGGTCGATTCCCGGCGTGGTGCTGGTCGGCCCCGCGCTCGGCCACCTGAGCTTTCCCGAGGTCGTCGGCGCCTACCTCGCCTGCGGCGCGCTCATGCTGGTGCTCGGGCTCTCCGGCTGGGTGAAGCGCTTCATGGACGCCGTGCCGATGCCGGTCGTCATGGCAATGGTGGCGGGCGTGTTCCTGCGCTTCGGCCTCGACCTGGTCTTCGCGATCCGCGATGCGTTCTGGATTGCGGCGCCGATGACGGCGGTATTCCTCGCGCTGTCGGCGTCGCCGCGCCTCGCCCGGGCGCTGCCGCCCGTCATCGGCGCGCTCGTCGTCGGCGCGCTGATGGTCGCGGCGCTCGGGAAGTTCGATGCGCATGGCGCTCAGGCGCTCTCGATCGTGCATCCGCACCTGTATGCCCCGCGCTTCTCCTGGCACGCCATGCTCGAGCTGGTGGTGCCGATTGCGATCACGGTGCTGGTCGTGCAGAACGGACAGGGCATCGCCGTGCTGCGCGCCGCCGACCACCAGCCGCCGGTGAACGCCATCACCGCCGCCTGCGGGGCGGGCGCGATCGTGAGCGGCATGGTCGGCACCGTCTCGACCTGCCTCACCGGCCCGGTCAACGCCATCATCACCGCCTCGGGCGAAAAGCACCGCCACTACACGGCGGGGATCATGGTCGGCGTGCTCGCGCTCGGCTTTGGGCTGCTCTCGCCGGTGTTCACGCGCCTGCTGCTCGCCACGCCGAAGGCCTTCATCGCGGCGCTCGCGGGGCTCGCGATGCTGCGCGTGCTGCAGACCGCGTTCACCATCTCGTTCCGGGGCCGGTTCACGCTCGGCGCGCTCGTCACCTTCCTCGTGACCGTCGCCGACGTGGCGATCTTCAACGTCGGCGCGCCTTTCTGGGGGCTGGTGCTGGGCGTCGCCGTGTCGTGGCTGCTCGAGCGCGCGGACTTCGCGACTCCGTCGCCCTGAGGCCGGGCCGATGGTAGCCTTGCGACCTTCCCGATGAGCCCGGCAAATTCCCGACCGCAGGGCCTCGCCGTGGTCACCGGCGCCGGCTCGGGCCTGGGCCGCGCGATCGCGGTGAAGCTCGCCGCGGACGGCTTCCCGGTCGCGACGCTCGACATCGACGAGTCCTCGGCGAAGGAAACGGCGCGCCTGATCGGCGGCGCGGCCAAGGCGTTCCAGGCCGACGTCAGCCGCGCCGCGGACGTCGACCGCGCCGTGTCCGCGGCGATCGCCGCGCTCGGGCCGCTCGAGGTCATGGTCAACAACGCCGGCATCCTCGACGGCTACTTCGACGTGGACGAGATGGACGAGGCGCTGTGGCGCAAGGTCATCGACATCGACCTCACCGGCGTCTTCCTCGGCTGCAAGCGGGCGCTGCAGGACATGCTCCCGCGCGGGCGCGGCCGCATCGTGAACATGGCCTCGGTCGCCGGCCTGAACGGCACCGGGGGCGGCGCGGCCTACATCGCCGCCAAGCACGGCGTCGTCGGCCTCACGCGCCAGATGGCGGTGCAGTACGCCGCGCGCGGCCTGCGCGTGAACTGCGTCTGCCCGGGGGCGATCCCCACCGAGCTGCGGGCGCATTCGCAGGCGATCCTCGGGCCGGGCGTCCCCGACATGAGCGGGCGCGGCGTGGTGGTGAACGCGGACCAGGTGAAGGCGCTCGTGCCGGTCGGCGTGCGCGGCACGCCCGAGAACGTCGCCGACGCGGTGGGCTTCCTCGCCTCCGACGCCGCCAGCTACATCAACGGCCACACGCTCGTGGTCGACGGCGGCTGGCG
>DASUFW010000032.1:0-12077 GCA_036274335.1 Burkholderiales bacterium | reverse complement strand
CGGGAAGCACAGCTCGATGCGGCGGAAGAAGTTGCGTTCCATCCAGTCGGCGCTCGACAGGTAGACCTCCTCGGTGCCGCCCGCGAGGAAGAAGAACACGCGCGTGTGCTCGAGGAAGCGCCCGACGATGGAGCGCACGCGGATGTTCTCCGACAGCCCCTCGATGCCGGGGCGCAGCGCGCACACGCCGCGCACGATGAGGTCGATCTTCACGCCGGCCTGCGAGGCGAGGTACAGCTCGTCGATCACCTGCGGGTCGAGGAGCGCGTTCATCTTGGCGATGATGCGCGCCGGCTGGCCGTCGCGCGCCAGCCGCGCCTCGTGGCGGATCGCCTCGACGACGCGCTTGTGCAGCGTGAACGGCGACTGCCAGACGTGGCGCAGCTTGCCCGCGCGCCCGAGCCCGGTCAGCTGCTTGAAGACCTCGGCGACGTCGGCGCACAGCTCCTCGCTGGCCGTCATCAGGCCGAAGTCGGTGTAGAAGCGCGCGGTGCGCGGATGGTAGTTGCCGGTGGCGACGTGCGCGTAGCGGCGCAGCACCTTGACACCGTCGGCCTCCTCGCGCCGCACGATGAGCGCCATCTTGGCGTGCGTCTTGTGCCCGACCACGCCGTAGACGACGTGCGCGCCGACCTCTTCGAGCCGCGCGGCCCAGTTGAGGTTCGCTTCCTCGTCGAACCTCGCCATCAGCTCGACCACCACCGTCACTTCCTTGCCGCGGCGCGCGGCGTCGATCAGGATCTCCATCAGCTCGGAGTCGGTGCCGGTGCGGTATACCGTCTGCTTGATGGCGATGACGTTCGGGTCGGCGGCGGTGGTGCGGATGAAGTCCAGCACCGGCACGAAGGACTGGAACGGGTGGTGCAGCAGCACGTCCTGCTTCTTGAGCAGGTCGAACAGGTCGTCGCGCGCGGGCAGCGGTGCCGGCAGGCCCGGCTGGAAGAGCGGGTACTTGAGGTCGGGGCGCTCGACCTGCTCGGGCACCTCGCGCAGCCGGTACAGGTTCACCGGGCCCTCGACGCGGTACAGGTCCTCCTCGCCCAGGCCGAACTGCAGCAGCAGGAACTCGATCATCGACTGCGAGCAGTTGTCGGCGACCTCCAGCCGCACGGCGTTGCCGAAGTGCCGGTGCAGCAGCTCGCCCTTCAGGGCCGTGTGCAGGTTCTTGATCTCCTCCTCGTCGACGAACAGGTCCGAGTTGCGCGTGACGCGGAACTGGTAGCAGCCGAGCACCTTCATGCCGGAGAACAGCTCCTCGATGTGCGCGTGCAGGATCGAGGACAGGAACACGAACGCGAACTGCGAGCCCGACAGCTCGCGCGGCAGGCGGATGACGCGCGGCAACGCGCGCGGCGCCTGCACGATCGCGGCGCGCGAGCTGCGGCCGAAGGCGTCGCGGCCGACCAGCTCGACCGCGAGGTTCAGGCTCTTGTTGAGCACCTTCGGAAAGGGGTGCGCCGGGTCCAGGCCGATCGGCGTCAACACCGGCAGAAGCTCCCGGAAAAAGTAGTCGCGGATCCACTGGCGCTGCACCGGCGTCCATTCCTCGCGGCGCGGGAAGACCACCCCCGCCTCCGCGAGCGCCGGCAGCAGCACCTGGTTGAGCAGCCGGTACTGCTCGGCGACCAGCGCGTGCGTCTCGCGGCCGACCGCCTCGAGCACCTCCAGCGGCCCCTTGCCGTCGGGGCCCGGCTCGGGCAGGTTCAGCTCGACCTGCTCCTTCAGGCCGGCGACCCGGATCTCGAAGAACTCGTCGAGGTTCGAGGAGACGATCGTCAGGAAGCGCAGGCGCTCGAGGAGCGGCACCGACTCGTCCGCGGCCTGCGCCAGCACGCGCCGGTTGAACGCGAGGATGCCGAGCTCGCGGTTCAGGTAGTGCGAAGTGGGGAGGTCTCTCTTCATCGCGGGGAGCCGTCCGCGAAGGGGCGGTGCGCGGTGCGAGCAGTATACGCCCGCGGGATGACCGGCAGATGACCGCGGCCCTTGCCATCGTACTGTCACATTCGGCCACTACCGTGGTGGTCGCATGTCCGCATCGCAGCCGCCCCACACCCTGAAGGGCTACGACGAGGAGCTCGAGCGCGCGCAGCGGCTCGTGCTGCAGATGGGCGCGCGCGTGGAGCGCCAGGCGCGCGACGCGATCGAGTGCCTGCGCCACGGGTCCGGTGCGCTGATCGCGCAGGTCCTCTGGCACGAAGGCGTCATCAACGCGCTCGAGCGCTCGATCGACGAGCTCGCCGGCGGGATCATCGCCCGGCGCCAGCCCGCGGCCGGCGACCTGCGGCTGCTGACCGCGGTGCTCAAGGTCACCACCGACCTCGAGCGCGTGGGCGACGAGGCGAAGAAGATCGCGCTGCAGGCGCGCAAGCAGGTCCAGGACGGCGCGCGCCTGCCCCGCATCGCCGACCTGCTCTGGATGGCCGGCGAAGCCGTCGCCATGCTGCACGACGCCCTGACGGCTTTCGAGCGGCTCGACCTGGCGGGCACCGCGCAGATCATCCGGCGCGACGCGGACGTGAACGACGGGTTTCGCGCCGTCCTGCGCGAGCTGATCAGCTTCATGATCGAGGACCCGCGCACCATCTCGCCCTGCCTCGACCTGCTGCTGGTCGCCAAGGCGGTCGAGCGCATCGGCGACCATGCCAAGAACATCGCCGAGCACGCCATCTACGCGGTGAAGGGCACCGACGTGCGCCACGTGACGCTGGACGACGTCGAGCGCGAAGTCCGCAGCTAGGCTATGCTGGTCGGCGCATGGCGCGCCAGGAAACGCTCGCCGCGGTCGACCTCGGCTCGAACAGCTTCCACCTGCAGATCGGCCGGGTGGTCGAAGGACAGATCTTCCCGCTGGACAGCCTGCGCGAGGTGGTGCGCATCGGCGCCGGCCTGACCGCGGACAAGCGCATCGACCGCGCCACGCAGGCGCGTGCGCTGCAGGCGCTGCGTCGCTTCGGCGAGCGCCTGCGCGGCTTCCCGCGCGCGTCGGTGCGCGCGGTCGGCACCAATACGCTGCGCGTCGCGAAGAACGCCCCGCAGTTCCTGCGCGAGGCGCGCCAGGAGCTGGGCTTCCCGATCGAAGTCATCGCCGGCCGCGAGGAGGCCCGCCTCATCTACCTCGGCGTGGCGCACTCGATGCCGCCCGCGCCGCACCGGCGCCTGGTGGTCGACGTCGGCGGCGGCTCCACCGAGCTGATCGTCGGCGAGGGGCTCGTGCCGCAGCTCACCGAGTCGCTGTACATGGGCTGCGTGAGCTACAGCCTGAAATACTTTCCGGAGGGACGCATCGACAAGGCCGGCTTCAAGGCGGCCGAGCTCGCCGCGCGCCAGGAGGTCGCCGGCATCGCGCTCGCCTACCGCGCGCTCGGCTGGCAGGAAGCGGTCGGCTCCTCGGGTACCGCGCGCTCGATCGAGACCATCCTGCGCGAGAACGGCTACGCGGAGCAGGGCATCAGCCGGGCGGGCCTCGAGCGCCTGCGCAGTCTGCTGGTGAAGCACGAGCGCGCCGACCCCGAGCGCCTCGCGGGGCTGCGCGCCAACCGCGCGCCGGTGCTGCCGGGCGGCGTGGCGATCCTCGGCGCGGTGCTCGACGAGCTGGACATCGACGCCATGGCGGTCTCCGACGGCGCCCTGCGCCACGGGGTTCTCTACGACCTGCTCGGGCGCGTGCAGCACCGCGACATGCGCGCGGCCACGGTGGCGCTGTTCGTGCGCCGCTATCACGTCGATGCCGCGCAGGCGGAGCGCGTGCGCAAGCTCGCGCTCACCATCTACGACGCCCTGTCCCCCGGCAGGGAGCGCGAGGACGATGCCGACCGCCAGCTGCTGGAGTGGGCGGCGAGCGTCGCGGAGATCGGCCTGTCGATCGAGCACGCGCAGTACCACAAGCACTCGGCCTACGTCCTGCAGAACGCCGACATGCCGGGCTTCTCGCGCATGGAGCAGCAGCGGCTCGCGCGCCTGGTGCTCGCGCACCGCGGCAAGCTGCGCAAGATGCAGGACGCGGGCCTCGAAGCAGCCGACTGGCCGCTGGTCTTCGCGCTGCGGCTCGCCGCCCTCATCCTGCGCCGGCGCGCGGAGGTGAAGCTGCCGCTGCTGCGCGTCGCCGGCGACGAGAGCGGCTTCGAGGTGGAGCTCGCGCAGTCCTGGCTTGACGACAACCCGCTGTCGGCCGCCGCGCTGGAGGACGAGGCGGGGCACTGGAAGTCCGTCGGCATGAAGCTCGCGGTGAGCGGGCTCTCCGACAAGAAGGTGTCGGTCCTGAGCCGCGCCTAGAGCAGGTCCGGCGCGGCGACCGCGCGCACCACCACCTGCGCCTCGTCGTCGCGCACGCGGTTGGTGATCCACCACAGGCCGCCCTTCTTCACGCTCCAGGCGGCCTCGGCCCCCGAGACGAGGAAGGCGGCGGCGCGGCCCAGGTCGGGCTGGTGCCCGACCACGATCACGGGCGAGCGCCGGTCCGGCCACTCGGCGGCCTCGAGAATGTCGCGCACGCGCGCTCCGGGCGCGAGGGCGGCCACCGTGCGCAGGCTCCTCCCCAGGGCGTGGGCGGTCTCCTGGGCCCGCCGCGCGGGGCTGGCCAGGACGACGAAGCTCGCCGGCAGCCGCTGCAGCAGCCACTCGGCCATGCGGGCGGCGTGCTTCTGGCCCTTGGGGGTCAGCCGCCGCTCGAGGTCGGGCGAGCCGTCCTCGGCTTCGGCGTGCCGCCAGAGAATCAGGTCCATGCGATCGTGAACACCCGACGCCGTTATGCTGTTCCGCGCAGATGACGCTTCAGTTAAAATCCGCCCCTCGTTCCATCAGGCGCGTAGCTCAGCTGGTTAGAGCACTACCTTGACATGGTAGGGGTCGTTGGTTCGAGTCCAATCGCGCCTACCAACATCTTGCCGAATATCACGCTTCCCGACGGCTCGGTGAAATCCTACCCGGGCCCGGTCACGGTCGCCGAGGTGGCCCAGTCCATCGGCGCGGGCCTGGCGCGGGCGGCCCTGGCGGGGAAGGTGGACGGCAAGCTCGTCGACCTGAGCCACCGCATCGGCGCCGATGCCGAGGTCTCGATCGTCACCGGCAAGAGCCCGGAAGGCCTCGAGATCCTGCGCCATTCGACCTCGCACCTGATGGCGCAGGCCGTGCAGGAGCTCTATCCCGGCGCCCAGGTCACGATCGGCCCGGTGATCGAGAACGGCTTCTACTACGACTTTTCCTACCAGCGGCCGTTCACGCCGGAGGACCTGGCCGCGATCGAGAAGCGGATGGCCGAGATCGTCAGGAAGGACCTGCCGGTGCACCGCAAGACGATGCGGCGCGACGAGGCGGTGAAGTTCTTCGAGTCGATCGGCGAGAAGTACAAGGCGCAGATCATCGCCGCGATCCCGGAGAAGGAGGAAATCTCCCTCTACGGCCAGGGCGACTGGGTCGACCTGTGCCGCGGGCCGCACGTGCCCTCCACGGGCAAGCTCAAGGTGTTCAAGCTCATGCGGGTCGCCGGCGCCTACTGGCGCGGCGACTCGAGGAACGAGATGCTCCAGCGCATCTACGGGACCGCCTGGGCGAGCAAGGAGGAGCAGGACGCCTACCTCAAGATGCTCGAGGAAGCGGAGAAGCGCGACCACCGGCGGCTGGGCACGCAGCTCGATCTCTTCCATATGGAAGAGGACGCCCCCGGCATGGTGTTCTGGCACCCCAAGGGCTGGACCCTCTGGCAGCAGGTCGAGCAGTACATGCGCAAGGTCTACCGCGACAACGGCTACCAGGAAGTGCGCGGGCCGACGGTGCTGCCGCGCAGTCTCTGGGAGCGCACCGGCCACTGGGAGAACTACCGCGAGAACATGTTCACCACGGAGTCGGAGAAGCGCGACTACGCGCTGAAGCCGATGAACTGCCCGGGCCACATCCTGATCTACAACAAGGGCGTGAAGAGCTACCGGGACCTGCCGCTGCGCTACGGCGAGTTCGGCTCGTGCCATCGCAACGAGCCTTCGGGGGCGCTGCACGGGCTGATGCGCATCCGCGGCTTCACGCAGGACGACGGCCATATCTTCTGCACCGAGGATCAGATCGTTCCGGAATGCGTGGCGTACACCTCGCTGGTGCGCAAGGTCTACGACCACTTCGGATTCAAGGACATCGTCTACAAGGTCGCCACGCGCCCGGAAAAGCGCATCGGCACGGACGCGCAGTGGGATCGCGCCGAGGCCGCACTGATCGAGGCGATGAAGGCCTCGCAGAGCCCCTGCGAGCTGTCGCCCGGCGAGGGCGCCTTCTACGGCCCGAAGATCGAGTACTCGCTGAAGGACGCGATCGGCCGCCTGTGGCAGTGCGGCACCATGCAGGTGGACTTCAACCTGCCCGAGCGCCTCGGCGCGGAATACGTGGCCGCCGACAACAGCCGGCGGATCCCGGTCATGCTGCACCGGGCCACGATCGGCTCGATGGAGCGCTTCATGGGCATCCTGATCGAGCACTACGGCGGTGCATTTCCGCTCTGGCTGGCGCCCGAGCAGGTGGTCGTGATCAACGTCTCGGAGCATCAGGCCGACTACGCGAAATCGGTGGCGCAGCGCCTGCGCGAGGCGGGTTTCAGAGCCGTCGAGGATTTGCGAAACGAGAAAATTTCCTATAAGATTCGCGAACATAGCCTGCAAAAGTTGCCCTACCAACTGGTGGTCGGCGACAAGGAAAAGCAGGCCGGTACAGTGGCCGTGCGCACGCGCGGCGGCGAGGATCTCGGGGCCATGGCCCTGGATGCCTTCGTCGCACGCCTCCGGAGCGAGGCGAACGCGCAGTAGCACGGCTGTTTTTTTGACGAGCAGAGGAGCTGTCACTCATCGCACTCGAGAGATCGCAGCGCATCAACGGGGAGATCACCGCGCCGCAGGTGCGGCTGGTCGGGGAAGACGCGGAGCAATTGGGCATCGTGACGGTGGCCGAGGCGCTGCGCATGGCGGAAGAGCGCAACGTGGACCTGGTGGAAATCGCGCCGATGGCGCAGCCGCCGGTCTGCAAGCTGATGGACTACGGCAAGTTCCGCTATCGCGAGCAGAAGAAGGCCCACGAAGCCAAGCTCAAGCAGAAGCAGATCCAGGTCAAGGAGATCAAGTTCCGCCCGGGCACCGACGAGGGCGACTACAAGATCAAGCTGGGCAAGCTCATCCAGTTCCTCGAGGACGGCGACAAGGCCAAGGTGACGTTGCGGTTCCGCGGCCGCGAGATGGCCCACCAGGAATTCGGCGTGCGGCTGCTGGAGCGCGTGAAGACCGACCTGGATGCGGTGGGCGTCGTGGAGCAGTTTCCGAAGCTCGAGGGACGGCAGATGGTGATGGTGATTGCGCCCAAGAAGAAGGGCGTGCCGCCCAAGGTCCGGCCCAAGGCGGTGAAGAAGGAAGTGGCAAAGCCCGCTGCGTAGGCGGGCCACACAAGTGATGGCCGCGGCTTCAAGCGCCCGCGCGGCGGGCCGCCCGGCGTCATGACAGAAGAGAGGGCAACCATGCCTAAAGTGAAGACCAAGAAGTCGGCCGCCAAGCGCTTCAAGATCCGCGCCTCGGGCGGGATCAAGCGCTCGCAGGCCTACATGCGGCACATCCTCACCAAGAAGTCCACCAAGCGCAAGCGCCACCTGCGCGGCACGACCGAGGTGCACGACAGCAACAAGCGGCAGATCCGCGCCATGCTGCCGTACGCGTCGTAGGGAGCCGCCATGCCAAGAGTCAAGCGTGGAGTCACGGCGCGCGCGCGCCACAAGAAGGTCCTCAAGCAGGCCAAGGGGTTCCGCGGCCGCCGCGGCAACGTCTACCGGGTCGCCAAGCAGGCAGTGATGAAGGCGGGGCAGTACGCCTATCGCGACCGCCGCAACCGCAAGCGCACCTTCCGCGCCCTTTGGATCGCGCGCATCAACGCCGCAGTGAGGGAACTCGGCATGAGCTACTCGACCTTCATGGCCGGCCTGAAGCGCGCCAACATCGAGATCGACCGGAAGGTGCTCGCCGACCTTGCCGTGGCGGACAAGCCGGCGTTCGCGAAGATCGCCGGCCAGGTGAAGGCCAGCCTCGCCCACTGACCCCGTTGCGGGACGCGCGGGGATGGAAGATCTCGAGCGCATCGTCGAACGCGCGCTGGGCGAGTTCCGGGCCGCCGGAGAGCCGGCGGCGCTGGAAGACGCCAAGGCGCGCTTTCTCGGCAAGACCGGCGAGCTGACCGCCCTCCTGAAGGGCCTCGGCGCGCTTGCGCCCGAGGAACGGCGCGCCGCCGGCGCGCGCATCAATGCCGCCAAGGACCGCATCGAGCAGGCGCTCGAATCGCGCCGCACCGAGCTGGCGGGCGAGCGGCTGCAGGCGCGCCTCGCCGAGGGCGCGCTTGACGTCACGCTGCCCGCGCGCGGACGGGGGCGCGGCGGCGTGCATCCGATCCTGCGCACCTGGCAGCGCGTCGAGGCGATCTTCGGATCGATCGGCTTCGAGGTTGCCGACGGGCCGGAGATCGAGAACGACTGGATGAACTTCACGGCGCTGAACAACCCGGAGAATCATCCGGCGCGCTCGATGCAGGACACGTTCTACGTCGACCTGAAGGACGCCCAGGGACTGCCGCTGCTGCTGCGGACCCACACCAGCCCGATGCAGGTGCGCTATGCGCGCATGCACAAGCCGCCGATCAAGGTGATCGCGCCGGGACGCACCTACCGCGTGGACTCGGACGCCACGCACTCGCCCATGTTCCACCAGGTCGAGGGGCTGTGGCTCGACGAGGAGGTGAGCTTCGCGGACCTCAAGGGCGTGTACACGGATTTCCTGCGCCGCTTCTTCGAGACCGAGGCGCTGCAGGTGCGCTTCCGGCCGTCGTACTTCCCGTTCACCGAGCCCTCCGCCGAGATCGACATGCGCTTCGCGAGCGGCCCGCTGCGCGGCCGGTGGCTGGAGATCTCGGGCGCCGGCCAGGTGCACCCCACGGTGGTGCGCAACTTCGGCCTCGACCCGCGGCGCCACATCGGCTTCGCCTTCGGCTCGGGCCTCGAGCGCCTGACCATGCTGCGCTACGGGATCGACGACCTGCGCCTGTTCTTCGACGGCGACCTGCGGTTCCTGAGGCAGTTCGCATGATCGTCCCCGAGCGCTGGCTGCGCAGCTTCTGCAATCCGTCGCTGAAGACGGAGCGGCTCGCCGAGCTGCTGACCATGTCCGGGCTGGAGGTGGAATCGAGTGCGCCGGCGGGTCCCGCGTTCCGCGGCGTCGTGGTCGGCGAGATCGTCGAGGTGGCGCGCCACCCCAACGCGGATCGCCTGAGCGTGTGCACGGTGCGCGCGAGGCGGGAGAGCGTCAAGGTCGTCTGCGGCGCGCCCAATGCGCGGGCTGGGCTGAAGGCGCCGCTGGCGACCGTCGGCGCGGCGCTGCCCGGGATGACCGTGCAGGCCGCGGCGGTGCGCGGCGTCGAGAGCCGCGGCATGCTGTGCTCGGCGCGCGAGCTGGGGCTGTCCGACGATCATTCGGGGCTGCTGGAGCTGGCGCCGGAAGCCAGGCCCGGCGCGGACCTGCGCCCGCTGCTCGACCTGGACGAGCAGATCCTCACCCTGAAGCTAACGCCGAACCGGGGCGATTGCCTGTCGCTCCTCGGCGTGGCGCGCGAGGTGTCGGCGCTCACCGGCGCCAAGCTGACGATGCCGTCGCTCAAGCCGGTGCGCGCGAAGAGCACGGCACGGCACCCGGTGCGCATCACGCACCCCGAAGGCTGCGGACGGTTTGCCGGGCGGGTCATCCGCGGCGTCAATGCGGCCGCGCCGACGCCCGGATGGATGCGCCGGCGCCTGGAGCGCGCCGGCCAGCGCTCGATTTCGGCGCTGGTGGACGTCACGAACTACGTGATGCTCGAGCTGGGCCGCCCGCTGCACGTCTACGACCTGGACAAGCTCGCCGGCGCGATCGACGTGCGTTGGGGGCGCCCCGGCGAGAAGGTGCTGCTGCTGAACGGCCAGGACGTCCCGGTCGACGAAAGCGTGCTGTGCATTGCCGACGACTCGGGGCCGATCGGCCTCGCGGGCATCATGGGCGGCGAGAGCACCAAGGCGGAGACCTCCTCGCGGCACATCTTCCTCGAATCCGCGTTCTTCTACCCCGAGGCGATCGCCGGCCGCGTGCGACGCTTCAACTTCACGAGCGACGCCTCGCACCGCTTCGAGCGCGGCGTCGATTTCGACAACAACGTGGCCGGCATCGAGCGGGCGACGCAGCTGATCCTGGACATCTGCGGCGGCGAGCCCGGGCCGACCACCGACCTCGTCCGGCGGCTGCCGAAGCGCAAGCCGGTCGCGATGCGCGTGGCGCGCGCGCAGAAGGTGATCGGCATGCCCGTGACGGAGAAGGAGATGGCGCGGGCATTCACCCGGCTGCGGCTGCCGCATCGCCGCGCGCGGGGCGTGCTCACGGTCACGCCGCCGTCCTACCGGTTCGACCTGCAGATCGAGGAAGACCTGATCGAGGAGGTCGCGCGCGTGCACGGCTTCGACCGCATTCCCGCCGTCCCGCCGCGGGCGCGCGCGGCCATGGCGGCCGTGCCCGAGGGGCGCCGCTCGCTGCACGCGCTGCGCGAGCGGCTCGCGGCCTGCGATTTCCAGGAAGTGGTGAATTTCAGCTTCGTCGAGCCGGGCTGGGAGGCCGACCTGTGCGCGGGGCCCGAACCGATCCGGCTGCTCAACCCGATCGCCAGCCAGCAGTCGGTCATGCGCACCTCGCTGATTGGGGGGCTGATCGGCAACCTGCGCTACAACGGCGCCCGGCACCTGTCCCGGATCCGTGTCTTCGAAGTGGGCCGCGCGTTCCTGCGCGACCCCTCGGCGCAGGACGGTCCTCTCGAGGTTCGCGGTGTGCGCCAGCCCATGCGCGTGGCCGCCGCCGCCGCCGGGCCGGCGCTCGACGAGCAGTGGGGTGCACCGACGCGGACGGTGGACTTCTTCGACCTGAAGGCCGACCTGAATGCGCTCGCGTCTCCGCTGCAGCTGCGCTATGAGCGTGCCGAGCATCCGGCGTTGCACCCGGGGCGGAGCGCGCGCGTCCTCCTCGATGACACGCCCATCGGCTGGCTCGGGGAGTTGCACCCGCGCTGGTTGCAGAAATATGAGTTGCCGCAGGGCGTTACCGTGTTCGAAGTCGATGCTTCCGCACTGCAGCAAGTACCCTTGCCTGCGCCGCATGTCCCTTCCAAGTTCCCGCCGGTGACTCGCGATATCGCAATGATAGTAAGCACCAACATATCCTCGCAGGCTTTTCTGGATGCTGTTGCGGCAGAGAAGCCGCGCATCGTCCAGGAAGTGCGAGTGTTCGATCTGTACCAGGGCGCGAACCTCCCTCAGGGGACAAAAAGCCTTGCTTTCCGGGTAGTTATGCAAGATACTGAACGAACCCTCACGGATGCGGAGGCCGACGCGGCGCGCGATGCGCTAGTCGAGCTGTGGGGCCGTCGTTTTGGCGCGACACCTCGCACATAATTAAAGAAATCAGGGAGTTGTGATGACTTTGACCAAGGCCGAGCTGGCCGACCTGCTGTTCGAGAAGGTCGGGCTGAACAAGCGCGAGGCCAAGGACATGGTGGAGGCCTTCTTCGAGGAGATCCGTGGAGCTCTGGAGCGCGGGGAGAGCGTCAAGCTGTCCGGCTTCGGCAACTTCCAGCTCCGCGACAAGCCGCAGCGCCCTGGCCGCAATCCCAAGACCGGCGAAGAGATTCCGATCAGCGCCCGGCGCGTGGTCACCTTCCACGCCAGCCAGAAGCTGAAGGCGATGGTGGAGAAGGCGCGCCATGGAAAGCCGCAGCCCCAGCAAGAAAGCTGACCTGCCGCCGATCCCGGCGAAGCGCTACTTCACGATCGGTGAGGTCAGCGAGTTGTGCGGCGTCAAACCCCACGTGCTGCGGTACTGGGAGCAGGAATTCACCCAGCTGAAGCCCGTCAAGCGGCGCGGCAACCGCCGCTACTACCAGCACCACGAGGTGCTGCTCATCCGCCGCATCCGCGAGCTGCTCTACGAGGAAGGCTTCACGATCAGCGGCGCGCGCAACCGGCTGGACAACGGCGCGCATGCCGTCGAGGAGCGCGGCGA
>DASUFW010000031.1:0-2768 GCA_036274335.1 Burkholderiales bacterium | reverse complement strand
GGGCGCGGCACGCTCTGGCCGATGTAGCCGCGGTCGAGCTTGGTGCCGGGCGCGTGAAGCGGGAGCTCGGCCTTACCCATGGGTCACGACCTCTTCGATGGCGTCCACGATCGCCTGGTAGCCGGTGCAGCGGCAGTAGTTGCCCGAGATGTGCTCGCGGATCTGCTCGCGGCTCGGCTTCGGGTTGTGCTTCAGGAGGTCGCGCGCCGCGAGGAGCATGCCCGGCGTGCAGAAGCCGCACTGCAGCGCGTTCTTCTCATGAAAGGCCTTTTGCAGCTTCGCGAGCTCGCCCGAGTCGGAGAGCCCTTCGATCGTTTCCACCGTGCAGCCGTCCGCCTGCACCGCGAGCATCAGGCAGCCGCGCACGATCTCGCCGTTCACGCGCACGGTGCAGGCGCCGCACACACCGTGCTCGCAGCCGACGTGCGAGCCTGTGAGCCCGAGCTCCTCGCGCAGGAAGTCGACCAGGTTCATGCGCGCCGGGATGCGGCGCGTCACCGTCTGGCCGTTGACGGTCAGCGTGGCGTCGAGAGCGAGTTCCATGTGCGCTCCAGGAGCACCTGGGCGAGGTGCAGCTTGGTGGCCGAAGAGTGGTAGAGGTCCGCGGGCGGCTGCAGGTCTTTCTCCAGCGCCGCCTTGGCGCTCGCGAGATCCTTCGCCGCCGCGGCGTGCTTCGCGAGCAGCGCGCGGTCGCCCGTGCCGAAGAAGGCGAACCGGCGCAACTCGTCGTTCGCGAACGCGGCGAGGCCCACGATGGCGTAGTCGCCGTGCCGCCTCGTGAGCTCGGCGAACGCAGTGCGCTGGTCCTTGAGCTGCGCCGGGAATTCCACGGCGACGATCAGCTCGCCCGGCGCGAGCGCGGTCTCGAACAGGCCCTTGAAGAAGTCGGCGGCCTTGATCTGCCGGCGCCCCGCGGGGCCCGCCACGATCAGCGTGGCCTGCAATGCTAGCGCGCAGGCGGGGTATTCGGCCGCGGGGTCGGCGAGCGCGAGGCTGCCGCCCATCGTGCCGCGGTTGCGGATCGCCGGATGAGCGATATGGCGCACGGCCTCCATGAGCAGCGGCACGTGCTTGGAAATCACCTCGGAGCGCTGGATCTCGGCGTGAGTGGCGAGGGCGCCGACGCGCACGATCTCCTGGTCGAGGCGGATGCCCTTCAGGTCCTCGAGCGCCGTGATATCCACCAGCAGCCCGGGGCTGGACAGGCGCAGGTTGAGCGAAGGGATGAGGCTCTGGCCGCCGGCGAGCGCCTTGGACTCCGGGCGCGCGAGCAGGGCGAGCGCGTCGTCGAGCGCGCGCGGCTTCGCATAGGCGAACGAAGGCGCTTTCAAACGGGGTCCTCCTCCTCGGGGACGATTATGCACGCGCGAGGCGCGAGCCGCTATGATGGCCGCCCGCATGAACCTCTTGCTGCTTCCCGGCGACGGCATTGGCCCGGAGATCATGGCGGTCACGCGCGAGGCGCTCGCGCGGGTCGATCGCCGCCTCGGCCTGGGCCTGCGCTTCGAGACGCACGAGGTCGGCCTCGCCGCGCTCGCGAAATCGGGCAGCACGCTCCCCGACGCGGTGATCGAGGCCTGCCGCAAGGCCGACGGCTTCGTCCTCGGACCGGTGGGCCACCACGACTATCCGCCGCGTGCCGAGGGCGGGCGTAACCCCTCGGGCGACCTGCGCATCGGGCTCGACCTCTACGCGAACATCCGCCCGAGCCGCAGCTACGAGGGGTTGCCGCACTACGGCCGCACGCCGATGGACCTCGTCATCGCGCGCGAGAACACCGAGGGCTTTTACGCGGACCGCAACATGCACCTGGGCTCGGGCGAATTCATGCCGACGCCCGACCTCGCGCTGTCGGTGCGCAAGATCAGCGCGCAGGCCTCGCGCCGCATCGCCGAGGTGGCATTTCGCCTCGCGAAACAAAGGCGACGCAAGGTGACCGCGGTTCACAAGGCAAACGTCCTGAAGCTGGGCGAGGGCCTGTTCCTGCGCGAGGTGCGCGCGGTGGCGAAGCAGAATCCCGACGTCGCCTACGACGAGCAGCTGGTGGACTCGATGGCGGCGATGCTGGTGCGCGACGCCGCGCGCTACGACGTGCTCGTGACCACCAATATGTATGGCGACATCCTTTCGGATGAGGCGGCTGAGCTCTCGGGCAGCCTCGGGCTCGCGGCCTCGATCAACGCCGGCGACGAGCACTGCATGGCGCAGGCGCAGCACGGCTCGGCGCCGGACATCGCGGGCAAGGACCTGGCCAACCCGGCCTCGCTCGTCCTGTCGGCGGCGATGCTGCTCGGCTGGCTGGGCGAGCGGCACGGCCGGCAGAGCTTCGCGGAGGCGCAGACGAGCCTGGAGGACGCGGTGGCGCGCCTGATCGCCTCCCCAGCGACACGCACCAAGGACCTCGGCGGCGCGCTCGGGACGAAAGCGTTCGGGGCGGCGCTTCTCGAGCGGCTAGGATAGGACCCATGGGCTACCTCGTCGGCATCGACATCGGCGGCACCTTCACCGACTGCGCGATCGTGGACGGCCGCGGGCGGCTGCTCACCACCAAGGTGCCCTCGACGCCGCAGGATTTCTCGAAAGGCATGATGGACGCGCTCGCCACCGGCGCGCGCGAGCTCGACCTGACGCTCGAGGACTTCTGCCGCGACATCGCGTTCCTGTCGCACGGCACCACGGTCGGCACCAACACCATCATCCAGAAGCGCGGGGCCAAGGTCGGCCTGATCACGACGCGGGGCCACGAGGACGCCATCCACATCATGCGC
>DASUFW010000030.1:0-1808 GCA_036274335.1 Burkholderiales bacterium | reverse complement strand
CCGGACGAACGTCCCGGCGTCCTACCTGCCGCTGCAGTGCCGGTGAGGCTTTCGCGGACGGTATCATCCGCCCCACCCCGCCGGTGGAGCCGCGATGCTGACGGTTGACGAGATCCGTTCGATACCGCTGTTCTCGACGCTTGGCATGCCCGAGCTCGAGCTGCTCGCGCGCACGGCGGCCGACATGCGCCTCGCCGCCGGCGAATACGCTGCGCACGAAGGCGGTCAGGAGCGTGCGCTGTACGCGGTGCTCGAGGGAAAGATGGAGGTCGTCAGGCTGTTCGACGGCGTCGAGCGCACGCTGGGGTGGCGGCCCAAGGGCGCCATCTTCGGGGAACTGCCCATCGCGCTGAACACCCCGCTCTACGGCGGCTACCGGGCCGCGGAGCCGTCCCGCGTCATGCGCGTCGAGCTGCCGCAGTACTACACGATCGCGTCGTCCTCGCCCGACCTCGCCATGCGGGTCGCCGCCCTGGCGCGCGAGCGCATCGGCGGCATGCAGGGCATCGAGGGCGAAACCCCGAAACCGCGCGTCACGCTCGTCGGGCATCGGTGGGACGAGGCTTGCGGCCGCGTGCGGCAGTTCCTCGCGCGCAACCAGATCACCTACGAGTGGCTGACGCCGGAGGCACCCGAGCTGGCCTCGCGCTGGCCGGCCCCCCTGCCGGCCGACGGCGAGTGCCCGGCCCTGCAGTTGAGCGACGGGACACGGCTGATGAAGCCTGCGGCGCGCGATCTTGCGCAGCGACTCGGACTGCAGACCGCCCCGCGGCGCGCCGAATATGACACCGTCGTCATCGGCGGCGGCCCCGCCGGCCTTGCCGCAGCGGTGTACGGCGCGTCTGAAGGCTTGCGTACCCTGGTGATCGAGCGCGAAGCCCCGGGCGGCCAGGCGGGCACCTCCTCGCGCATCGAGAACTATCTCGGTTTCCCGAGCGGCGTCTCGGGGGACGAGCTCTCGAGCCGTGCGCTCAAGCAGGCGCGCCGGCTCGGCGCGGAGATCCTGGTCACGCGCTCCGTCGCCCACATCGAGCCGGAGAAGCGCTGCGTCCACCTCGACGGCGACGAGGCCATCCAGGCACGCACCCTGGTGCTCGCGACCGGGGTCTCGTGGCGCCGCCTGACGCTCGAGGGCTTCGAGCGGCTGATCGGCAAGGGCATCTACTACGGCGCCGCGCGCAGCGAGGCGAGCTCGACGCAGGGGCTCGACATTCATCTGATCGGCGCCGGCAACTCGGCCGGCCAGGCGGCCGTGTACTTCGCCAACCATGCCCGCACGGTGACGCTCGTCGTGCGCGGCGATTCCCTCGAGAAGAGCATGTCCCGCTACCTGATCGAGCAGCTCCGTGCGAAGTCGAACGTCGTCGTCCGGCTCGAGGCGGAAGTCGTGGCGGCCTACGGCGACACGCACCTGACGGCGATCGACATCCGCGACAGTGCCGGGACCCGCCGGGCCGAGTGCGGCGGGCTGTTCATCTTCATCGGCGCGGACGCCGAGACCGAATGGCTCCCGGCGGAGATCGCGCGCGACCGGCGCGGCTACGTCCTGACCGGCGACGACGTGGTCAAGGCAAAGCGCTGGACGCACGATCGCGACCCCTATCTGCTCGAGAGCAGCGTCCCGGGCGTGTTCGCCTGCGGGGACGTGCGCCTCAGCCCGGTCAAGCGCGTCGCCTCCGCCGTCGGCGAGGGCAGCATGGCGATCGCCTTCATCCACCGCTACCTGCAGGAAGCGGGGGCATAGGACCGATGCCCGGCTTCGCCTTCACCCAGGTGAACGTCTTCTCCGCGGCGCCGCTCGACGGCAA
>DASUFW010000029.1:0-3577 GCA_036274335.1 Burkholderiales bacterium | reverse complement strand
CGGAGGCACCAATCGACGTCTTCGTAGTACGCGAAGAACGCCTCATCGAGCAGGCCAATCCGCCGCAGGGCCTCGGCGCGGAGCAACAGGCAGCAGCCCGTGATGAAGGCCGTCGGCCTTGGTAGATCGCCTGCACGAGGGCGCGCCAGCTCGTGCCGCGCGTCCAGCGTCCATCGCCCGATGCTCCCGCCCGCATACCAAACCCGCGCGGGCTCGCCCATATCGTAGATCGTCGCGCCGTAGGCGGCTGCCGGGTGATCCTTGGCCGCGTGCTCCAGCGCGCCCAGGCACTCGGGATCCACCACCGCGTCGTTGTTGAGCAGCAGGATCAAGTCGAACCCGCGCTCGAGCAGGATGCGCATGCCCACGTTGCAGCCCTCGGCGAAGCCGAGGTTAGAATCGTTCCGGATCAGCTCGGCCTGGGGAAACCGGTCGCGCACGAGCTCGGCGGAGCCATCGACCGACGCGTTGTCGACGACGACGACCAGGTCGGGCGGGCGCGTGCTGCGGTACAGGGAGTCCAGACATCGCGGCGTGACGTCCTTGCCATTCCAGTTCAGGACGACGACGCCGAGCTTCAAGCGAGGGGATGAGTGGCCGAAGTGTTCACGGAGGGATTCTACGGGTTGGCTCATCGCGGCTCAAAGAAGCGTCGCCGGTCGTGAATCTCGCCGTCGACGTCAGGAAGCTGGGGGATTCCGGGATCGGGACCTACGTGGCCAACGTGCTCGCCCGACTGGTTCCGGCGTTTCGCGGAGGCGAAGTTCGGCTCCTCGGCGAGCGGGGCGCGATCGAGCAGCTTCCCTGGGCGCGGGGTGAGCGCGTCTCGGTGATTCAATGTTCCACCCCGACCTTTTCGGTCGAGGAGCAGTTGCGCCTGCCCGCCCTGATTCCGCGGGATACGGGGCTGCTCTGGTCGCCCCAGTTCAACATCCCGCTCTTCTATCGCGGGAAGCTCCTCGTCACCATCCACGACGTGATCCATCTCGCGCAGCCGCGCTTCATGGAGGGCTGGCATCGCAGAGCGTACGCCAGGGCGCTGCTTGCGGCCGTGCGGGCCAAGGCGGATCGTGTCATCGCCGACTCGCGCTTCACCGCCGACGAGCTCGTGCGCCTGGTGGGCGTGGACCGCGCGCGCATCGAGGTAATCCACCTGGGCGTCGACGACGCCTGGTACTCGGTTCCACGCTCGCCACGGCCCCACGGGAAGCCCTACTTCGTCTTCGTCGGCAATGTGAAGGCGCACAAGAACATCCGCGGCCTGATCGCGGCCTTCGGCGCGCTGGCCGAGAGGCTTCCGCACGATCTCGTGATCGTGGGCAAGAAGGAAGGATTCGTGACGGGCGACCGGCAGGTGGAGCGCATGTCGGCCGCGCTTGGCGAGCGCGTGAAATTCACGGGCTTGGTGGACGACGAGCTCCTCAGGCGCTACGTCGCCTGCGCGGAGGCGCTGGTCCTGCCCTCCTTCTACGAGGGCTTCGGCCTGCCCCCGCTCGAGGCGATGGCCTGCGGCTGCCCGGTGATCGTGTCGAACCGGGCCTCGCTGCCCGAGGTGTGCGGAGAGGCGGCGCTCTACTGCGAGCCGGAAGAGACGGACGACATTGCCGCGAAGATGCTCCGGGTCGCCCAGGATGCGGACACCCGGGCGGGGCTGCGCGAGAGGGGCCTCCGGCATGCCCGGACGTTTACCTGGGAGAAATGCGCCCGCGAAACCCTGGCCGTGATCGAGAGCCTGGGCTGAGTCCCGCGCGATGAAGATACTCCAGCACGCCAAGGGGTACCACACCAGCCTCGGCGGCATCGAGCGCGTGGTCGAGGAGCTCGTTCCCGAGCTCGCCCGCTACCCGGACCTGGAAGTCGACGTGCTCTGCCAGGGCCCCGAGCATCGGCAGGCCGACCTCCCCGGGCGCGGCAGGATCTACCAGGAGCGGGCCACACTCGCCATTTCGGCCGCCGCGCTGTCCGTGGGCGATTACCGCACCTGGCGTGCAATCGCCTCGCGCTACGACGCCATCCACGTGCATGCCCCGTGGCCGCAGAGCAGCCTCAACTTGCTGCTTTCCCGCTTCGACGGCGCGGTCATCGTGCACTGGCACAGCGACATCGTGCGCCAGCGTCTTCTGTATCGCGGCTACCGCTGGCTGGAGCGCCGGATGCTCGAGCGCGCGGACATGATCCTGGCGACCTCGCCCAAGCTGCTCGAGGAGTCAACCGCGCTGGAAGGCTTTCGCCAGAAGGCGCGCGCGGCGCCCATCGGCATCGCCGAGTCGCGCGAGCAGTTCGCGGAGAATGAGATCGCCGCAGCCCGGGCGAAGATCGGAGGGCGCGGCATCGTGTTCACGCTGGGCCGGCTCGTGCCCTACAAGGGGTTCGAGTACCTGGTGCGCGCCGCGGCCTCGCTCGCGCCGGACGCGCGCGTACTGATCGGCGGCGAAGGGCCACTGCGCGGCGAGCTCGAACACCTCATCCGCCGCTCCGGCGTCGAGGACCGGGTCGCGCTGCTGGGGCGGCTTACCGACCGGGAAGTGGAGCTCCACATGCGCGCCTGCGATGTCTTCTGCCTGCCCTCGGTCCAGAAGTCGGAGGCGTTCGGCATAGTGCAGATCGAGGCGATGCGCGCCGGCCGGCCGGTGGTGTCGACGCGCATCACCGGCTCCGGAATCGACTGGGTAAATGAAGACGGCGTGAGCGGCTTCACGGTCGAAGCGGGCCGCCCCGACGCACTCGCGAACGCGCTGAACCGCCTGCTGCAGGATCCGGGGCTCGCGCGGCGCATGGGCGAGCAGGGGCGCCGGCGATACGAGGCGATGTTCACTGCACGGCGCATGGCGGAGCAGGTGCGGGCGGCCTATCTCTCGCTGCGAATATAATCGGCTGCGATGGCCGCCACGCCGCAAGAGCGAGAGGCTTCCGCGAGCCGCGCCGCCGCGGCGACGGGGTCCTCGGCGATCAACCTGACGCGGCGCGTCGCCGTCGCGCTGCTGCTCCTCGACGTCGCGGGCCTGGTCGTGTTCTTCGACCTCGCTTTCTGGCTGCGCCTGGACGAGCTGCCCTGGTTCACGCCGGGCATGCTGATCCCGCTCTTCTTCCTCATCCTCTGTCTCTACGTGCTCGACACCTTCGTGCCGGGCCGGCAGGTGTCCGGCATGCGCCCGCCCGCGCGTGCGATCGTGGCGGTGCTGGTCGCGGCCCTTCTGACAGGCGCCGCGGCCTATGCGGGCGGCTTCTGGAGCGTCGATCCGACGTTCGGCCGGGGGATCTTTCCGGTCGCCTTCCTCGCGCAGGCGTTCTGGAGCGCGGGCTGGCGCCTGTATTTCGGTGGCTGGGTGCGCGAGCAGGCCGAGCGGATCCGGTGGCTCGTGATCGGCACCGGAGAGCAGGCCCAGGGCTTGCGCGAGGACTTCGAAAGATCCGGCACGCAAGGCGAGCTCGTGGTCGTCGACGAGGCCGAGTTCGAGCGGCGGGCCGGCGACGCGCTCTGGTCGGGGGTAGTCGTGGCGCTGACCGATCCCGCGCCCGAGCAGCTCGTGCACCAGCTGATGGACCTGCGCTTCCAGGGCGTGCGCGTCTACGGCCT
>DASUFW010000028.1:0-15395 GCA_036274335.1 Burkholderiales bacterium | reverse complement strand
CTCGTCCCAGACGAATCGATAGATCGCGCCCGCCGCATTGTCGAAGCGGTACTCCTCGAAGCTGCGCGCCACCTCGGCCTCCGCGCGCTGCAGGGTGCTGATGATCCAGCGGTCCCAGGCGGAGAGCTCGACCGGCGCCTTCTCGTCCTGCCCGCAGTCCTTGCCCTCCGTGTTCATGAGCACGAAGCGCGTCGCGTTCCAGAGCTTGTTGCAGAAGTTGCGGTAACCCTCGCAGCGCCCGAGGTCGAAGTTCAGCGTGCGCGAGAACGTCGCGAGCGCGGCAAAGGTGAAGCGCAGCGCGTCCGCCCCGAACGCCGGGATGCCCTTCGGGTAGTGCACGCGGACGTACTTCTCGATCTTCGCCTTGTGGTCGGCGCGCAGCAGCCCGACGGTGGACTTGGCGAGCAGGGCTTCGAGCGCGATGCCGTCGATGAGGTCCAGGGGGTCGAGCGTGTTGCCCTTGGACTTCGACATCTTTTCGCCCTCGGCGTCGCGCACGATGGCGTTGATGTAGACGTGATGGAACGGCACGCGGCCGGTGAAGTGGCGCGTCATCATGATCATGCGCGCCACCCAGAAGAAGATGATGTCGTTGCCGGTGATCAGCACCGACGAGGGCAGGAAGGTGTCGAGGTCCTTCGTCTGCTCCGGCCAGCCGAGCGAGGTGAAGGGCACGAGCGCCGAAGAAAACCAGGTGTCGAGCACGTCCGGGTCGCGCCGCAACGCGGCGCCGCCGGATGCCCGGCGCGCCTCTTCCTCGCTGCGCGCGACGTAGATCTTCCCGGCGTCGTCGTACCAGACCGGGATCTGGTGGCCCCACCACAACTGGCGCGAGATGCACCAGTCCTGGATGTTGTTGAGCCACTCGTTGTAGGTGCTCGCCCAGTACTCCGGGAAGAACTTCACGTCGCCGCCCGCCACCGCTTCGAGGCCCGATCTCGCCAGCCCGTCCATCTTTACGAACCACTGGTCCGTGAGCATCGGCTCGACGATGATCCCGGTGCGGCCCGAGCGCGGCACACGCAGCTTGTAAGGCTTCTCCGAGACCAGCAGGCCGGCCGCCTTCAGGTCGGCGAGCACGCGCTTGCGTGCTTCGAACCGGTCGAGGCCGTCGTACGCCGTGCCGCCCTTCACCTTCGCGTCCAGCGTCAGCATCTCGATCGGCGCGAGGCCATGGCGCTGGCCGACCTGATAGTCGTTGAAGTCGTGCGCCGGCGTGATCTTCACGCAGCCCGTGCCGAACGCCGGGTCCACGTAATCGTCGGCAATGACCGGGATGCGGCGCTCGGTGAGGGGCAGGGCGACCGACTTTCCCACCCACGCGGCATGGCGCTCGTCCTTCGGGTTCACCGCGATCGCCACGTCGCCCAGCATCGTTTCCGGCCGCGTGGTGGCCACGGTGACGCTGAAGCCCTCGCCCGGGTAGCGGATCTCCCAGATCTTCCCGTCTTCCTCCTCGGTGTCGACTTCCAGGTCGGAGACCGCGGTGCCGAGCACCGGGTCCCAGTTCACCAGGCGCTTGCCCCGGTAGATGAGGCCCTCCTCGTACAGGCGAGCGAACACCTCCGCGACCGCGCGCGACATCTTCGCGTCCATCGTGAAGTAGCCGGCCTTCTGGCCCTCGGTGTCGGCGTACCCCCAGTTGCCCGAGGTGCCGAGGCGCCGCATCTGCCGCGTGATGGTCGCGCCGGACTGCTGCTTCCATGCCCAGACCCGTTCGATGAACTTTTCGCGCCCGAGGTCGTGGCGCGACTTTCCCTGCTCCTGGAGCTGGCGCTCGACCACGATCTGCGTGGCGATGCCCGCGTGGTCGGTGCCGACCACCCAGTTGGTGTTGTCGCCGAGCATGCGGTGGTAGCGGACCAGGGCATCCATCAGCGTCTGCTGGAACGCGTGCCCCATGTGCAGCGTGCCGGTGACGTTGGGCGGCGGCAGCTGGATGCAGTAGGCGGGCCGGGCATCGCCGCGGTGCGCGAACCAGCCGGCGGCCTCCCAGCGCCCATACCAGCGCGCCTCGACCGCGTGCGGATCGAAGCTCTTGTCGAGCGACATGCTCAGCCGCCCGGCGGCGTGGAGCGCTTCGCCGCCAGCGCGCCAGCGTCGAGCTTGCGCGACTGCAGCTCACGCGCCACGGCGCCTGCGACGGCCTCGCGCAGGGCGGCGCGCAGGGCGGCGCTCAGCGCGGCAAACATCGACTGCAGCTCGTTCTCCAGGCGCTGCAGGACGGCGCGTTCCAGCTCTCTCGACAGGGCTTCCACGGCGGCGGCGTCGAGCGCGGCCGCGCCGCGCGGCTTGTCGGGATCGACGATCTCGGTGAGCACCGGCAGGTCTCCGCGGCCAGCCGCGGCCTCCTGGTGGCGGCGCAGCAGGGCGTCCACCCGCTCCACCAGCGGGTTGGTTTCGGGACCCGGGCCCCCTTCACTCACCGCTGTGCTCCCCGCCGAGGTCATGGTCGTCGATGCGGTAGCCGCGCTCGCGATAGAAGCGGTACCGGAGGCGCGCCCGCTGCCGGTCCTCGTCGTCGGGCCCCACGACCTCGAGCAGGCGCTCGAACCGCTCGAAGGCCGGCGGCGCCTCCGCCGAGAGGTTGAGCAGCACCTCGCAGCCCGGCGCCGCGTCGGTCGCGCCGTCGAGCAGCACCGGCGTTTCCGGCGCAAGCGCGTCCTGCGCGCCGCAATGCGGGACGAAGCCCGTGGCGGGCCAGGTCCACAGCAGGCGGTCGATCCGCTGCCGCGCCTCGGCCTCCGGCGCGTAGATCAGCAGGCGCGCGCCGCGCGCCGCGGCCTTGCCGGCCAGACGGCAGGCGACCTGCATCTTGTCCGCAGCGTTGAAATAGAAATCGACGCGCGTCATCGTCCCGCGCGCGCCAGCGCGAAGCGCACCAGCAGGGGCACCGGCCGCCCGGTCGAGCCCTTCTCGCGCCCGCTCCGGTAGGCGACGCCCGCCACGTCGAGATGCGCCCAGCGCAGCTTCTTCGCGAAGCGGGCGAGGTAACAGGCGGCGGTGACGCTGCCGGCCGGCCGCCCGCCGATGTTCGCCATGTCGGCGAAGTTCGAGCGCAGCTGCTCCTGGTAGTCCTCCCAGAGCGGCATCGGCCAGACGCGGTCCCAGGCGTCGTCGCCCGCCGCGCGCACTGCCGCGCCGAGCTTTTCGTCGTTGGCATACAGGCCCGCGGCCACGTGCCCCAGCGCGACGACGCAGGCGCCCGTCAGGGTGGCGATGTCCACCACCGCGTCGGGCTTCAGGCGCTCGGCGTAGGTGAGTGCGTCGCACAGGATGAGCCGCCCCTCGGCGTCGGTGTTCAGGATCTCCACCGTCTGGCCCGACATCGTCTTCACGATGTCGCCCGGCCGGGAGGCGGCTCCGCCCGGCATGTTCTCGCAGGTGGGCACGATGCCCACCACGTTGACCGGCGCCTTCATGCCCGCCAGGGCGCGCAGCGCGCCCAGTACGCTGCCTGCGCCCGACATGTCGAACTTCATCTCGTCCATGTCGCCCGCGGGCTTGAGGGATATGCCGCCCGTGTCGAAGGTGATGCCCTTGCCGACGAGCACGAGCGGCGCCTGGCGCTTCGGGCCGCCGGCGTAGCGCAGCACGATCATCTTGGGCGGCTGGTGCGAGCCGCGCGTGACGGAGAGCAGGGCGCCCATGCCGAGGCGCTCCATGTCGCGGCGCTCGAGCACCTCGGCGCGCAGGCGGAACTGCCGTGCGAGCTTGCGCGCCTCGTCGGCGAGGTACGACGGCGTGCAGATGTTGGGCGGCAGGTTGCCGAGCGTGCGCGCCAGGTCCACGCCGTCGGCGGTCGCCGAGGCTTCGCGCAGCGCGTCGCGCATCGGCGCGGTGACCGTCCCGCCGGCCAGCGAGACGGCGACGGCGGCAAGCGCGGGTGCCGGCGGCTGCTTCTGCGACTTGAGCTGGTCGAAGCGGTAGAACGCGTCGCGCACGACGAGCACCGCGTGGCGGATGTTCCAGGCCGGGGCGCGGTGCCCGACCTTCACGTCGGCGAGGTAGAGCGCCGCATCGCGCGCGCCCAGCTCGCGCAGCGCAGTCGCGGCGCCGCGCACCGCGCTGCGATAGGCGACCTCGCCGAAGCGCTTCGGCTCGCCCAGCCCGACCAGCAGCACGCGCTCGGCGGCGATGCCGGCGACGCCTTGCAGGAGAAGGGTGGTGCCGGTGCGCCCGCTCAGGTCCCCGCGCGCCAGCGCGGCGGCGAGCTTGCCGTGCGCGGCGCGGTCGGCCGCGGCGGCCGCCTTGGTCAGCGTGGGACCCGCGCCGCCTTCGCCCTGGTGGACCCCGAGCACCAGGCAGCCGGTGCGGGCAGTCTGGGGCGCCCCCGCGCGTATGCTAAATTCCACCCGAATCTCCCGTGTAATGAGCGCTTTAAGTATCGCATGATCTTTCACCGCGCGCTGCTGCGTGAGTTCGCGCAACTGGCGTCGGCGGTGTTCCTCTCGCTGTTCCTGATCGCGATCACGACGCGCCTGGTGCGCCTGCTCGGACAGGCCGCGGGCGGCAAGCTCCCGACCGACGCGGTGATCGCCTACCTCGGCTTCTTCGCCGTCAATGCGCTGCCGCTGCTGCTGTCGCTCACGCTGTTCGTGACGGTGCTGCTCAGCCTGACGCGCAGCTACCGCGACTCGGAGATGGTGATCTGGTTCAACGCGGGCCTGTCGCTCGCGGCCTGGCTCCGGCCGGTGCTGGCGTTCACGTTGCCGCTGGTGGCCCTGATCGCGGTGCTGTCGCTGGGGGTGGCGCCCTGGTCGGTGCGCATCGCGGAACAGTACAAGAGCCGCCTCGAGGCGCGTGACGACGCCGCGCGCATCGATCCGGGCTCGTTCAGCGAGTCGCGCGGCAAGGACCGGGTGTTCTTCGTGGAGTCCGCCGGCGACACGCCGGGCGAGGTGCGCAACGTGTTCGTGAACTCGGTCCAGCACGGCCGGGCGGGCATCATGGTCAGCCGGCGCGGGCGCATCGAGGCGGGGCCCGAAGGCGAGCGCTTCGTCGTGCTGCTGGAGGGGCACCGCTACGACGGGGTGCCGGGCGGCGTCGACTTCCGGGAGATGGCATTCGAGCGGTACGCCGCGCGCATCGAGACCCGCCAGGCCGAGGACCCGGTGCCGACGCACAAGAGCCTCCCCTCGGCCGCACTGTGGCGCGACCCCACGCCGCCCAACCTGGGCGAGCTGCTCTGGCGGATCGGCATCCCGGCCTCGGCGCTGCTGCTCGCGCTGCTCGCGGTGCCGCTCAGCTTCGTCAATCCGCGCGCCGGCCGGTCGGTCAACCTGGTATTCGCGCTGCTGGCGTTCCTCGTCTACCAGAACCTGCTCAACGTCTGCGAGGCGCGCGTCACGCAGGGGCGCATGGATTTCTGGCTCGGCGTCTGGGTGGTGCACGCCGGCGTGCTGGCGGCCATCGTCGTGCTGTTCGCGCAGCGCATGACGCTGCTGCGCCTGCGGCTGCGGAGCTGAGCGCCTGAGCGTCGCCACCTCCACCCTGAGCCGCTACCTGGCGCGCGAGGTCGCGCTGGCGGTCGGCGTCATCCTGCTCGCCTTCCTGGGGCTGTTCGCGTTCTTCGACATGCTCGGCGAGTTCCGCTACCTCGGCCGGGGCGACTACCAGCTGCGCCAGCTGCTGACCTTCGTGCTGCTGTCCTCGCCGACCAACGCCTACGAGCTGATGCCGGTGGCGGTGCTGATCGGCACGCTGTACGTGCTCGCGCACCTGGCCAACAACTCGGAGTTCACCGTGATGCGCGCGGCCGGCATGACGCCGGGGCAGGCCGGCGGCATGCTGCTCAAGATCGGCCTCGTCGTCGCGATCGGCACGTTCGTCATCGGCGAGTGGGTGGCGCCGGCCGCGGAGGAGTCGGCGCAGGCGATGCGCATCCGCGCGCTGAGCGGCGACATCAACCAGGACCTGAGCTCGGGCCTGTGGTTCCGGGACGGCCAGGCGTTCATCAACGTGCGCCTGGTGCGCGACGCCCGGGTGCTGCAGGGCGTGCGCATCTACGAGTTCGACGACCAGTTCCGGCTGGCGCAGGTCACGTCGGCCGCCGGCGGCGAATACCTCGCCGACGGCGCCTGGCGCCTGCTGCAGGTGGTGCGGACCCGCTTCTCCGGGGAAGGGCTGAAGACCACGCGCGAGCCCGAATCGGTCTGGAAGAGCGCCGTCACGCCCGAGCTCATCAACGTGCTGGTCGTCCGCCCCGACCGCATGTCGGTGTGGAGCCTGTACCGGTACATCGAATACCTGGCCGGCAACCACCAGAAGACGGGGCGCTACGAGATCGCGCTCTGGAAGAAGCTCTTCTACCCGGTGGCGGTGCTCGTCATGATGGCGCTCGCGCTGCCCTTCGGCTACCTCCATGCGCGCTCGGGGATGGTCGGCCTGAAAGTGTTCCTCGGCGTCATGCTCGGGATCGGCTTTCACATGCTGAACGGGCTGTTCGCGCACGTCGGGCTGCTGCAGAACTGGCCGCCGTTCGCGGCCGCGGCGCTGCCCTGCGCCGCGTTCTTCCTCGCCGCGGTCCTGATGATGTGGCTGGTCGAGCGCCGCTAGGCGCGCACCAGCCGCGTGCCGGCGATCCGGTCGTGGAGGAACTGACGGTCCCGGTCGACCAGGGCCCACAGCAGGCCGATGCCGGTCGGCACCAGGACGACCGCGAGCAGGAAGCGCGCGAGCGCCCGCGCGGGCGTCACGCCCGCGAGGCGGATCCGCCACGCTTTCATGGCGAGGGTCTGCCCGCCGCGCAGCCAGCAGCACAGGAAGTAGGCACCGAGGATGGCGAGCAGGAACGCCTGGTGGGCATGCAGCAGCCAGCCCTCCAGCGGTGCCGCGCCGGAGGCGAACAGGAAGGCGATGCCGGCGAAGAACGCGATGGCGAAGACGAGGGCCGCCTCGTAGAGCAGGCTCGCCAGGCGGCGTGCGAGCCCGGGGGTTTCGCCGCTCACTGCGGCGCCGGGCGCTTCGCGCTCCCGGCAGCCGGGCCGCGCTGGCGTTCCTGCGGCGGCAGCGCCTGGTATTCGGTCCACTGCTCGGTCAGGTCGCCGCGCTTGTCCGCGGGCACCTTGCTGATGCGCCGGTAGTTCTCGCGCGCCTGCTTGCGCTGCGCGGGCGTGAGCTTGGCCCACTTTTGCATGCGGGTCTGCACGCGCTTCTGCCCGCTGGGCGTCATCTTGGGGTACCGCTTGGTCATGGCAACCCACTTGCGCCGCTGTTCCGGCTCGAGCGTGCCCCACTCCTTCTGCAGCGGCGCGAGGATGCGCTGCTGTTCGCCCGTCAGGTCGGACCAGCGATAGTCCTTCGGTCCGACGGCGTGCGCCGCGCCCCCCGCGAGCAGCAGCCAGGCCGCGACCAGGACCGCTACTGCGAGGCGCGACGCTTGAGCCATGCCGCGAATCCCTGGTCGAGGTAGGCGTCGATCGGCAGGTCGCCCGTCAGGAGCTGCGCATCCAGTTCCTCGATCTCGGCGGCGCGCTGCTGCAGCTGCCACCCGTAGGTGGCGACGAACGCGACGCTCAGGATGACGGCGGGCAGCACGATCCGCAGGGAGATCCCGCGCAACCCGCCGAGCCGCGCGGCCGCCCCGCCGGACAGCACCGAATAGCCCTGCGGGTCCGGCCGGTAGGCGGCGAGCGCCTGCTGGCGTGCCGCGCGCAGTCGCGCGGCGTGCGCGGCGTCCAGCTCGAGTCCCTCGTTGAGCACGTGCCGCACCCGGTGGGCGAATTGCGCTTCGTTCATGGCCTAAAGGGTAACTCCGCGTGCCTTCAAAGCAATCGCCAGCGCGTGCGCAGCCCTCGAGCAGTGCGTCTTCACGCTGCCTTCGGAGCAGCCCATGGCGCGGGCGGTATCGGCGACATCCAGCTCCTCCCAGTAACGCATGAGGAAGGCCTGCCGTTGACGTTGGGGGAGCCGGGAAATCTCTTCCTCAAGGATTTCAACCACTTGAGACCGGTGGAGGTTCTCGCCCGGTTCGTCGGCGGGCTGCGATTCCGTCGGCACCGGGAGGGTCTCGAGCGGATCGGCCTCCGAGCCGTCCTCCCGCGTCTGCAGCAGGGACGAAAGGAGCGTCATCCACGACCCGCGCACCTTCTGGCGCCGGAACCAGTCGCGGACCGCGTTCTGGAGGATCCGCTGGAAGAGCATCGGCAGCTCCCCGGCGGGGCGGCCCGCGTAGCGCTCCACGAGCCGCATCATCGCGTCCTGGACGATGTCGAGCGCCGCCTGCTCCTCGCGCACGGCATAGAGCGCCTGCTTGAAGGCTCGCCGCTCGGCGCCCTCGAGGAAGGCCGAAAGCTCGCTGCGCGAGGCCAGTGGTTGCTCCCTTCCTCCGGCGACCGGATGCGTGTGGCGGGCGATGTTACCAAAACGAATCCGCGCACCGCCCCGCCGTTGCTTGACCGCACTGCAATAAGTCACTAATGTTCAAGGTTTTCTCGGGATTGCAGGCGCGCATGGACCGCATCAAGGGAGTCGAGCTCAGCGGCGCGGAAATCGTCATCCGCTGCCTCCAGGAGGAGGGCGTGGAGTACGTCTTCGGCTACCCGGGCGGCGCGGTGCTGTTCATCTACGACGAGCTCTTCAAGCAGGACAAGGTGCGCCACGTGCTGGTGCGCCACGAGCAAGGCGCGGTGCACGCGGCGGACGGCTACTCGCGCTCCTCGCACAAGGTGGGCGTCTGCCTCGTGACCTCGGGCCCGGGCGTGACCAACGCGGTGACCGGCATCGCGACCGCCTACATGGATTCGATTCCGATGGTGGTGCTGACCGGGCAGGTGCCGACGCACGCCATCGGCGAGGACGCGTTCCAGGAGTGCGACACGGTCGGCATCACGCGGCCCTGCGTGAAGCACAACTTCCTGGTGAAGGACGTCAAGGACCTCGCGGCGACCATCAAGAAGGCGTTCTATCTCGCGACCACCGGCCGCCCCGGGCCGGTGCTGGTGGACATCCCCAAGGACATCACCACGCACACGTGCGAGTTCCAGTACCCCGAGACCGTGTCCATGCGCTCCTACAGCCCGGTGCGCAAGGGCCACGCGGGCCAGATCAAGAAGGCAGTGCAGCTGCTCTCGGAAGCGCGCCGGCCGATGGTGTACACGGGCGGCGGCGTGATCCTGTCGAACGCCGCGCCGCAGCTCACGGAGTTCGTGAAGCTCGCCGGCTTCCCGTGCACCAACACGCTGATGGGGCTGGGCGGGTATCCGGCCACCGACCGCCAGTTCCTCGGCATGCTCGGCATGCACGGCACCTACGAGGCCAACATGGCGATGCAGCATTGCGACGTGCTGCTCGCGATCGGCGCGAGGTTCGACGACCGCGTGATCGGCAATCCGGCGCACTTCGCGCAGAACCCTCGCAAGATCATCCACATCGACATCGACCCCTCGTCGATCTCCAAGCGCGTCAAGGTGGACGTGCCGATCGTCGGCCACGTGCCCGACGTGCTGGAAGAGCTGCTGAAGCAGCTGCGCGCCGCGCCGGCGCGCGAGGACATCTCGGCCTGGTGGAAGCAGATCGAGGAGTGGCGCGCGCGCGACTGCCTGCGCTACGACCGCAAGTCGAAGATCATCAAGCCTCAATTCGTGCTCGAGAAGCTCTACGAGATCACCGGCGGCCAGGCGATCGTCACCTCGGACGTCGGGCAGCACCAGATGTGGGCGGCGCAGTTCTACAAGTTCGACAAGCCCCGGCGCTGGATCAACTCCGGCGGCCTGGGCACCATGGGCTTCGGCCTGCCGGCGGCCATGGGCGCGAAGCTGGCCAATCCGAAGGACACCGTGGTGTGCGTCACCGGGGAGTCCTCGATCCAGATGTGCCTGCAGGAGCTCTCGACCTGCAAGCAGTACCGCCTGCCGATCAAGATCGTGAACCTCAACAACCGCTACATGGGCATGGTGCGCCAGTGGCAGCAGTTCTTCCACGGCAACCGCTACTCCGAGTCCTACATGGACGCGCTGCCCGACTTCGTGAAGCTCGCCGAGGGCTACGGCCACCGCGGCGTGCTGGTGGACCAGCCGGCGGACGTGGAACCGGCGCTGCGCGACGCGCTCGCGCGCAAGGACGAGCTCGTGTTCCTGGATTTCCTCACCGACCAGGCCGAGAACGTCTACCCGATGGTGCCCGGCGGCAAGGGCATCACGGAGATGATCCTCTCCGAAGAGCTGTGATGCGCCACATCATTTCCATCCTGGTCGAGAACGAGGCCGGGGCGCTGTCGCGCATCTCCAACATGTTCTCGGCGCGCGGCTACAACATCGAGTCGCTCACCGTGGCGCCCACCGAGGACGCCTCGCTGTCGCGCATGACCATCGTCACCGCCGGCTCGGAGGAGGTCATCGAGCAGATCACCAAGCAGCTGAACAAGCTGGTCGAGGTGGTGAAGGTCGTGGATCTGTCGGAAGCCGAGCACATCGAGCGCGAGATGATGCTGATCAAGGTGCGCGCCGGCGCCAAGGAGCGCGAGGACATGAAGCGCATGGCCGACATCTTCCGCGGCCGCATCATCGACGTTTCCGACAACACCTACACCATCGAGCTGACCGGCGAAGGCCGCAAGCTCGACGCGTTCATCCAGGCGCTCGATCAGGGCGCCATCATCGAGACCGTGCGCACCGGGGCGAGCGGCATCGGCCGCGGCAACCGCGTTCTGCGGATTTAGAACAGGAAATGGGGGCGGTCCCCGTTTCCGCCGGACTGAGGGGAGAAGCATGAAGGTCTATTACGACAAGGACGCCGACCTTTCGCTCGTCAAGGGCAAGAAGGTCACCATCATCGGCTACGGCTCGCAGGGGCACGCGCACGCGCTGAACCTGCAGGAATCCGGCGTCAAGGTGACGGTCGGCCTGAGGAAGGGCGGCGCCTCCTGGGACAAGGCGAAGAAGGGCGGCATCAAGGTCGCCGAGCTCGCGGATGCCGTGAAGGGCGCCGACATCGTCATGATGCTGCTGCCCGACGAGCACCACGCCCAAATCTACAGCGAGGTGATCGCGCCGAACATCAAGAAGGGCGCGTCGCTCGCCTTCGCGCACGGCTTCAACATCCATTACGGGCTGATCCAGGCGCGCCCGGACCTCGACGTGTGGATGGTGGCGCCCAAGGCGCCCGGCCACACCGTGCGCTCGACCTTCGCGGCCGGCGGCGGGGTGCCCATGCTGATCGCCGTGCACCGCAATCCGTCCAAGAAGGCGCGCGACGTGGCGCTTTCGTACGCGGCGGCGATCGGCGGCGGCAAGGCCGGCATCATCGAGACGAGCTTCAAGGAAGAGACCGAGACCGACCTGTTCGGCGAGCAGGCGGTCCTGTGCGGCGGCTGCGTCGAGCTCGTCAAGGCGGGCTTCGACACGCTGACCGACGCGGGCTACGCGCCCGAGATGGCGTACTTCGAGTGCCTGCACGAGCTGAAGCTCATCGTCGACCTCATGTACGAGGGCGGCATCGGCACCATGAACTACTCGATCTCCAACAACGCCGAGTACGGCGAGTACGTGAGCGGCCCCAAGGTCATCGACGAGGGCACGCGCCGGCGCATGAAGGAGATCCTGGGACGCATCCAGTCGGGCGAGTACGCCAAGGAGTTCGTGCTGGAGAACCGCGCCGGGGCGCCGGAGCTGCTCAGCCGGCGGCGCATGACCGCCGAGCTGCCGATCGAGAAGGTGGGGGCGCGGCTCCGGGAGATGATGCCCTGGATCCGCAAGAACCGCCTTGTCGACACGTCGAAGAACTGAGCGTCGCCGGGCGTGAGGCCGCCCTATCCGCATCCGATCATCGCGCGCGAGGGCTGGCCGTTCCTCGCCGCCGCCGTCGCGGCCGCCGTGCTGGTGGGGTGGTTTGCGGGTGCAGGGTGGTCGATTCCGCTCTGGCTTGGAGCGCTTTTCGTCCTGCAGTTCTTCCGCGACCCGCCGCGCGAGGTGCCCGACGACCCTCGCGCCGTGGTCTCGCCGGCGGACGGGCGCATCGTCGCCGTCGAGAAGGCGCGCGACCCGTGGCTCGAGCGCGACGCGCTGAAGATCAGCGTGTTCATGAATGTGTTCAACGTGCACTCCAACCGCTCGCCGGTGGATGGGACGGTCGTGCGCCGCTGGTACCACCCGGGCGCGTTCGTCAACGCCGCGCTCGACAAGGCGTCGCTCGAGAACGAGCGCAACGCGCTGGCGATGCGCACCGCCGACGGCGTGGACGTGACCTGCGTGCAGATCGCCGGACTGGTGGCGCGCCGGATCCTCTGCTACGTGGAGGCCGGGGCGGCGCTCGAGCGCGGCCAGCGCTTCGGCTTCATCCGCTTCGGCTCGCGCGTGGACGTCTACCTGCCGCCCGACGCGCAGGCGGTGGCGGCGCTCGGCGACAAGGTGTCTGCCGCGGAAAGCGTCCTGGCGAGGCTGCCGGACCGTGGCTGATCCTCGCGACACGCACAAGCAGGACTACCTGCCGGGCATGCCCTCGCCGCGGGTGGCCATGCTCCGCCGCCGCGGCATCTATCTCCTGCCGAACCTGTTCACCACCGCGGCGCTGTTCGCCGGCTTCTACGCGATCGTGCAGGCGATGAATGGCCAGTACGGCGCGTCCGCGATCGCGATCTTCGTCGCCGGGCTGCTGGACGGGCTCGATGGCCGGGTGGCGCGCCTGACGCGGACGCAGAGCGCGTTCGGGGCGGAGTACGACAGCCTCTCCGACATGGTGTCCTTCGGCGCCGCGCCCTCGCTGGTGCTCTACGAGTGGGCGCTCAAGGACCTCGGCCGCTTCGGCTGGATCGCAGCCTTCGTCTATTGCGCGGGCGCGGCCCTGCGCCTGGCGCGCTTCAACGTCAACATCGAAGTGGTCGACAAGCGCTACTTCCAGGGGCTGCCCAGCCCCGCCGCCGCCGCGCTGGTCGCCGGCTTCGTGTGGCTCGCGCACGACAACAAGATCCCGCTCGACGACTACGGCCTGCAATGGGTGGCGGCCTTCTTCGCCATCTACGGCGGCCTGACGATGGTGTCGAGCGCCCCCTTCTACAGCTTCAAGGACTTCAACTTCCGCAAGAGCGTGCCGTTCTGGGCCATCCTGCTGGTCGTGCTCGGCTTCGTGCTGGTGTCCTTCGATCCGCCGATCGTCCTGTTCCTGCTGTTTTGCGCCTACGGCCTGTCGGGCTACGTGCTCTGGGCCCTGCGCAAGCGCCCCCGCCCACGTTCTTGACGCTGGCCGGCGGGCAGGGCTATAGTCCGCCGCATGTCGCAGGCCGTGCTTCTCGGCACCCTCCTTTCCCTGGCGCTCCTCGCGCTGGGACGCCTGCTGCTGCTGCGCCCCGCGCGCACAAACTAACGACCCCCAATTCGGCTGTACCCCTGACCGCCCACCCGGCGGCAAGGACTTTTCGCATTCCCACGAGGAGCGGCACATGAGCAAGGGCAAATTGATCATCTTCGACACCACCATGCGCGACGGCGAGCAGAGCCCCGGCGCGTCGATGACCAAGGACGAGAAGCTGCGCATCGCCAAGGCGCTGGAGCGCATGCGCGTGGACGTCATCGAGGCGGGCTTCCCGGCGTCTTCCAACGGCGACTTCGAAGCCGTGCGGGCGATCGCCAACACCGTCAAGGACTCGACGGTGGCCGGCCTGTGCCGCGCCAACGACCGCGACATCCAGCGCGGCATCGACGCGCTGAAGGGCGCCAAGTCGTGGCGCGTGCACACCTTCATTGCCACCAGCCCGCTGCACATGCAGAAGAAGCTGCGCATGACGCCCGAGCAGGTGCTCGAGCAGTCGAAGCTATCGGTGCGCTACGCCCGGAACGCCTGCCCGGACGTCGAGTTCTCGCCCGAGGACGGCAGCCGCTCGGAGCCCGATTTCCTGTGCCGCGTGCTGGAAGCGGTGATCAAGGAGGGCGCGACCACCATCAACATTCCCGACACGGTGGGCTACGCGGTGCCCGAGCAGTTCGGCGAGATGATCAAGCGCCTGCGCGAGCGGGTGCCGAATTCCGACAAGGCGGTGTGGAGCGTGCACTGCCACAACGACCTCGGCATGGCGGTCGCCAACTCGCTCGCCGCGGTGGTGATCGGCGGCGCGCGGCAGATCGAATGCACCATCAACGGCCTCGGGGAGCGCGCGGGCAACACCTCGCTCGAGGAGGTGGTCATGGCGGTGCGCACGCGCAAGGACTTCTTCGACCTGGAGACGCGGCTCGACACCACCCAGATCGTGCCGACCTCGCGCCTGGTCTCGCAGATCACGGGCTTCGTGGTGCAGCCGAACAAGGCGGTCGTGGGGGCGAACGCCTTCGCGCACGCCTCGGGCATCCACCAGGACGGCGTGCTGAAGGCGCGCGAGACCTACGAGATCATGACCGCCGAGGACGTGGGCTGGACCACCAACCGCATCGTGCTCGGCAAGCTCTCGGGCCGCACGGCGTTCAAGCAGCGCCTGAAGGAGATCGGCATCGAAATGGAGAGCGAAGACGCCTACAATCAGGCTTTCCAGCGGTTCAAGGACCTCGCCGACAAGAAGGCGGACATCTTCGACGAAGACCTGCAGGCGCTGGTGACGCAGCAGGCGGGCGCCGCGGAGGACGAGCACTGGCGCCTGGTGACCATGAACCAGGCGAGCGGCATGGGCGAGCGCCCGCATGCGAAGATCGTGATGGCCGAGAACGGCGCCGAGAAGAAGGCCGAGGCGCAGGGCGACGGACCGGTGGACGCGACCTTCAAGGCGATCGAGTCGGTGGCGAAGAGCGGCGCGGAGCTGCTGCTCTACTCGGTGAACGCGGTCACGCAGGGCACCGAGTCGCAGGGCGAGGTGACGGTGCGCCTGTCGAAGGGCGGCCGCATCGTCAACGGCGTGGGCGCGGACACGGACATCGTGGTCGCCTCCGCCAAGGCCTACATCAGCGCGCTCAACAAGCTGGCGAGCAAGATGGAGAAGGTGAACCCGCAGCACGCGCTGTGAGTGCGGCGCAAGGAGAGCGAGCGATGAGCCGGGACCTGCACAAGCGCCCCGAGATCACGGTCACGACCGACGATCTCGATCGGCTGGAAGGGCTGCTGGGCGAGTTGCGCGCCGGCGCGCCCGAGATCGCCGACGGGCTGCGCGCCGAGCTGGACCGCGCGAACATCGTCGAGCCCGCGGACCTGCCGCGCGACGTGGTGACGATGAATTCCACGGTACGCTTCAGCGAGGAGGACAGCGGCAAGGAGTTCGAGCGCACGCTGTGCTATCCGCACGAGGCGACCGGGGGAACCGACAAGGTGTCTATCCTCGCGCCGCTCGGCAGCGCGCTGCTCGGGCTCTCGGTCGGCCAGAGCATCGACTGGCCCGTGCCGGGCGGACGCACCACGCGCATCAAGATCCTGGACGTCGTGTCCCAGCCGGGACGGGGTCACCGCTAGCGCCGCGGGCGCGTGAGCCGCGCGTAAGCCAC
>DASUFW010000027.1:0-2123 GCA_036274335.1 Burkholderiales bacterium | reverse complement strand
CGCCCCGCGCGTACAGCTCGGCGGTTTCCACCATGCTCGAGTGCGCATGCACGGTGCCCTTGGGCATGCCGGTCGAGCCCGAGGAGTACAGCCAGAAGCAGGCGTCGTCGCGCGTGGTCGGCGCGGGCGCGAGCTCGGCCTGGCCTCTTGCCTCCGCTTCCTTGAAGGACGAGCCGGTCACGAGGACGTGCTTGAGGAACGGGAGCTTCTCGAGGATCGGCTTGAACTGCGGCTGCAGCGCATCCGACACCACGAGCGCCTTCGCCCGGCTGTCGGACAGCATGTATTGGTAGTCCTTCGGGGTGAGCAGCGTGTTGACGGCGATCGGCACGATGCCGGCCCGGATCGCGCCGAGAAACGCCACCGGCCAGTCGCAGGTGTCGTGCATGGCGAGCAGGATGCGGTCCTCCATGCGCAGCCCCATGGCCAGCAGCCCGCTGCCGAACCGGTTGACGCGCTCGGCGAGCTGCGCGTAGGTGAGCGACCCCGCGTCGTCGTGGAAGGCGACCTTGCCGCCGCGTCCCGCCTGCAGGTTGCGCTCGATCAGATCCGCTGCAGCGTTGTAGTCGCGCGGAATCGCCAGCCGCGGCGGGCTCACGCTATGGTCGGCGCTCGACAGTGCCATGCTCTCCTCCCTCTCCCGGTCGGGGCCGATTGTTCGCGTCCATGCCGAGGCCGTCAAGGAGGACGTCCCGCGCGAACTGCTGGGCCAGCGGCGAGCGCTCGCGCCCGCTCGCGTGCGCGAGGCTCCATTGCCGGTACGAGCCGTCACCCGCGCCCTCGTCGTCGAGGGCGAGCAGGTATACGTCGTCGTCTCCGCGCGCCATTCGCTCGGCGAGGCCCGCCCGCTCGTCGACGTGCAGGCTCGCCTGCACGCCGGGATGGCGGGCGCAGAACGCCGCGAGCAGCCGCGCGGCGAGCCGGCGCGCCGAGGGCACGGCGGCAACGCGCAGCACTTCCGCCGGCGGCCGGCGAAGCGCCTGCAGGCGCGCCTCCATGCGTCCGATCAGGTCGAAGAGCTCGCCGCACGCAGCCTGGAGCTCGCGCCCGGCATCGGTGAGGCGCAGGCCGCGGCCCTCCTGCTCGAGCAGCGCCACCTCCAGCGACTGCTGAAGCTTCTTCAGCTGCGTGGACACCGTGGGTTGCGCGAGGTGCAGCTCCTCGGCTGCGCGCGTCACGCTTCCCAGCCGCGCGACGGCCTCGAACACCATGAGCTGCGGAAACATGCCGTGCCGGAAGAACCGGCGCAACGCGGATCGGGGCATCGCCTGCTCCTTCGCCGAGTCCTGAGGTCGGGCCGCGCCTTATGGCGCGGCCGGCCCGAGGTCTCGCTTGCAGCGCCGCCCTGCCTTGCGCTGCCCGCGCAGCCGGGGACGAATCCCGGATTGACGACTGCGCGCGAAGAAGCTACTCCCCTGCGGGGTACTGCGATTGCCATGCTAGCAGAGGACGCCTGGCCACGCATCGCGAATCGCGATGGATGGCATCGCGTTTCTTCAATTTTCGGACACGGCGCGCACGCCCAGACTGCGCGCATGCACACCCTGCTGAGCCCCGAATTCTGGTCCGCGCTCGCGGCCATCGTGGTCATCGACCTGGTGCTCGCCGGGGACAACGCCATCGTCATCGCGCTCGCCGCGCGCAGCCTGCCGAAGCTTCACCAGCGCCGGGCCATCGTCTGGGGCACGGTCGGCGCCGTGGTGGTGCGCGCGAGCCTCACGGTCGGCGTGCTCTGGCTGCTCAAGGTGCCCGGACTCATGCTGGCGGGCGGCGTGCTGCTCGCGTGGATCGCCTACCGCCTGCTCGCGGGGGACGACGGCGGCCCCGGCCGCGAGATCGCGCCGGCGAGCGGATTCTGGGGAGCGATGCGCACCATCGTCGTCGCCGACGCAGTGATGGGACTGGATAACGTGCTCGCCGTGGCGGGCGCCGCGCACGGCTCGATCCTGCTGGTGGTCCTCGGCCTCGTGATCTCGATTCCGATCGTCGTCTGGGGCTCGACCCTCATCCTGCGCTGGCTCGAGCGCTTTCCCGGATTGCTGTACGTGGGCGGCGCGGTCCTCGCGTGGACCGCGGCCAACATGATCGCCGGCGAGCCTTTCGTGCACGCCTGGCTCGCCCGC
>DASUFW010000026.1:0-13378 GCA_036274335.1 Burkholderiales bacterium | reverse complement strand
GAGCCGCTCAACCAGATCGTCGGCGCGGTGAAGTCGGCGCTCGAACAGACCCCGCCCGAGCTCGGCGCCGACATCGCCGAGAAGGGCATGGTGCTGACCGGCGGCGGCGCGCTGCTGCGCGACCTCGACCGCCTCTTCATGGAGGAGACGGGGCTGCCGGTGATCGTGGCCGACGACCCGCTCACCTGCGTGGTGCGCGGTTCGGGCAAGGCGCTCGAGAAGATGGAGCACTTCGGCCCGATCTTCACCAACGACTGAGCGGAGCGCGCACCGACCGCGCGCCCCTCGACCGCCGAGATGGAGCACACTCCCCCGCCGTTCTTCGTCCGCGGCCCCGCTCCCCTCGTCCGGCTCGCGTTCTTCGGTTCCCTTTCCCTCGCGCTGCTGGTGCTCGATGCCCGGTTCGGCTACGCCGAGGGCATCCGCTCGGTGCTCACGCTCGCGGCCTATCCGATCCAGCAGGCGGCGCGCCTGCCGGTGGCGCTGGTCGAGGGCGTGTCGGAGTACTTTTCCAGCCAGACGCGCCTTCGCTCGGAGAACGAGATGCTGCGCGCGAAGCTGCTCGACGCGTCGCTGGACGCGGAGCGCTACGAAGCGGCGGCGGCCGAGACCACCAACCTGCGCCGTCTGATCGGCGCCGCCGAGCGCATCGAGCGCAAGTCGATCCCTGCGGAGGTGCTGTACGCCGGGCGCGATCCCTACGCGCGCAAGGTGATCATCAACCGCGGCACGCAGCACGGCGTGCAGGCGGGCAGCGCGGTGGTCGATGACAGCGGCGTGATCGGCCAGCTGACGCGCGCGCACGCCTTCGTCTCGGAGGTGACCCTGCTCACCGACAAGGGGCAGCCGACCCCCGTGCAGGTGCTGCGCAACGGCCTGCGCGCCATCGCCTTCGGCGGCGGCAGCTCGGGCCAGCTCGAGCTGCGCTACATGTCGGGCAACGCGGACGTGGAGAACGGCGACGAGCTGGTGACCTCGGGCATCGACGGCACCTACCCGCCCGGGCTGCCGGTCGCCACGGTGATCCGCGTCGAGCGCGACTCGTCCTATACGTTCGCGCGCGTGGTGGCGCAGCCGATCGCCGGCGTCGAGCGCGGCCGCTATGCGCTGGTACTGTCGCCGGGCGCGCGCCTGCCCGACTACCCCGAGGATGAGAGCACGCGCAAGGCGGCGCGCTCCAAGCGCGCGCGAAAGGCGACGACCGATGGCCGCTGACCGCTCCCGGCACCTGCTGCTCCCGGTGCGCACGGGCACGATCGTCGCGTCCTTCGTGGTCGCGCTGGTGCTGAATTTCCTGCCCTGGCCGGACGTCAAGCTGGCGCCCGACTTCGTCGCCCTCACGCTCGCCTTCTGGTGCGTGCACCAGCCGCGGCGCGTGGGCCTGGGCACCGGCTGGCTGCTCGGACTGCTGGTGGACGCGGGCAACGGCGTGCTGCTCGGCCAGCACGCGCTCGCCTATTCCGCGCTCGCCTTCGGCGCCCTCGCGCTGTCGCGGCGCATCCTCTGGTTCGACACCTGGGGCCAGGCGCTGCACGTGCTGCTGCTGCTCGAAGGCGCCAAGGCCGTCGCGCTGGGCGTGCGCCTCGCGGCCGGCGACGCCTTCCCGGGGTGGACCCTGTTCGCGGGACCGGCGGTGGGCGCGCTGCTGTGGCCCGCGGTGGTCTGGCTGCTGCTGCTGCCCCAGCGCCGGCCGCCCGCCCTCGACGAGCCGCGCGCGCGATGAGAATCACGGAGATCCGCAACACCGAGCGCGAGCTGCAGGATTTCCAGCTGCGCCTCGGCGTGGCGGGGCTCGCGGTGCTGGTCGCCTTCGCGCTGCTGCTCGTGCGCTTCGTGTGGCTGCAGGTGCTGCACCACGACGCCTACAGCGCCAAGGCCGAGGAGAACCGCATCGCCATCGTGCCGCTGGCGCCGAGCCGCGGCCTGATCCTCGACCGCAACGGCGAGGTGCTGGCGCGCAACTACCTCGCCTACACGCTCGAGATCTTCCCGGCCCAGGTGCGCGACCTGGAGGGCGTCATCGAGGACGTCTCCCGCTACGTCGAGGTGACGGCGCGCGACCGCGCGCGCTTCAGGAAGCTGCTGCAGGAGACCAAGAACGCCGAGAGCCTGCCCATCCGCACGCGGCTCTCCGACGAGGAAGTGGCGCGCTTCGCCGCCAACCGCTGGCGCTTCAGGGGCGTCGACATCCGCGCGCGCCAGTTCCGCCTCTATCCGCAGGGCGAGGTCGCCTCGCACGCCATCGGCTACATCGGGCGGATCACCACGGCCGACATGGAAGCGCTGGAGGCCGCCGGCGACGCGGCCAACTACCGGGGCACCGACTACATCGGCAAGGCCGGCATCGAGTCGAGCTACCAGGAAGCGCTGCACGGCACCACCGGCTTCGAGCGGGTGGAAATCGACGCCTCCGGGCGCGGCATCCGCTCGCTGTCGCGCATCCCGCCGCAGGCGGGCAACAACGTCAGCCTGACGCTCGACATCCGGCTGCAGGAAGTCGCCGAGCGCGCCTTCGGCGAGCGGCGCGGGGCGCTGGTGGCGATCGAGCCGGCCACCGGCGGCGTGCTCGCCTTCGTGTCCAAGCCGGGCTACGACCCCAACCTGTTCGTCGACGGCATCGATCCGCAGAGCTGGGACGCGCTCATGAACTCGCCCGACCGGCCGCTCAACAACCGCGCGATCGCCGGGTTGTATCCCCCCGGCTCCACCTTCAAGCCCTACATGGCGCTCGCGGCGCTCGAGCTCGGCAAGCGCACCCCCTCGAGCACCATCCAGGACCCCGGCTACTTCGTGTTCGGCGACCGGCGCTTCCGCGACTCGGTGGCCGGCGGGCACGGCGCCGTCGACCTGTACAAGTCGATCGTGGTCTCCTCCGACACGTACTACTACATGCTCGCCAACGACATGGGCATCGATGCGATCGCGAGCTTCATGCGGCGCTTCGGCTTCGGCGCCCGCACCGGCATCGACATCGAGGGCGAGGTGCCCGGCGTGCTGCCCTCGCCGGAATGGAAGCGCGCGCGTTTCTCGCGCCCCGAGCAGCAGCGCTGGTATGCCGGCGAGACCATCTCGATCGGCATCGGGCAGGGCTACAACGCCTATACGCCGGTGCAGCTCGCGCAGGCGCTCGCCACGCTCGCCAACAACGGCGCCATGTACCGGCCGCGGCTCGTGTCGCACGTCGACAACCCGCGCACCGGCGAGCGCGCGTACGTCGAGCCGCAGCTGGTGCGCCGCGTGGAGCTCGACCCCGAGCATGTGGCCTTCATCAAGCGCGCGATGGCCGGCGTGACCCTCGAGGGCACCGCGCGCTGGGCGTTCGCGGGGGCGCAATACACGAGCGGCGGCAAGACCGGCACCGCGCAGGTGGTCGGCCTCAAGCAGGGCGAGAAGTACGACGAGGACAAGGTCACCGAGCGGCTGCGCGATCACTCGCTGTACATCGCTTTCGCGCCGCTGGAGAGCCCCAAGATCGCGCTCGCCGTGCTGGTCGAAAACGGCGGCTTCGGCGCGCGCACCGCCGCCCCGATCGCGCGCACCGTGCTGGATTACTTCCTGCTCGGCAAGCTGCCGGGCGCGCCGCGCAAGCCCGCCGCCGAGGCCAAGGTGGACCGCGGCGCGACGAGCGACTGATGGAAATCGCCGGCTATCCGCTGCGCCGCCTGCGCATGCGCCTCGTGGAGGGCATCGACCCGACGCTGTTCACGCTGGTCGTGCTGCTCAGCCTGCTCGGCCTCGGGGTGCTGTATTCGGCCAGCTACGAGAACGCGGCGCGCGTGACCAACCAGATGGCCAGCCTGTGCGTGGCGCTCGCCGCCATGTGGGTGGTGGCGCAGGTGCCGCCGCAGACGCTCGCCCGGCTCGCCGCGCCGGCCTACATCGCCGGCGTGCTGCTGCTGATCGCGGTCGCGCTCGGCGGCGAAGTCGTGAACGGCGCGCGGCGCTGGCTCAATCTCGGCATCGCGCGCTTTCAGCCCTCCGAGATGATGAAGATCGCCACGCCGATGATGCTGGCCTGGTTCTTCCATCGCAACGCGGGCGCCACCCGGCTGCGCCACTTCGCCTTCGCCGGCCTGCTGCTCGCCGTGCCGGTCGCGTTGATCGCGCGCCAGCCCGACCTCGGCACGGCGCTGCTCGTCGCCGCGGCGGGCTTCTACGTCATCTTCCTTGCCGGCATCAGCTGGAAGGTGCTGGCGGGCCTCGGCATCCTCGCGCTGGCGAGCCTGCCGCCGCTCTGGGGGATGCTGCACGACTACCAGCGCCGCCGGATCCTGACGCTCCTCGACCCGTCGCAGGACCCCCTGGGCGCGGGCTACCACACCATCCAGTCGACCATTGCCGTGGGCTCGGGCGGGTTTACGGGCAAGGGCTGGCTGAACGGCTCGCAGGCGCACCTCGAATTCATCCCCGAGCGGCACACCGATTTCATCTTCGCGGTCTACTCCGAGGAATTCGGGCTGGTGGGCAACCTTGCCCTGCTGGTGCTCTACGCACTGCTCATCGCGCGGGGGCTCTCCATCGCCGCGGCGGCCACCACGCTGTTCGGCCGCCTGCTCGCCGGCGCTGTGACGCTCATCTTCTTTACCTACGCCTTCGTCAACATGGGGATGGTCTCGGGGGTACTGCCCGTGGTGGGCGTCCCGCTGCCGTTCATCTCCTACGGCGGCAGCGCCCTGCTGACGCTCTTCGTCGGCGTGGGGCTGCTGATGAGCATCCAGCGGCACCGGCGGCTGATCCCGACCTGAGTTTGTGCGCAGCAACAGAACTCTGAAATCAGAGTTCGCATCCTGAAATAGCCACCGTCTAACCTGTTGTAAATCCTTGTTTCGCGGGGATGACCCATCCCGCCTTTGCGCTATTGCTGTGCCGCAAAGCGTTGGCTATCGTCGGACTCAGTCCAACTCACCCACTCACACTCCGGAGACACGCACATGCAGGGACGCGAACAGGCAATCGCCGCACTCAAGAAGGATTGGGCCGAGAACCCGCGCTGGGCGGGGGTCAAGCGAGGCTACTCCGCCGAAGACGTGGTGCGGCTGCGCGGCAGCCTGAGCATCGAGCACACGCTGGCGAAGCTCGGCGCCGAGAAGCTGTGGCGCAAGTGCCTGGAGACGCCCTTCGTCAACTCGCTCGGCGCCCTCACGGGCAACCAGGCCATGCAGCAGGTCCGGGCGGGCGTGCCCGCGGTCTACCTCTCGGGCTGGCAGGTCGCCGCCGACGCCAACGACTCGCTCGCCATGTACCCGGACCAGTCGCTGTACGCGGTGTCCTCGGTGCCGAACGTCGTGCGGCGCATCAACAACGCGCTCATGCGCGCCGACCAGATCCAGACCATGGAAGGCAAGGGCGACATCGACTGGTTCGCGCCGATCGTGGCGGACGCCGAATCCGGCTTTGGCGGCGTGCTGAACGCCTTCGAGCTGATGAAAGCCATGATCGAGGCCGGCGCCGCCGGCGTGCACTACGAGGACCAGCTCGCCTCGGTCAAGAAGTGCGGCCACATGGGCGGCAAGGTGCTGGTGCCCACCCAGGAGGCGGTACAGAAGCTGATCGCGGCGCGGCTCGCAGCCGACGTGATGGGCGTGCCGACCGTGCTCCTCGCGCGCACCGATGCGGAAGCCGCCGACATCGTCACTTCGGATGTCGACGAGAACGACAAGCCGTTCATCACCGGCGAGCGCACGTCGGAGGGCTTCTACCGCACCCGGAAAGGCTTCGACCAGGCGCTCTCGCGCGGCCTCGCCTACGCCGAGTACGCCGACATGGTGTGGTGCGAGACCGGTACGCCCGATCTCGCGTTCGCGAGGAAGTTCGCCGAGGGCATCCGCAGGAAGTTCCCGGGCAAGATGCTCGCCTACAACTGCTCGCCGTCGTTCAACTGGAAGCGCAATCTCGACGACGCCTCGATCGCCAGGTTCCAGCGCGAGCTGGGCGCGATGGGCTACAAGTTCCAGTTCATCACGCTGGCGGGCTTCCACGCGCTCAACTACTCGATGTTCGAGCTGGCGCACGGCTACGCGAGGAACAACATGAGCGCCTTCGTCGAGCTGCAGGAGAAGGAGTTCGCGGCCGCCGAGAAGGGCTTCACCGCGGTCAAGCACCAGCGCGAGGTGGGCACCGGCTACTTCGACCAGGTGACGCAGGTCGTCACGGCCGGCAAGGCCTCGACGACCGCGCTGCACGGCTCCACCGAGGACGAGCAGTTCTTCGGCGAGGACGCCCTCTCGCAGGCGAAGAAGAAGGCCGCGTGATGTGACGGAAGCCGCGAAGATCGTCGCCATCCACGAGGCGCGCGCGACGCGCGCCGAGTCGGTGGCGCGCGCGATCCTCGCCGGCTTCGACAAGCACTACCGGCTGTTCCGCGAGGCCTCGGCGCGCGCGAAGACGATCTTCGAGCGCGCCGACTGGCCCGCCCTGCACGCGCTGTCGCGCGAGCGCATCCTCATGTACGACCAGCGCGTCCAGGAGGCGGTCGAGGCGGTCCTGGCGCGATTTCCGGAGGCCGAGGGCGACGAGTCGCTGTGGCGTGCGATCAAGCTCGCCTACATCCCCCTGCTGCACGAGCACCGGCAGCCGGAGTGCGCCGAGACCTTCTACAACTCGGTCGCCTGCCAGGTGCTGCATCGCCGCTACTACCGCAACGAGTTCATCTTCTGGCGCCCGGCGGTGGCGACCGAGCACCTGGAGGGCGACGAGCCCGCCTACCGGAGCTACTACCCCCTGAGGAAGGGCTTGCGGCGCACGCTGTCGGCGATCGTGCGCGGCTTCGGGCTCGCCAATGCCTGGGAGGACCTGCCGCGCGACCTGCGCAGCGTGGTGCGCGCGCTGCGCGCGCGCTTTCCGCGCCCGGCGCGGGCGCGCCCCAGCCTGCAGATCCAGGTGCTCGCGTCGCTCTTCTTCCGCAACAAGGCGGCCTACGCGGTCGGCCGGATCGTGAACGGCAGCGAGGAAGTGCCCTTCGCGGCGCCGATCCTGCAGAACGCGAAGGGCGAGCTCTACCTGGACGCCCTGCTCCTCGACACGGACCAGCTGGTGGTGCTGTTCTCGTTCGCGCGCGCCTACTTCTTCGTCGACATGGAGGTGCCGGCGGCCTACGTCTCGTTCCTGCGCCTGCTGATGCCCAGGAAGCCGCGCGCCGAGATCTACACCTGCGTGGGCCTCGCCAAGCAGGGCAAGACGCTCTTCTACCGCGACCTGTTCTACCACCTGAAGCACTCGACCGACCAGTTCACCACGGCGCCCGGCATCAAGGGCATGGTGATGCTCGTCTTCACGCTGCCGTCCTTTCCCTACGTCTTCAAGGTGATCCGCGACCGCTTCGCGCCGCCCAAGGAGATGGACCGCCAGACCGTGCTCGACAAGTACCAGCAGGTGAAGCTGCACGACCGGGTGGGGCGCATGGCCGACACGCTCGAGTATTCGCTGGTCGCGCTGCCGCTCGAGCGCTTCTCGCCGGAGCTCCTCGAGGAGCTGAAGAGCGAGGCCGCCTCCAACATCGAGCTCGAGGACGAGCGCATCGTCATCAAGCACATGTACATCGAGCGGCGCATGCAGCCGCTGAACCTGTACCTGGCCGAGGCGCTGGGCGACGGGCAGGCCGCGCGGGTGCGGCGCGCGCTGCACGACTACGGCGACGCCATCAAGCAGCTCGCCGGCGCGGGCATCTTCCCCGGCGACATGCTGCTCAAGAACTTCGGCGTCACCCGGCACGACCGCGTCGTGTTCTACGACTACGACGAGATCGCCGACATGGCCGAGTGCAACTTCCGGCGCATCCCGCCGCCGCGCGACTACGAGGACGAGACGGCGGGCGAGCCCTACTGGTCGATCGGGCCCCGCGACGTGTTCCCCGAGCAGTTCGCGCGCTTCCTGGTCACCGATCCCGCCGCGCGCGAGGTGTTCCTCGAGCGCCACGCCGACCTCATGGACCCGGGCTTCTGGTCGGACCTGCAGGCCCGGCTGCGCGAGGGCCGCGAGCAGGACGTGTTTCCCTATCCGGAGGAAGTGCGTTTCGCGCGGTAGGCCGGGGTCCCCGCCCCGGCGCGTGCTAGCGTAGCCGTATGGCAGTGTCGGTGGCGCTGTATGCAAATTCCTACGACCGCGTCCGCGAGCGCCTCGAGGCGCTCGGTCTCGACCTCGAGATCTATCCGTTTCGCCTCGACGGCTTGTTCCACGCCGGCGCGAAAACGATCGACCCGGCCGACGTCGATCTCGACTATGTCTGGCTGAGTCCCGAGCTCAGCCTGGAGGGCGGGCTGAAGAAGGCCTTCGAGCTGGTCCTCAAATGCCGCTCGATCAAGCTGCTGCAGACGTTCAACGCCGGGCTGGACGCACCCGCGTACCGGCAGATCGCGGCCAGGGGGATCCGCATCTGCAACAGCTCCGCGCAGTCGGTCGCGATTTCCGAGTACGTGCTCGGCCAGGTGCTGGGGGTGTTCCAGCCGCTCGCCGAGCAGCGCGCGCTGCAGGCCGGGAAGACGTGGGAGCGCACGCCGTTTCGCGAGATCGCCGGCACGAGCTGGCTGATCCTCGGCTTCGGCCCGATCGGCCAGGCGATCGCGCAGCGGGCGAAGGCCTTCGGCGCCCACGTCTCCGTCGTCCGGCGCTCGCCCGCTCCCGGACCGACCGTCGACCGGGCCGGCACGCTGAAGGACCTGCCCGCGTTCCTGCCGGACACGGACGTCGTCGTGCTCGCCTGCCCGCTGAACGAGTCCACGCGCGGCCTCGCCGGCCAGGCGTTCTTCGATGCGCTCAAGCCGGGCGCCGTGCTGGTCAACATCGCCCGCGGCGGGCTGATCGACGACGCGGCCATGATCCAGGCGCTCGATGACGGCCGGCTCGCCGTCGCCGTGCTCGACGTGTTCCGTACCGAGCCGCTGCCGTCGGACGATCCGTTCTGGGCGCACCCGAAGATCCGCCTGACCTCGCACACCTCGTTCGCGGGCAGCGGGGTGCGCGCGCGCTGGGAGCAGCTGTTCCTGGACAACCTCCCGCGCTTCGTCCGCGGCGAAGCGCTCCTGCACGAAGTCGATCCGCGGGATATCTAGCCGGCCGGCCTCTCAGGACCACCCGGTCAGCGCCGCGTGCAGGTTCTCCAGCACGATGAGCGCCACCTGCAGCAGCAGGAGCAGCACCAGGGGCGACAGGTCGAAGCGGCCGAGCAGCGGGAGGACGCGCCGCAGCGGCCGCAGGAAGGGACGCGTCACCGCGTCGAACAGCGGGGCCATGGGGGCGTGCGGGTTGACCCACGAGAACACCACGACCATCACCACCGAGAACACCAGGATGTACAGGCTGAAGCGCACCATGTCGAACGATGCGCGCACGAAGATCGCGGCGATGATCCGCCCGGGCTCGCTCCCGAGCCCCGCGCCGGCCAGCGCCCCGATCAGGTAGAGCGCGACCGCCTGCACCAGCAGCGCGGCGATGAGCGTGGCGAGGTCCAGCCCGGCGAGCGGCGGGATGACGCGGCGCGCCGGCCGCACGATCCAGTCGGTGGCGACGATGATGAACTCCCCCACCGGGTTGCGGAAGGAAACGCGCAGCCACTGGAAGTGGAACCGCGCGAGCAGCAGGAACACGACGAAGGTCGCGGCCACATCGACGAGCAGCTGCCCGATCTGGACCAGCATCAGTCGTTCCCCAGGCGCTCGCCCAGCTCGGCGCCGCGCCGGCTCGCGGCCTCGACGGCGCGCCGGAAGTGCTCGGCGAGCTGCGTGGCCTCGAAGACGGCGAGCGCCGCGGCCGTGGTGCCGCCCTTCGAGGTGACCCGCTCGCGCAGAACGGCGGGCGGCTCCTTGCTGCCCGCCGCGAGCTGCGCCGCGCCGAGGACCGTCTGCAAGGCGAGCCTGCGCGACACCTCGGGCGACAGGCCGAGCGACGTCCCCGCCGCGGCGAGCTGCTCGAGGAACCAGAACACGTAGGCCGGGCCGCTGCCGGAGACCGCTGTCACCGGGTCGAGCAGGCGCTCTTCGGCGATCCAGACCGTGGCCCCGGCCGTGCCGAGGATGCGCTCCGCGCGGCGCCGCTCCGCGGCGCCCACGCCGGCGGGCGCGAACAGCCCCGTGATGCCGGCGCCGATGAGCGCCGGCGTGTTGGGCATGCAGCGCACGAGCTTCGCGTGCCCGCCGAGCCAGCGCCCGATGTCCGCCAGGCGCGCGCCGGCGGCGATGCTGATGACGAGCTGCCGCCGGAGCTTGCCCGCGAGCGGCGCGCAAGCCGCGCGCATGTCCTGCGGCTTCACGGCCAGCACCAGCGTGTCGCAGGCGAGCGTGCGCGCGTCCGGCGCCGCCGTGACCCGCACCTTGAAGCGCGCGGCCAGGCGCCGCCGCGCGGCCGCCAGGGGCTCGACGACGCACACGTCGCGCCGCTTCGCGCCCCTCGCCAGCAGCCCGCCGATCAGGGCGCCCGCCATGTTGCCGCCGCCGATGAAGCCGATCTTCATGCCGCGCTCCGCACGCGCTCGCGGGGGCCGAAGATCGCCGTGCCGATGCGCACCAGGGTCGAGCCCGACGCGATCGCCGCCTCCAGGTCGTCGCTCATGCCCAGCGAGAGCGTGTCGAAGGCGAACTCCCCGCGCAGGCGTTCGTAGAGCTCGCCAAGCGCCCGGTAGCGCTCGGCCGGCGCGCCGGGCTCCGGGATCGCCATCAGGCCGCGCAGCTTCAGGCGGGGCAGCGCCGACACCGCCGCGGCGAGCGCGCGCACCCCGTCCGGGGCAACCCCGCTCTTCGAGCCTTCACCCGAGACGTTGACCTGGATCAGCACATTCAGGGCCGCCAGGCCCGCGGGGCGCTGCGCCGACAGCCGCTGCGCGACCTTCTCGCGGTCCAGGGTGTGGACCCACTGGAAGCGCTCGGCGGCGACCCGCGTCTTGTTGCTCTGGAGCGGCCCGACGAGGTGCCATTCGATCGGCAGGTCGGCGAGCGCCGCCATCTTGTCCACGGCCTCCTGGACGTAGTTCTCGCCGAACGCGCGCTGGCCGGCGCCGCAGGCCGCGCGCACCCGCTCGGCCGCCTGGGTCTTGGAGACGGCCAGCAGGCGCACGGCGCGCGGGTCGCGTCCGCAAGCCCGTGAAGCCACGTCAATTCGTGACTTCACGGCTTGCAAGTTGTCCGGAATTGACCCCATACTTTGCCGTCTATGCCCGCGGGGGATTGTAATGGATCTCACTGAATTGCTTGCGTTTGTCGTGAAGAACAAGGCCTCGGACCTGCACCTGTCGGCGGGGCTGCCGCCGATGGTCCGTGTGCACGGCGACGTCAAGCGCATCAACGTGCCGCCCCTGGAGCACAAGGACGTCCACGCGATGGTGTACGACATCATGAACGACGGGCAGCGCAAGTTCTACGAAGAGAACCTGGAGTGCGACTTCTCGTTCGCGGTGCCGAACCTCGCGCGCTTCCGCGTCAACGCCTTCGTGCAGCAGCGCGGCGCCGCCGCGGTGCTGCGGACCATCCCGACCAAGGTGCTGACGCTCGAGGAGCTGAAGTGCCCCAAGATCTTCACCGAGATCTCCGAGTACCCGCGCGGCATCGTGCTGGTCACGGGGCCCACGGGCTCGGGCAAGTCCACCACCCTCGCGGCGATGGTCAACCACATCAACGACAATGAGGAAGGCCACATCCTCACCATCGAAGACCCGATCGAGTTCGTGCACGAGTCCAAGAAGTGCCTCATCAACCAGCGCGAGGTCGGCCCGCACACGCTGTCGTTCTCCAACGCGCTGCGCAGCGCGCTGCGCGAGGACCCGGACTCGATCCTGGTCGGCGAGATGCGCGACCTGGAGACCATCCGCCTCGCGCTGACCGGCGCCGAGACCGGCCACCTGGTGTTCGGCACGCTGCACACCTCGTCGGCGGCGAAGACCGTGGACCGGATCGTGGACGTGTTCCCGGCGGCGGAGAAGGAGATGGTGCGCGCCATGCTTTCGGAGTCGCTGCGCGCCGTGATCTCGCAAACGCTGCTCAAGACCAAGGACGGCGCCGGCCGCGTGGCGGCGCACGAGATCATGATCGGCACGCCCGCCATCCGCAACCTGATTCGCGAGAACAAGATCGCGCAGATGTACTCGGCAATCCAGACCGGCGCGGGCCTGGGCATGCAGACGCTCGACCAGAACCTGCAGGACCTCGTGCGCCGCAACGTGGTGTCGATGAGCGAGGCGCGCGGCAAGGCGATGAACAAGGAAAATTTCGCGGGGTAGACGACCATGGAACGCGAGCAAGCCACCAAGTTCATGTATGACCTGCTGCGCGCGCTGATCGCGAAGCGCGGCTCGGACCTGTTCATCACCAGCGGCTACCCGCCGGCGATGAAGATCGACGGCAAGATGACCCCCGTGTCGCAGCAGGGGCTGTCGCCGCAGCACACCTCGATGCTCGCGCGTTCGATCATGAACGACAAGCAGGCGGCCGAGTTCGAGGCCACCAAGGAGTGCAATTTCGCCATCAGCCCCGCGGGCATCGGGCGCTTTCGCGTCAACTGCTTCGTCCAGCAGGGCTACGTGGGCATGGTGCTGCGCGTGATCACCACCACCATCCCCAATTTCGAGGACCTCAAGCTCCCGCCGGTGCTCAAGGAGGTCGCGATGACCAAGCGCGGGCTGGTGATCTTCGTCGGCGGCACCGGCTCGGGCAAGTCGACCTCGCTCGCCGCGATGATCGGCTACCGCAACGAGAATTCGCACGGGCACATCATCACCATCGAGGACCCGGTCGAGTACGTGCACCCGCACAAGAACTGCATCATCACGCAGCGCGAGGTGGGCGTGGACACCGACTCGTGGTCGACCGCGCTGAAGAACACGCTGCGGCAGGCGCCCGACGTGATCCTGATCGGCGAGATCCGCGACCGCGAGGTCATGGAGCACGCTATCGCCTTCGCCGAGACCGGCCACCTGTGCCTGGGCACGCTGCACGCCAACAACTCCAACCAGGCGATGGACCGCATCATCAACTTCTTCCCGGAAGAGCGCCGCCAGCAGCTGCTGATGGACCTGTCGTTGAATCTCAAGGCGGTGGTGTCGCAGCGCCTGATCCCGCTGCGCGAAGGCAAGGGCCGCGCCGCGGCAGTGGAAGTGCTGCTCAACTCCCCGCTCATTTCCGACCTGATCTTCAAGGGCGAGATCCACGAGATCAAGGAGATCATGAAGAAGTCGCGCGAGCTCGGCATGCAGACCTTCGACCAGGCGCTGTTCGACCTCTACGAGGCCGGGCGCATCAGCTACGAGGACGCGCTGCGCAATGCCGATTCGCTCAATGACCTGCGGCTGATGATCAAGCTGCACAGTGCCACGAGGAAGGACGCCGACCTCGGCGCCGGCACCGAGCACCTGAATGTGATCTGATTTGCGCGGCCCACGTCCCCAACAGGAGCAAGG
>DASUFW010000025.1:0-16004 GCA_036274335.1 Burkholderiales bacterium | reverse complement strand
GAAGTTGCGGCCGATGATCATCGGCTCGCTCTCCGGGTGATTGATGTTCGAGGGAATGATCGCGCGCCCGCGCGCCACCTCGTCGCGCACGAACTCGGGCGTGATGCGCTCGGGGATCGCCGCGCCGAATGACTCGCCGCGATGCTGCCGGCCCAGGAGCTCGAGCATCTTCGCGCCCGTCGGACCCGAGGACCGCAGGCCTTCCAGGTACCGCTCGCGCTGCAGGTTCTCGCGCAGCGCGATGTATTCCATCTCAGGCGTCACGATGCCCTTCTTTGCATAGTGCATCTGCGTGACGTTTGCGCCCCGCTTGGCGCGGCGCGGTGCGCGCTTGAGGTTGAAGCGCAACTCGGCGAGCTTGGGGTCGTTGAGCCGCTCGACGCCATAGCGGGACGAGGGTCCCGCCAGGACCTCGCTGTCGCCGCGCTCCTCGATCCAGCGGCCCCGCAGCGGCGCGAGGCCGTTGCGGATATCGATCTTGGCCTCGGGATCCGTGTAAGGCCCCGAGCAGTCGTAGACGTAGACCGGCGGATTCGGCTCGCCGCCGAACATGGAGGGCGTGTCCGCCTGCGACACCTCGCGCATCGGCACGCGGATGTCCGGGCGAGAGCCCTCGACGTACACCTTGCGCGAGTTGGGGAGCGGCTGGACGGCCGCGTCGTCCACGTGGGCGGAGGCGGCCAGGAACTTGGGATTGGCGTTCATTCTTCGCTTCCTTCGGCGGGATTACCCGCATCAGGTTCAAAGGGTTTCTCTCACCCCCGCGCGCTTTCGCCCTCGCGAAGGACCCCTGCGTAAGGCAGTCACGCTATCGGAAAGTGCGGTCCGAAACAATGCGACGGGCGAATCCGCGGGCGAAGGCCTCGGGCCGCTCGCAGTCCGGCCGATCTCTCGCCCCGGACGTGCGCTCAAGATAGGGGGAGTCCCGGTTACATGACTGAAACAATATGTATAACAAGCAGATACCCAAAATGCAGAGCTCCCTATTGACTCATGACTGACGGTCAGTCGAGAATGCCGACCGCCAGTCAGTTAATCGAGGCAACGAAATGATCCTCAGAGCACGCGCGGTCAGCGCGGAAGAAAAGCTGGAGCGGCGCAATGAAATTCTCGATGCCGCGCAGCGCCTGTTTCACGCCAACCCCGAAGGTTTCGGCAGCATGGACGCGCTCGCGGAGGCCGCAAGGGTCGGCAAGGGCACGCTCTACCTCTACTTCCGCAGCAAGGAAGAGGTGCTCGTCGCCCTGCACGAGAGAAACGCGGGGGCTTTCTTCGACACGCTGCTCGAGCGCATCGAGAGCGACCCCGCGTTCGATCTCGACGGGATGATCGCGCTGGTCACCGAACGGCTCCTCGCCTCGCCGGTATTTCCCCGCGTCGGGTCGCTGGTGTGCGGCAACCTCGAGCGCATGCCCGAGGGCGCGGTGCGCGAGTTCAAGGAGACCATCTCGGTCGCCCACGAGCGCATCGGGCCGAAGATCGACCTCGCGCTCGGCCTCGCCGACGGCGAGGGCGCGCGCCTCATGCAGTACAGCTACGCGCTGATGCTCGGGCTCTGGCACCTCACCTGCTCGCACACCGCGACGGCGGAGCTGGGCGGCCAGGGCGTGCTGCTCTCCGACTACGCCACCGAAGTGCGCCGCGCCCTGAGAGACCTCTGGGTGGGCGCGAAACAGGTTTCCCCCCGGATCGAATCGCAGGAGAAGCGCACATGAACCTCCGTCTCCCCCTCGTGCTCGCCCTGGCCGCCGGGCTCGCTGCCGCCGGCTGCGCGCAGGAGAAGTCCAAGTCCGACGTGGTCCGGCCGGTGCGGACCGTCGTCGTCGATGCCGCGTCCGGCGAGGCCTGGACGCTTCCCGGCGAAGTGCGCGCGCGCTACGAAACGCGGCTCGCGTTCCGCCTGCCCGGCCAGATGATCGAGCGGCGCGTCGAAGTCGGCCAGCGCGTGGCGGCGGGCACGGTGATCGCCCGCATCGACGCGCGCGACGCGGGCCTCGCGGAGTCGCAGGCGCGCGCGCAGCTCGCGCAGGCCGAGTCGCAGGCCTCGCTCGCCGAGTCCGACCTCAAGCGCTTCGCCGAGCTGCGCACGCGCAACTTCATCAGCCAGGCGGAGTACGACCGGCGCGAGGCGCAGGCGCGCCAGGCGCGCGAGCAGGTCGCCGCCGCGCGCGCTGCCGCCATGCAGGCGTCCAACCAGGTCGGCTATGCGGTGCTGGTCGCGCCGCACGCGGGCGTCATCACCGCACTCGAGGCCGAGACCGGGCAGGTGCTGGCGGCCGGACAGACGGTCGCCCGGCTCGCGCGGCCCGACGAGCTCGAGATCGCGGTGAGCGTCCCCGAGCACCGCCTGCACGACTTCACCAGGACGGCGCAGTACCAGGTGAGCCTGTGGGCTGCGCCCGGCGCCAGCTACGTGGGCCGGCTGCGCGAGATCTCGCCGGTCGCGGACCCGGCCACCCGCACGTATGCCGCGCGCATCGCCGTCAAGGGCGAAGACTCTCGCCTGAGCATCGGCATGACCGCGGAGCTGCATGTGCGGGGTGCCGGCGGCGTCTCGCCGCGTCTGCCGGTCAGCGCGGTCTTCCACCGCGACGGCAAGCCGGCGGTCTGGGTGGTGTCGCACGGCAAGGTCGATCTCGTGCCGGTCACGACGGGTGATCTCTACGGCAACGACGTGGCCATCACGGCGGGCCTCGCGGCGGGGCAGCGCGTGGTCACCGCCGGCGTCAACCGGCTGGAGCCCGGCCAGCGCGTGGCGCTGCTCGAGGACGCGAAGGTCGCGGCGCGCACGCCATGAACGTGGATCCCCAGCGCGGCTTCAACCTGTCGGCCTGGGCGCTGCGCCATCGCACGCTGACGCTCTTCTTCCTGCTGCTGTTCACGCTGGCGGGCATCGCGGCCTACGCCACGCTGGGACTGAAGGAGGAGCCCGAGTTCAAGTTCAAGACCATGGTCGTGCGCGTGCTGTGGCCGGGCGCGACCGCCGAGGAGATCGAGCAGCAGGTCACCGACAAGCTCGAGAAGAAGCTGCAGGACACGCCGCACCTCGACTACCTGCGCAGCTACTCGCGCCCCGGGGAGTCGGTGATCTTCGTCAACCTGCTGGGCTCGACCCGTGCGCGCACCGTCGACGACACCTGGTACCAGGTGCGCAAGAAGGTGGCCGACGTGCGCATCGAGCTGCCCGCGGGCACCGTCGGCCCGTTCTTCAATGACGAGTTCGGCGATACCTACACCAACATCTACGCCGTGACGGGCGAAGGCTTCGGCTACGCCGAGGTGAAGGACTACGCCGAGCTGCTGCGCACGGAGCTGCTGCGCGTGGCCGGGGTGGAGAAGGTGGACCTGCTCGGCGTGCAGGACGAGAAGATCTACGTCGAGTACTCGCACCAGAAGCTCGCGACGCTCGGGCTCGACCCGCAGCAGCTGTTCGCCGCGCTCGCGCAGCAGAACCGCATCGCGCCGGCCGGGCGCGTGGACAACGGCAGCAACAACCTCCAGGTACGCGTGACCGGCGGCTTCGAGTCGCTCGCCGACATCGAGTCGGTGGCGCTGCGCGTCAACGGCCGGTCCTTCCGCCTGGGCGACGTCGCGAGCGTGCGCCGCGGCTATTCGGATCCTCCTGCGGCGCAGATGCGCCACCAGGGACGCGAGGCGATCGGCGTCGCCGTGACCATGCGCGACGGCGGCGACGTGGTGAGCCTCGGCCGGGGCCTCGACGCCGCGACCGCCGCGCTCGCCGCGCGCCTGCCGGTCGGCATCGAGATCCACACCGTGTCCGACCAGCCGCAGGCGGTGCGCCGCTCCTCGGGCGAATTCAAGCGTGCGCTCGGCGAGGCGCTCGCCATCGTGCTCGCGGTGAGCTTCATCTCGCTCGGCCTGCGCACGGGGCTGGTGGTCGCCCTCACGGTGCCGATCGTCCTGGCGATGACCTTCCTCGGCATGAAGCTCGCCGGCATCGAGCTGCACCGCATCTCGTTCGGCGCGCTGATCATCTCGCTGGGCCTGCTCGTCGACGACGCGATGATCGCGGTCGAGATGATGGCGAGAAAGCTGGAGGAAGGCATGGACAAGCTCGCCGCGGCGAGCTACGCGTACTCGCACACCGGATTTCCGATGCTCACCGGCACCGCGATCACCGCGGCCGGCTTCATGCCGATCGGCCTGTCGAGCGCCGTGGCCTCCGAGTACACAAGCTCGCTTTTCTGGGTGACGCTCATCGCGCTCGCCATCTCGTGGATCGTGGCGGTCACCTTCACGCCCTACCTCGGCACCCTGGTGCTGCGCGAGCGGCCGGCGGCGCACGCGCACGATCTCTACGACACGCCGTTCTACCGGCGGCTGCGCGCGCTGATCGACTGGTGCGTCGCCCACCGCTGGAAGACGATCGGGCTGACGCTCGCGGCCTTCGCCGTCTCGCTCGCGGCGTTCCAGCTGGTGCCCAAGCAGTTCTTCCCGAGCTCCAACCGGCCCGAGATGATCATCAGCCTGCGCCACAGCGAGGACACCGCGCAGGCGGCGACCCGCGCGACCGTGCGGCGCGTGGAAGCGCTGCTCGCGGCCGACGCGGACGTCGTACAGACCACGTCTTACGTCGGGCGCTCCAGCCCGCGCTTCTACCTGCCGCTCCTGCAGGAAGAGTTCAGCTCGCCGAACTACGCGGAGATCGTGGCCGTCGCCAAGGACTCGCAGGCGCGCGAGCGCGTGATGGGAAGGCTGCGGGAAGAGTTCGCCCGCGGCTTCGCCGGCGTGCGCGCGCGCATCGAGCGCCTGCCGAACGGCCCGCCCGTCGGGTATCCGGTGCAGTTCCGCGTGAGCGGCCCGGACCCCGCGGTCGCCGCCCGCTATGCCGAAGAGGTGGCGCGCGTGGTCCGCGCCCACCCCGCCACGGTCGACGTCAACCTCGACTGGTTCGAGCGCCAGCGCGCGCTGCGACTGGCTGTCGATCAGGACAAGGCGCGTGCGCTCGGCCTGACCAGCGCGCAGATCCGCGAGGCGCTGGCCGCCTCGCTGTCCGGCTATGCGGTGACCACCCTCCGCGAAGGCGATCGCAGCATCGAGGTCGTGGCGCGCGCGCGCGCCGAGGAGCGCACCCTGGCGAGTGCGGTCGGCGACATCGTGCTGCCCACCGCCACCGGGCAGTTCGTGCCCGTCGCCCAGGTCGCGCGCGTCGAACTCTCGCTCGAGGAAGCACGCACGTGGCGGCGCGACCGGCTGCCGACCGTCACCGTGCGCGCCGACGTGCTCGAAGGCGTGCAGGCGCCCGACGTCACCCATGCGCTGCTGCCGAAGCTCGAGCCGGTGCGCGCGAGCCTGCCCACGGGGTACTACCTCGACGCGGGCGGCTCCTGGCACGAAAGCCGCGTCAATGAAGGCGCCATCCAGTCGGTCTTCCCGGTCATGATCCTGGTCGTGATCACGCTGCTCATGCTGCAGCTGCAGAGCTTCTCGAAGACCGCGATGGTTGTGCTGACCGCGCCGCTCGGCATGATCGGGGTGGTGGCGGCGCTGCTTGCGTTCCGGGCGCCGATGGGCTTCATCGCCCAGCTCGGCATCATCGCCCTGTTCGGCATGATCATGCGCAACTCCGTGATCCTCGTCGACCAGATCCGGCAGGACCTCGAGGCCGGGCACGACCCCTGGACCGCGATCCGCGAATCCGCCGTGCGCCGCTTCCGGCCCATCATGCTCACGGCCGCGGCCGCGGTCCTCGCCATGATTCCGCTCACCCGAAGCGAGTTGTGGGGGCCGATGGCCATGGCCATCATGGGGGGGCTGGTGGTGGCGACGGTCCTGACCGTGCTTTTTGTACCGGCGCTGTACGCCGCCTGGTATCGGGTCCGGCGCCCGGGTACGCTAGAATCGCCTTCCCCCGCCGCCCCGATCACGCACGTGCCCGCCGCCTCGAACCCCGCCTAGCGATGAACCTCGAACAAGCCCGTGCCAACATGGTGGAGCAGCAGATCCGCCCCTGGGAAGTGCTCGACCCGGCGGTCCTCGACCTGCTCTACGCCGTGCCGCGCGAGGAGTTCGTGCCACCGGCGCTGCGCAACCTGGCGTTCGCGGATCTCGAGCTGCCGATCGGCGAGGGCGAGAAGATGATGGCGCCGAAGATCGAGGCGCGCCTCCTGCAGGCGCTGGCGCTGCGCAAGACCGAGCGCGTCCTGGAGGTGGGCACCGGCAGCGGCTACCTCACCGCCCTGCTCGCCCACTGCGCCGCCCACGTGCATTCGCTCGAAATCCGCCCGGCGCTCGCCGCGTTCGGGCGCGCAAACCTCGAGCGCCACGGCACCGACAACGTCACCCTCGAGGTCGGCGACGGCGCGCGCGGCGATGCCCGCCGTGCGCCCTACGACGCCATCGTGCTGACCGGATCGACGCCCGTGCTGCCCGCTGCGCTGCGCGAGCAGCTGCTGCCGGGCGGCCGGCTGTTCGCGGTCGTCGGCGAGCCTCCGGTCATGGTGGCCCGCCTCGTGACCTGCTCGGCCCCGGGCGCGTATGCCGTAGTGGACATGTTCGACACGGTGCTCGGCCCCCTGGTGAACGCGGAGCAGGCGCCGCGATTCCGGTTTTGACGCCGTGGGCCACCTGACCCCCGCCGAGCTGGCCGCTTGGCTCTCCGACCCGGTGCGCCCGAGCCCGCTGCTGCTCGACGTGCGCGAGCCGTGGGAATTCCAGACCTGCCGCATCGAGGGCGCGCGCCACCTGCCGATGCGCGAGCTGCCCGCGCGGCTGGGCGAGCTCGACCCGGACAGCGACGTGGTCGCCATCTGCCATCACGGTTCGCGCAGCCTGCACGTCGCGCACTTCCTCGAGCGCCAGGGATTCGAGCGCGTCTTCAACCTTTCCGGCGGCATCGACGCCTGGGCGCGGTCGGTCGAGCCCGCCATGCCCGTCTACTGAAGGATCGCCTCCGGTCATGAAGCTTCGCCTCGCTGCCGCCCTCCTCGCCGCCGCGCCGCTCGCCGCCACGGCGGAGGATCTGAGTCAGGTGTACAGGGACGCCCAGGGGTACGACGCGCAATATGCCGCCGCCCGCCAGTCATCGCTCGCGGGGCAGGAGTTCACCGCGCAGGGCCGGGCGCTCCTGCTCCCCAGCCTCAACCTGACGGCCAACGCGACCCGCTCGAACCTCGATTCGGAGTCGGACAATCCGGCGCAGCAGTCGAGCTTCGACCGGACCGTCGACACGTACGGCTACGCGCTGACCTTCACGCAGCCCCTCTACCGGCACCAGAACTGGCTTCAGTCGGACCAGGGCGAGCTGCAGGCCAAGCAGGCGGAGCTGCAGCTGGAGCAGGCCAAGCAGGATCTGATCCTGCGCACGGCGCAGGCGTATTTCGACGTGCTCGCCGCCAAGGACACGCTGACGCTGGTGCGCTCCCAGAAGGCCGCCATCGCCGAGCAGCTGGCGCAGGCCAAGCGCAATTTCGAGGTCGGCACGGCCACCATCACCGACACGCACGAGGCGCAGGCCCGCTACGACCTGTCCGGGTCGCAGGAGATCACCGCGGAGAACGAGATCGAGGCCAAGCAGCGCGCGCTGCAGCTGATCACCGGCAAGGAGTACGCGGACCTGCGGCCGCTGCGTACCGACATCAAGGTCTCGCCCCCCGAGCCGCGAGAGATGCAGAGCTGGGTGAGCCTGGCGGACAAGCAGAACTACTCCGTGATGGTCCAGGAGGCGACGGTGGAGATCGCGCGCCTCGAAGCGAAGCGCCAGGACGCGGGCCACGAGCCGACGCTCGACTTCGTGGCGAGCCACAGCTACGCGTCGCAGACCGGCTCGCAGTTCTCCGGGATCGGCAGCTCGATCACCAACGACTCCGTGAGCCTGCAGTTCGCGCTGCCGCTCTACCAGGGCGGCGGGATCAGCTCGAAGGCCCGCCAGGCGGCTTATAACCTCGAAAAGTCCCGGTCCGAGCTGGATAACGCCAAGCGCACGGCGGCGCTGGTGACTCGCCAGGCCTACCTGCTGGTCATCAACGGCATCGCGCAGGTGGGCGCGCTCGAGCAGGCGCTGGTGTCCTCGGAAAGCGCGCTGCAATCCAACCGGCTCGGTTACGAGGTCGGCGTGCGCATCAACATCGACGTCCTGAACGCGCAGCAGCAGGTCTTTTCGACGCGCCGCGACCTCGCGCTCGCGCGCTACAACACGATCACCAGCCAGCTGCGCCTGAAGGCCGCCGCGGGCGCGCTGCGCGAGGAAGACATCGCGGCCGTCAACCGGGCGCTCGTCCCGTAAGCAGCCGCCGGCAGGCCGCCAGGTGCCGGGCGGCCGCGCCGCGGTGGCGCTCGCAGAGCCGCTGCCCCGCCTCCCCCATGCGCGCCCTGCGCCCGGCATCGCCGAGCAGCGCACGCGCCTCGCTCAGGGCGCTCGCCGCGTCCGACGCCTGAACCGCCGCGTGGGCGCGGACGGCGAGCCGCGTCACGTCGGCGAAGTTGAACATGTGCGGTCCCGTGACCACCGGGGCGCCCGCCACGCAGGCCTCGATCAGGTTCTGGCCGCCGAACGGCGCGAAGCTCCCGCCGATGACCGCGACGTCGCATAGCGCGTAGTAGAAGGCCATCTCCCCCATGGTGTCGCCGAGGTAGAGCGCGCGCGTATCGGACGGGCGCTCGCCGCGGCTGCGCCGCGCGACGACGAAGCCGCGGCGCCGGGCGATCTCGGCCACCGCATCCGCGCGCTGCACGTGGCGCGGCACCAGCACCACCAGCTCGCGCGCGTCGGGATCGCATTGCTCGAGCAGCATGGCCTCTTCGCCGTCGCGCGTGCTGGCGAGCAGCAGCACGGGTCGCGCCTCCAGCGTTCGGCGGAACGCGCGACCTTCATCCGCCTTGGCGGGATCGGGAAGAATGTCGAACTTCAGGTTGCCTGCCTCTTCGACGTTCGATGCTCCGAGCCCGCGCAGGCGGCGCGCATCCGCGGGGCCCTGCGCGCAGACGGTGGCGAGCGATGCGAACGCGGGCCGCGTCAACCCGGGCAGCCACCGGTAGCGCCTCGCCGAGCGCTCCGACATGCGCGCGTTCGCGAGCATCACCGGCACGCCATACGCGCGGCAGGATTCGAGCAGATTCGGCCAGATCTCGGTCTCCACCAGGATGCCGAGCCGGGGGCGGAAGCGCTCCAGGAACCGCCGCACCGCGTGCGGCGTGTCGACGGGCAGCCACGCGACCGACACCGACTCGCCGAAGACCTGCTTGATCGTTTCGCGGCCCGTGGCCGTGAGGCAGGTGATCAGCACCCGGTGATCGGGAAGCGCCTGCTGCAGCGCACGCACGAGCGGCGCGCTCGCCCGCGCTTCGCCCACCGAGACTGCGTGCACCCAGATCAACCGGCCGTCGTCCTGCGCCGCCCCGTGGCCGAAGCGCTCGGCGACGTTCTCGCGGTAGCCCGGCTCCCGCCGCCCGCGCCACCACAGGCGCGCCAGGAACCACGGCAGGGCGGCGTACAGCAGCAGCGTGTAGAGCGCGCGCAAGGTGCCCTATGATAAGAGAAACGTCCCGACCTCCCGCCATGCGCGTCCTCGTCACCGGCTGTGCCGGATTCATCGGCATGCACTGCGCCTTGCGCCTGCTCCGGCGCGGCGACGAGGTGGTGGGCGTCGACAGCCTGACGCCGTACTACTCGGTGGAGCTCAAGAAGGCGCGGCTCCGGCAGCTGGCTTCCCACGCGGCGTTCCGGTTCGAGCAGGTCGACCTTGCGCAGGACGGCGTGGCGAGCCGGCTGCTCGAATCGTTCCGCCCCGACGCGGTGCTGCACCTCGCCGCGCAGCCCGGGGTGCGCTACTCGCTGGAGAATCCCGGCGCCTACGTCCAGTCGAACCTGGTTGCCTTCGCTCACCTGCTCGAGTCCTGCCGGCGGCACCCGCCCCGCCACCTCGTCTACGCGTCGAGCTCGAGCGTGTACGGCGCAAACGCGAAGCTGCCGTGGTCCGAGGCCGATCGCGTGGACCAGCCGATCAGCCTGTATGCGGCGACCAAGAAAGCCAACGAGCTGCTGGCGCACGTCTACAGCCACCTGCACGGCCTGCCCACGAGCGGCTTGCGCTACTTCACGGTGTACGGGCCCTGGGGCCGCCCCGACATGTCGCCGATGCTCTTCGCCCGCGCCATCGTCGAGGGCAGGCCGATCCAGGTGTTCAACCACGGCGACATGCGCCGGGACTTCACCTACATCGACGACGCGGTGGAGGCGACCCTGCGGGTGCTGGACCGGCCGCCCGGCTCGACGCCTCCCGCGCGTGTGCTCAACGTCGGCAACCGGCAGCCGGTGGCCCTGCTCGAGTACATCGCGACGCTCGAGCGCGCGCTCGGCAAGACGGCTGTGAAGGAGATGAAGCCGATGCAGCCCGGCGACGTGCCGGCCACCTATGCCGATACGCGCGCCCTCGAGGAACTCACGGGATTCACCCCGTCGACGCCGCTCGAGCAGGGGCTCGAGCGCTTCGCCGAGTGGTTCAGGCGGTACCGCGAGCCCGACTGACCGGATCGGAGGGCGGCCGGTACTCGGGCAGCCATTGCCGCAGCCGCTCGCGCACCGCGTCCGGCCCCGGGTCGCGCGCCTCGGCGATCCAGCGCAGGACTTCCTCCATGCGCAGGGCGCTCGAGCCGGGCTGGGCGCGCGCGACGCGCAGCTTGGGGTGCGGCGTCGGCAGCGTGCCTTCGGCGTCCGCGAGCGGCTCTTCGTAGAGCTTCTCCCCGGGGCGCAGTCCCGTGTACTCGATGCGGATGTCCGCTTCCGAGTATCCCGAGAGCCGGATCAGCTGGCGGGCGAGGTCGACGATTCTCACCGGCTCCCCCATGTCGAGCACGTAGATCTCGCCGCCCGCGCCCATCAGCCCGGCCTGCAGCACGAGCTGCGTCGCCTCCGGGATCGACATGAAGTAGCGCTGGATATCGGGATGCGTGACCGTCACCGGCCCGCCCCGCGCGATCTGCTGCCGGAAACGCGGGATCACGCTGCCGGTAGAGCCGAGCACGTTGCCGAAGCGCACCGTGACGAACTGGGTGCCCCCTTGCGCGGCAACCGCCTGGCAGACGAGCTCCGCCAGGCGCTTCGAGGCGCCCATCACGTTGGTGGGATTGACCGCCTTGTCGGTCGAGATGAGCACGTACTTGGCGGTGCCTGCGGCCTGCGCCGCGCGCGCCGTCACGACCGTCGACATGACGTTGTTCGCCACCGCCTGGAACGCGTTGCCGCCCTCCATGAGGGGCACGTGCTTGAAGGCCGCGGCGTGGAACACGAGCTCCGGCCGGTAGCGCTCGAACAGGTCGCGCATGCGCGGCTCGGACTTCGCGTCGCCGATCTGCGGCGACACCACGACCTTCGGGAAGTGGTCGCTGAATTCCTGCTCGATGGAATACAGGGCGAATTCCGAGAGATCGACCATCACCAGGCGGCTCGGGGCATAGCGGACGATCTGGCGGCAAAGCTCGGCGCCGATCGAGCCGCCGGCGCCCGTGACGAGCACGCAGCGCCCCTCGATCAGCCCGCGCAAGCCGGCCGCGTCGAGCTGCACCGGGTCGCGCCCGAGCAGGTCGTCGAGCTCGACGTCGCGCAGCGCCGATACGCTGATCCGGCCGGAGACGAGGTCCGCGTACGAAGGCACCGTCATGACCCGAAGACCGGCCGCCACGCACAGGTCCACCGCGCGCCGGCGCTCGTCGTGGGTCGCCTCCGGCATGGCGATGATCGCCTGCGCGACGCCCAGGCGCTTCGCCAGCGCGCCGGCCTGCGCGAGCGGTCCGTGGATCTTCACGTCCTGCAGCGCACTGCCATGCTGGGCCGCATCGTCGTCGAGCAGCGCGACGACGCGCCATTCGCGGCTGTTGGCGAGGTCACGCAGCAGGTTCGATGCCGCCGCACCGGCGCCGAGCACCAGCACGGGCCTCGCGTGCGGCTGGCGCACCATGCCGAGCAGCGTGCGCTCCTTCCAGGCGCGGTACAGGAGCCGGCTGCCGCACATCGCGCCCGCCAGCAGCACCGGCGTGATCAGGAACACCGAGCGCGGGATGACCGTCGGAAACGCGATGAGGGTGAACAGCGTCGGCACCGCCAGGGCCGCCACGCCGACCGCGACGAGGATCCGCTGCAGGTCGGGAAGGCTCGCGTAGCGCCACAGGCCCCGGTACAGGCCCATCAGCCAGAAGACCACCGCGTGAACCGCGATGACCGCCGGCAGGGCGGCGAGCGCGGTACGCGCGAACTCCGGCGGCGGCAGCTCGAGATTGAAGCGCAGCCAGAAGGCGGCCAGCCACGCCGCCGCCGCGGCCGTCAGGTCGTGCAGGAAGGCGAGCGAGGCGCGGAGGACGAACTGGCGCTCCAGGCTCACGCTTGCGCCCTCCAGCGCAGGTCGGTCCATACCGCCGCGCCGGAAAGCGCGGCCACCGCCAACGCGATCCCGAGCGCCTGGACGACGGCCGTCTCGCGGAACACGAGCAGCGCGAGCCCCGCGCAGCCCAGCATCGCGGCGTACTCGATCGCCGCCGTGTAGCGGTGCCCGAAGCCCATGCGGACCAGGCGCTGGTAGTAGTGATCGCGGTGCGCCTGCCACACGCGCTCGCGGCGCCAGGCGCGCCTGACCAGCGTGAGCGTCGCATCGCCCATGAACGGCGCGAACACCAATACCGGGAACCACAGCGGCCACAAGCCGCGGCTCCAACCGGCGAGCCCCAGCGCACCCGCCAGAAAACCGAGCGGCACCGAGCCGACGTCGCCCATGAAGAGGCGCGCGGGGTGCCAGTTGAACGCGAGGAACGCCAGAGCGGCCGCCGCGATGGACGCGCACAGCAGCGCAAGCGCTGCGTCTCCGCCCGTCCCCGCTGCCAGCGCGTAGGTGCCGAAGCCCACGACGGTCATGCCGCCCGCGAGCCCGTCCGAGCCGTCCATGAAGTTGTACAGGTTGGCGGTCCAGGCGACGGCCAGCAGCAGCACCAGCAGGACGAGGATCCCGCCCGTGTACACCTCGAATGCCAGCGCCACCGCCGCAGCCGCCAGATGCGCGCTCAGGCGCACGGCGACCGGCAGGTGCCGCACGTCGTCGACCAGCGAGAGTACGCTCAGCACGGCCGCCGCCGCCAGCACCGCGCCAAAGCCCGGCCAGTACAGGGCGCATGCTGCCCCCAGGCCCGCGGCGATCGCGATCCCGCCGGTGCGCGGCACCGGCCGGTCGTGCAGCGAGCGCTCGTTCGGCAGGTCGAGCGCAAGGCGCCGGCCAGCCGGCGTCTGCAGCAGCCACGCGGCGAGCAGCGCGACGGCAAAGGCGGCAATCGGCGCCAGCGCGGCCATGAGGGCCATTCTAGCCGCCCCGCCCGCGGTACCAGGCGGCGGTCAGGCGCAGCCCTTCCGCGAACGCGACCGGCGCCCGCCAGCCCAGCGCTTCGCGAATCGGCGCGTCATCCGCTTCGAGCGATTCGACGAGGCGCGCCAAACGAGGCACCGCCTTCAGCAACGCGGGCGGACACGGGAACAGCCGCACGGGCCGGTCCAGCGCGTTGCCGATCGCGCGGCACAGCTCCGGCGTCGACACCGGCGCGCCGTCGCTCAGCGCGAAGGCCCGGCCGGTCGCGGTGGTCTCGAGGCTGCGCAGGATCGCATCCGCCAGATTCCCGACGTAGAGCAGGCTGCGGCGATTGCGGACGCTCGCGAGCGGCAGCGGCCAGCCGCGATCCACCGCGCGCAGGAGCGCGAGGAAGTTCGCCTTGACGCGCGGGCCGTAGACCAGGGGCGGCCGCAGGATCACGGGGTCGAGTCCGCCCAGGCCCAGCAGGCCCAGCTCGGCGACACGCTTCGACTGCCCGTAGGCATCGTCGGGACGCTCGGCCTTGAGCGAGCTGAGGTAGACGAAGCGGCGGACACCGGCGGCGAGTGCCGCCTGCGCCTGCGCGAGCGTCCCCTCCACGTTCACGCGATGCAACTCGCGCGGGCTGGCCAGGGTGTGCGCAATGTTCGCGAGATGCACGACCGCGCCTGACCCCGCCAGCGCCGCGCTCGGCTCGTGCCCGGCCGCCCGGAGCGCCGGCACGAGGTGGCTGCCGACGAAGCCCGAGGCGCCGGTGACGTAGACCCGCATGCGGCGCAATTATCGCCTTTAGAATAGCGGCCGATCCCTTCGCGCGCCCCCCTTTGTCCCTTTCGCTCGTTCCCGTAGTTCTGTGCGGCGGTGCCGGCAGCCGGCTGTGGCCGATGTCGCGGCGGCTGCTGCCCAAGCAATTCCTGCCGCTGGCCGGCGAGCGGACGCTGTTCCAGGACACGGTGCTGCGCACGCAGGGGCTTGCCGGTCGCGGCGCGCCGATCGTGGTGACCAACGCCGAGCAGCGCTTCCTGGCGGCCGACCAGCTCGCCGAGATCGGCGTCGTGGCGCGCGCCCTGCTGCTCGAACCCGCGGGCCGCAACACCGCGCCCGCCGTGGCCGCGGCCGCCCTGCGGGCGGCGCGCGATGACGATCGCGCGGTGCTCCTGGTGCAGCCGTCCGATCACGTCATCGGCGATACGGCGGCCTTCCGCGCGGCGGTCGCTCGGGCGGCCGAGGCCGCGCAACGCGGGCACCTCGTCACCTTCGGCGTCCCGCCGACCGAGCCCTCGAGCGGCTACGGCTACATCGAGGCGGGCGAAGCGCTCGGCGAGCAGGTCTTCCGCATCCGGCGCTTCATCGAGAAGCCCTCGGCCGAGAAGGCGAAGGCGCTCCTGGCGCAGGGCGGCTTCTACTGGAACAGCGGCATGTTCGTCTTCCAGGCGCGCCGCTTCCTTGAGGAGCTCGGGCGCCTGCAGCCGGAAATGCTGAAAGCGGTACGCGAGGCGGTCGAGGGCGCCACCGCGGACCTCGACTTCGTGCGGCTGGATCCCGCCGCCTTCGGTGCGGCGCCCGCGATCTCGATCGACGTCGCAGTCATGGAGCGCACCGACGCGGGCGCCGTGGTGCCCGCCTCGATGGGCTGGAGCGACGTCGGCTCCTGGTCGGCGCTATGGGACGTGGGCGAGAAGGACGGCGCGCGCAACGTCGTGCGCGGCGACGTGGAGCTGCGCGATTCCGCCGGCTGCTACGTGCACGCCGACGCCCGGCACGTCTCGCTGCTCGGCACGCGCGACCTGGTGGTGGTCGAGACCGACGACGCGGTCCTGGTCGCCGCCCGCGACCGCGCGCAGGAGGTGAAGGAGGTGGTCGAGCACCTCGACCGCGCACGGCGCACGGAGCACGTCTCGCACGCCCGCGTCCACCGGCCCTGGGGCTACTACGAGAGCGTCGACGCGGGGCCCGGCTTCCAGGTGAAGCGGCTGATGGTGAAGCCCGGCCACCGCCTCTCTCTGCAGCTCCACCACCGGCGGGCGGAGCACTGGGTCGTCGTCTCGGGCAAGGCGCGCGTGACCCGCGGCGACGAGGTGTTCGACCTGGGGCGCAATCAGTCGACCTACATTCCGGTCGAGACCCGCCACCGGCTCGAGAATCCCGGCGCCGAGCCGCTCCTCCTCGTCGAGGTGCAGTCGGGCGACTATCTCGGCGAGGATGACATCGTGCGCTTCGAGGACAGCTACAACCGGGGCAGCAGCGGCTGACGCCTAGGGCCGGGCCAGCACTTCCCGGTACACGGCGAGCGTGCCCGCAGCCACGGCTTCGGCGCTGAATAGCCGGTAGGCGCGGTGACGGCCTTCCTCGCCAAGCCTCGCGCGGAGCGCGTCGTCCGACAGCAGCCGGCGCAGCGCCGCGCCGAGCGCCCCGGCGTCCTTGGGCGGTACCGTTAACCCGGTCTCGCCGTCCGGGTTGACCCAGTTGACGCCGTTGCCGAGTTGGCAGCACAAGACCGGCTTGCCGCAGGCCATCGCCTCCACCTGCACGATGCCGAACGCCTCGGCCGGCTCGACCGAGGGCAGGCAAAAGACGTCGCAGGCGTGGTACCAGGCCGGCAGTTCCGATTCCGGAATGCGCCCGACGAACGCCACGCGCTCCGCCACTCCGGCCTCGCGCGCGATGCGCTGCAGCTCCTCCGTCAGCGGCCCCTGGCCG
>DASUFW010000024.1:0-8887 GCA_036274335.1 Burkholderiales bacterium | reverse complement strand
AACTACCGGGTGAGCCTGCAGACCGCGCCGGGCACCATCCAGCCCACCAGCCTGCCGCCGAGCGCGCTGCCGGTGGTGCAGGTGCCCGCGCCGCAGAGCAGCCTCACGACCGTGGACCTCGGCACGACGCTGTACGACCTGAACAGCGGGCAGAACGTGTCGCTGCCCACGGGCGCGATCCCGGATCCGGGCATCTACCTCAGCCAGGACGCTTCCTCGGTGGTGGTGGTGGGCTCGAGCCAGGTCGGCGCGCAGCTGAACGCGGCCTCGACGCTGCTGTTCCCCGCGAAGACCTACGACCCGGGCCTGTACGTGCAATCGGAGACCGGCACGCTGTACGCGGTGGACGAGAGCACCGTGCTCGATGCGGGCGTGTACTACAACAAGGATTCGCAGACGGTGCTGGTAGTGTCGTCGAACGGCGACGGCAACGTCACCGTGAAGAGCGCGGACGTGAAGGAAGCCGTGCAAACGGTGTCGAACGGGCAGGGCTCGCGCCGCGTGGCCGCCGTTTCCTGCCGCTGAAGCGCGCGCACGCAGCGTAAAATTGCGGCGTCTCAGGGTCAGCCCGGGAGCGCCATGCCCGCCAGCCGCACAACCGTCCTCGTCGGCGCAATCGCCGCCGTCCTCGTTCTCGTGGTCGCCGGCGTGATGCTGTACGGCGCCAAGAAGAAGAAGGACCTGGAGTCGAGCGCGCTCGCCAGCGCGATGCAGGCCACCGCCTACCTGCGCGAGGCCGCGGGCCTCGGCGTGGGCGCGCCGCGCGCGGCCGATGCGCTGCGCGCGCACAGCGACGACCTGGAGCGGCGCCTCGCCACCCTGCGCGCCGAAGACAGCGGGCGCAATCGTGCGCTCGCCGAAGCCGCCGAGGTCTACGTGGTCGACGCGCAGGCGATCCTGCGCAACCATTCGGAAGCCTCCCGCGCGTTCACCGCGTGGCGCTCGAGCCGCGCGGCGCTGCTCGCGCACCTGCGCAACGCCGGCAACCGCGGCCCTGCCTGGATCCAGACGGCGCTCGCGCTCAAGTCGCGCGCCGAGCGCGACAACTTCGAGGCGCGCACCGCCGCCGAGGCGCTCGAGGGGCTGCTCAAGGCGCACGGCGACTCGCAGGCGAGGCTGCGCGCGGTGGCGCCGAAGGTGCCGCTGCTCGGCGACGCCGAGCGCCGCGCGCTGCAGCAGTCGGCGCACGACGCCGTCGAGCGGGCGGAGAACGACCTGCAGGCCCTGCGCCGGCTGCCGATTTCCTGATGGCGATCTGGAAGCGCTTCTGGCTGCTCGCCAGCGTGATCTGGGTCGTCATCTGCGGCCTCAACGCCTTCACGATCCTCATGTTCGCCGAGGGCGAGGAGGCCAAGGCCTGGCAGCCGGTCCTGCTCGCGGGGGCGGTCCCCGCGGTGCTCTACGCGGCGCTCTGGACCTACTTCCGCCTGCGCCGCAGGTAGTCCGCGACCCGCCGGCCGGGCTCGCCGCCGGCGTACGAGGCCTCGAAAGCGTCGATGCTCGCGGCCACCGCCTGCGCGAACGGCATTTCCTCGTAGGCGCGGTTGAGCTTCTTCTGGGCGCGGATCGCGTCCGCGCCGCCGTCGAGGATCGCGTCCAGCGCGGCGTCGACCGCCGCGTCGAGCGCCTGCGCGGGCACCACCCGCTCGACCAGCCCCCAGCGCAGCGCCTCCTCGGCGCCGATCATCTCGCCGGTGAGCAGCAGCCAGCGCGAACGGCCGGCGCCCATGAGGCGCGGCAGCAGCGCCGCCTCGATCACGGAAGGGATGCCCAAACGCACCTCGGGCATGCCGAAGCGCGCATGCGCCGCGGCGACGCGCAGGTCGCAGGCGGCGGCCAGCTCGAGCGCCCCGCCGATGCAGTAGCCGTTGACGCGCGCGATCACCGGCACCGGGCACTCGCGCGCCGCGGTGATGCAGCGGTGCAGCCGCGTGATCAGCTCGCGCGCGTTCGCCTGCGTGGCCGAGCCGAGGTCGTCCACGTGGATGCCGCCCGAGAAAGCCTTGTCGCCGGCGCCGGTGAGCACGACGGCGCGCAGCGCGCGGTCGCCGTGCAGCGCGGCGAGCGCGTCGGTGAGCGCGACGATCGCCGCCGCGTCCAGCGTGTTCAGCTTCGCGGGGCCGTCGAGGGTGACGCGCGCGACGCGCCCCCCGGGGCGCGCCTCCAGCGCGGTGTGGATGCGGGTGGCCACGCCCTCAGGCGGCGGCGCGGCGCGCCGAGGTCAGCGAGGCGACCCGCTGCTCGAGCTTGCGCGCGTCGGCGTCGAACTTGCGGATGCCCTCGGCGAGCTTCTCCACCGCCATGGCGTCCTCGTTGTGCGCCCAGCGGTAGCCCTTCTCGTCGAGGCGCACGCGCTCGAGGTCGAGCCGCGCGGCCTCCGCGGCCGACAGGCGCCGCGGCACCTCGCCCTCGGCCTTCGCGAGCTTCTCCAGCAGGTCGGGCGCGATGGTGAGCAGGTCGCAGCCCGCCAGCCGCAGGATCTGGCCGGTCTTGCGGAAGCTCGCGCCCATCACCTGCGTCGGGTAGCCGAACTTCTTGTAATAGCGATAGATGCGCGTGACCGAGGCGACCCCGGGGTCCTCCTCGAGCGGGATGTCCTCGAGCCTGCGCGCCGCCTTGTGCCAGTCGTAGATGCGGCCCACGAACGGCGAGATGAGCGTCGCGCCGGCGTCGGCGCAGGCGACCGCCTGCGCGAAGGAGAAGAGCAGGGTCATGTTGCAGTGGATGCCCTCGCGCTCGAGGCGCTCGGCGGCGCACACGCCTTCCCAGGTGCTCGCCAGCTTGATCAGCACCCGCTCGCGGCCGACGCCGACCGCGTCGTAGCGCTCGATGAAGCGCTTCGCCTTGGCAATGGAGCCCTCCGTGTCGAACGACAGGCGCGCGTCGACTTCGGTGGAGACGCGGCCCTTCACGTGGGTCAGGATCTCGCGGCCGAACACCACGAACAGCCATTCGAGCGTCGCCTCCGGGTTGCGCTGGCCGCGCTCGAGGGCCTCGTCGACCAGCGCGCGGTAGCGGGGATCCTGGGCCGCGGCGAGCAGCAGCGACGGGTTGGTGGTCGCATCCTGCGGCTTCCAGCGCGCCACGGCCTCGACGTCGCCGGTATCGGCCACGACGAGCGAATGGGTTTTCAGCGCGTCGAGCTGGCTCGTCATTCCCGGTTCGGCATTCCCATTGCGATGCGATCGTCCTACGATGGCGAATATACACCGCGCCCGATCGGAGGGCCCCATGGAACTGGACGTCAACGGCAAGACCCTGAGCGTGGACGCGGAGCCGGACATGCCGCTGCTGTGGGCGCTGCGCGACAAGCTCGACCTGACCGGCACCAAGTTCGGCTGCGGCATGGCGCTGTGCGGCGCCTGCACGGTGCACGTGGAGGGCGAAGCGATCCGCTCGTGCGTGACGCCGGTGTCCGCGGTCGCCGGGAAGAAGATCCGCACCATCGAGGGCGTCGCGGCGAGCGAGGCCGGCCGGGCCGTGCAGGCTGCCTGGATCACCGAGGAGGTGCCGCAGTGCGGCTACTGCCAGTCCGGGCAGATCATGAGCGCCGCGGCGCTGCTGGAGAAGCACGCGAAGCCCACCGACGCGCAGATCGACGAAGCGATGACCGGCAATATCTGCCGCTGCGCGACCTACGTCGAGATCCGGGCTGCGATCAAGCGCGCGGCGAAGGGGCTCGCATGACCCGCATCATCAACGTCTCGCGGCGCGAGTTCCTGCAGACGGGCGCCGGCCTGACCCTCGCGGTGGCGCTGCCGCACGCGCTCGCGCAGTCCGGTCCGGGCAAGACCGCTGCCCTGGGCGCCGAAGGCGCCTTCGCGCCCAACGCCTTCGTGCGCATCGGCGCCGACAACACGGTGACCGTGATCGCCAAGCACCTCGAGATGGGGCAGGGCACCTACACGGGCCTCGCGACGCTCGTCGCCGAGGAGCTGGACGCCGACTGGTCGCAGATCCGCGTCGAGGGGGCGCCGGCGGACGCGTCGCGCTACAACAATCTCTTCTGGGGCCCGGCGCAGGGCACCGGCGGCTCGACCGCCATCGCCAACAGCTACGAGCAGATGCGCAAGGCGGGCGCCGCCGCGCGCGCCATGCTGGTCGCGGCCGCGGCCCAGCGCTGGGGCGTGGCGCCGGAGAGCGTGCGCGTCACCAGGGGCCAGCTCGGCCACGCCTCGGGCAAGCGCGCGAGCTTCGGCGCGCTCGCCGCCGCCGCCGCCGAGCAGCCGGTGCCGGCAGACGTGCGGCTCAAGGACCCCAAGCGCTTCGTCTACATCGGCAAGCACGTGCCGCGCGTGGACCGCGCCGACAAGTCGAGCGGCACGGCGCGCTTCACGCAGGACGTGAAGCTGCCGGGGATGCTCACGGCGCTCGTCGCGCACCCGCCGCGCTTCGGCGGGAAGCCGAAGTCGTTCGACGCCTCGCGCGCGAAGCAGGTGAAGGGCGTGGTCGACGTGGTGGGCTACAGCTCGCCCGCCTGGAGCGGCGTGGCGGTGCTCGCCGAGGACTACTGGGCGGCGAAGAAGGGGCGCGATGCGCTGTCCATCGAATGGGACGAGAGCGCGGCGTTCCGGCTCGGCTCGGACGAGATCATGGCCGAGTACCGGCGCCTCGCCGGCTCGCCGGGCACGGTGGCGCGCAACGACGGCGACGCGGACAAGGCGCTCGCGGGCGCCGCGCGGGTGCTGGAAGCCGCGTACGAGTTTCCGTACCTCGCGCACGCCAGCATGGAGCCGATGAACTGCGTGGTGCGGCTCGACGCAGACGGCGCAGAAATCTGGAACGGCGAGCAGCTGCACACGGGCGACCAGTACGCAGTCGCGGGCCTGCTCGGGATCAAGCCCGGGCAGGTGAAGATCCACATGCTCTACGCCGGCGGCAGCTTCGGCCGGCGCGCGAATCCCGTGTCGGACTACGTGCTCGAAGCGGCGGCGATCTGCAAGGCGGCGGGCGGCGCGCGCCCGGTGAAGCTCGTCTGGTCGCGCGAGGACGACATGCGCGGCGGCTTCTACCGGCCGATGTACTACCACGCGCTCAAGGCGGGGCTGGATGCGAAGGGCAACCTCGTCGCCTGGACGCACCGCATCGTCGGGCAGTCGATCCTCACCGGCACCGCGTTCGAGTCGATGCTGGTGAAGAACGGCGTCGACGGCACGTCGGTGGAGGGCGCCGCCAGCCTGCCCTACGCGATTCCGAACCTGCGCGTGGACCTGCACTCGCCGAAGATGGGCGTGCCGGTGCAATGGTGGCGCTCGGTGGGCTCCACGCACACCGCCTATTCGACCGAGACGTTCCTCGACGAGGTGGTGCGCGCCGCGGGCAAGGACCCCGTTGCGATGCGCCGCCAGCTGCTCGCGAAGCATCCGCGCCATCGCCGCGTGCTGGAGCTCGCCGCCCGGCGCGCCAGCTGGGGAAGCGCCCTCGGCAAGGGCCGCGCGCGCGGCGTCGCCGTGCACGAGTCCTTCAACACCCTCGTGGCGCAGGTGGTCGAGGTCTCGCGCCGCAAGGACGGCCTGCACCTCGACCGGGTGGTGTGCGCGGTGGACTGCGGGGTTGCGGTCAACCCGCACATCGTGCGCCGGCAGATGGAGTCGGGCATCGGCTTCGGGCTCTCGGCGGCGCTCACCGGCGCCATCACCCTGAAGGGCGGGGAGGTGGAGCAGTCCAACTTCCACGACTACACGGTGCTGCGCATGGCGCAGATGCCGCGCATCGAGGTGCACCTCGTGCGCTCGGCGGAAAAGCCCACCGGCGTGGGCGAGCCCGGTACACCCGTCATCGGGCCGGCGCTCGCCAACGCGGCCTCTCGCCTGCTCGGCAAGCCCCTGCGCAAGCTGCCGCTGTCGGCGGAGGGGGTGGATTTCGTTTGATCTGGGCGAAGAATCCTGCAGGTTTTTGAATCCTAAGACTTTCCCCCGCGTCCAAGCGGGAGTAGACTTGCCCCTGCACCAGCCGTCCCAGTCCCCCGGGCCATAAAACGGCGGCGCAAGGAGACGAGGAGTTGCAGCCCACAGACATCAAGAATCCCGACTACTTTCATAAAGTTGTCGATTGTCAGTGGGCGTGCCCCGCCCACACCCCGGTTCCCGAATACATCCGCTTGATCGCGCAAGGCCGGTATTCCGATGCCTACATGGTCAACTGGAATTCCAATGTCTTCCCCGGCATCCTCGGGCGCACCTGCGACCGGCCCTGCGAGCCCGCCTGCCGGCGCGGCCGCGTCGAGGAGGAGAACCAGGCCCGCCCCGAGCCCGTCGCCATCTGCCGCCTGAAGCGCGTCGCCGCCGACAACAAGGACGCCGCCGACGTCAAGGCGCGCATGCCGAAGAAGGCGGCGAAGCAGAACGGCCGGAAGATCGCCTGCGTGGGCGCCGGCCCCGCCTCGCTCACCGTGGCGCGCGACCTCGCGCCGCTCGGCTACTCGGTCACGGTGTTCGACCAGGACCCGCGCGCGGGCGGCATGATCTGGTCGCAGATCCCGCGCTTTCGCCTGCCCCTCGAGGTGATCGACGAGGAGGTGGAGTACATCCTCGACCTCGGCGTCGAGTTCAAGGGCGGCCACAAGATCGAGTCCATGAAGAAGCTGATGGCCGAGGGCTACGACGCGATCTTCGTCGGCTCCGGGGCGCCGCGCGGGCGCGACCTCGACATCCCGGGGCGCAAGGAAGCCGCGAAGAACATCCACATCGGCATCGACTGGCTGTCGTCGGTCTCCTTCGGGCACACGACGCGCATCGGCAAGCGCGTGATCGTGCTGGGCGGCGGCAACACCGCGATGGACTGCTGCCGCACCTCCAAGCGCATCGGCGGCGAGGACGTGAAGGTCATCGTGCGCTCGGGGTTCGAGGAGATGAAGGCGAGCCCCTGGGAAAAGGAGGACGCGCAGCACGAGGGCATCCCGATCCTCAACTTCCTCGTGCCCAAGGCCTTCCTGCACGACAAGGGCAAGCTGACCGGCATGACCTTCGAGAGCGTGAAGGCCGTGTACGACGAGAAGGGGCGCCGCAAGCTGATTCCCACGGGCGATCCCGACCAGACCTTCGAGTGCGACGACGTGCTGGTGGCGGTGGGGCAGGAGAACGCCTTCCCCTGGATCGAGAAGGACGCCGGCATCAAGTTCGACCAATGGGGCCTGCCGGTGCTGGACAAGGTGACCTTCCAGTCCAGCGCGAAGAACGTCTTCTTCGGCGGGGACTCGGCCTTCGGCCCGAAGAACATCATCTGGGCGGTGGCGCACGGCCACGACGCCGCCATCTCCATCGACAAGCTGCTGAACGGCGAGGACCTGCGCGAGCGCCCGGCGCCCCAGGTCAACCTGCTCTCGCAGAAGATGGGCATCCACGAGTGGAGCTACGACAGCGAGATCGCCCCCGACGCGCGCTACAAGGTGCCCTGGCGCGACATCAAGCTGACGCTGAAGAACGTCAAGGCCGAGGTCGAGCTCGGCTTCGACCCGCAGACCGCGTGGAAGGAGGCGCAGCGCTGCCTCAACTGCGACGTGCAGACGGTGTTCACGTCCAAGGTGTGCATCGAGTGCGACGCCTGCGTGGACATCTGCCCGATGGACTGCATCTCCTTCGTGGCCGACGGCGAGGAAAAGGACCTGCGCGCGCGCCTGTCCGCGCCGGCGAAGAACCTGACGCAGGACCTGTACGTGCAGGACGGCCTGAAGACCGGCCGCGTCATGGTGAAGGACGAGGACGTCTGCCTGCACTGCGGCCTGTGCGCCGAGCGCTGCCCGACCGGCGCCTGGGACATGCAGAAGTTCCTGCTCGACCTCACCCACGCCGGCCCCGGCTGCCGGAACCACCCCCAGAAGAAAGCGGCCTGACCTTATGAAGCGCATCGAGGCGCTGAACGACTTCGTCGTCAAGTTCGCCAACGTCAACGGCTCGGGCTCGGCCTCCGCGAACGAGCTGTTCGCGAAGAGCTTCCTGCGCATGGGCATCCCGGTCTCGCCGAGGAACATCTTCCCCTCCAACATCCAGGGCCTGCCCACCTGGTACGAGGTGCGCGTCACGGAGAAGGGCCACCTCGGGCGGCGCGGCGGCGTCGACCTGATGGTCGCCATGAACCCGCAGACCTGGGTGCAGGACGTGAAGGAAATCGAGTCGGGCGGGTACCTGTTCTACGACAACACCAAGTCGCTGCCGCCGGGCCGGTTCCGCGACGACGTGAACGTGATCGGCATGCCGCTCACCGAGATCTGCGCGCAGACCTACACCGACGCGCGCGAGCGGCAGCTGTTCAAGAACATCATGTACCTCGGGGCGCTCGCGTCCCTCATGGACATCGAGCCCGGCGTCATCGCCGAGCTGATCGGCGAACAGTACAAGGGCAAGGAGAAGCTCCTCAAGCCCAACGTCACGGCGTTCCAGATGGGCTTCAACTACGCCAACGAGAAGCTCAAAGGGCAGCTCGGGCTCAAGGTGAAGCGCGCGTTCAGCGTCGGCGACAAGATCTTCATGGAAGGCAACGCCGCGGCGGCCCTCGGCTGCGTGTACGGCGGCGCCACCGTGTGCGCCTGGTACCCGATCACGCCCTCGTCCTCGCTCGCGGAAGCCTTCCAGCGCTACTGCTCGCGCCTGCGCGTGGACAAGGACACCGGCAAGAACAAGTTCGCCATCATCCAGGCCGAGGACGAGCTCGCCTCGATCGGCATCGTGACCGGCGCGGGCTGGAACGGCGCGCGGGCCTTCACCGCCACCTCGGGCCCGGGCATCTCGCTGATGAGCGAGTTCATCGGCCTCGCCTACTTCGCCGAGATCCCGGCGGTGATCATCGACGTGCAGCGCGGCGGGCCCTCCACGGGCATGCCGACGCGCACCCAGCAGTCCGACGTCAACATCTGCGCTTACGCCTCGCACGGGGACACCAAGCACGTGCT
>DASUFW010000023.1:0-7124 GCA_036274335.1 Burkholderiales bacterium | reverse complement strand
AGCGCTCTCCGCCGTGAAAGCCTTCCGCGATTTGCGCGCGGCGCGAATGGCACTGCGCGCAGGCTTCCAGCCCCGGTTTCGCCAGGGGCTGCTTCGGGTCGGCGACGTGCCGCGAGCCGGGGCCGTGGCAGGCCTCGCAGCCGACGCTGATTTCCGACCACGTGGTCTTGAAGGTGTCGCTCGCGGCGTCGTAGTTCTTCCTCACGTTGGTGGAATGGCAGTCGGCGCACATGAAGTTCCAGTTCTGCGCGCGCTTCGTCCAGTGCAGTTCGTCGCGAAAATCGATTTTCTCCTTCGGATAGAGGTGGAACCAGCGCTGGCCGCCCGCGTCCTTCGGCCGCGCGTCCCAGGCGATCGACAGCGCCTGCAGCCGGCCATCGGGAAATTCGACCAGGTACTGCTGCAGCGGGTAGACGCCGAAGGTGTACTTGATCTCGAAGTCGGCGAGCTTGCCGTCCGCGCCGTCCGTGCGCGCGATGAAGCGGCCGTCGCGCCGGGAGAAGGTCGATTCCACGCCGGCGTAGCGGAACGTCGCGCTGCCGAAGTCGCCGAGCACCGTCTTGTCCGTGGCGTGCTGCATGGCGAGCGCGTGCTGGGATCCCTGCCAGCGCGCGAAAGCCTCCGCGTGGCACCCCGCGCAGCCGGTCGACCCGACGAACTGCGCCGGCGCCGCGGGCGCCGCGGGCTTCGGGGCGCGTGCGGGGACGCGCCAGCTCACCGCGACGATCGCGACCAGCGCCGCCACGCCCGCGGCGGCAGCCAGGGTCCAGCGCGTCCGGTTCATCGTGCCGCGCGGATCAGCGGCGTGCTCCCGCTTCCTCGTACACCACGCCGCCCTTGCCCTGCTGCTTGGCCCTGTACATGAGGGCATCCGCCGCCCGCACCGCCGCCTCCGCGCTCTCCGGGATCTCGCGGAACGTTATCACGCCGGCGCTGCAGCCGAGCTGCGGCGACATCGCCGAGAGCGCCGCGCGCAGCTCGTCGCGCGCCTTGCCGACCACGCCTTCCGCGCCGGCGCGCGCCGTTTCCGGCAGCACCAGCGCGAATTCGTCGCCCCCCAGCCGGGCGACCGTGTCGGTGCGCCGCGTCGCGCCCTCCAGGATGCGCGCCGTGCGGCGCAGGGCCTCGTCGCCCGCCGCGTGGCCTTGCGCGTCGTTCAGCGTCTTGAAGTTGTCGAGATCCACGTAGACCAGCGTGAGCGGCCGGCCGTGGCGCCGCGCGAGCGCGAGATCGTGCTCCAGGCGCTCCTCGAACGCGCGCCGGCCGTACAGTCCGGTGAGCGCGTCGGTGCGCGCGAGCGCTCGCTGGCGCTGCAGGCTCGCCTGCAGCGCCGCGATCAGGAGCCCGGTGACCAGAAAGATGCCCAGCCGCACGACCGCGTTCCAGTAGGGGATCGCCGGGTGGGTATAGACGTGGCCCGAGAGCAGGTCCGCGCCAAACCAGCTCAGGCCGGACAGCAGCGCGACGCGTACCGCCGCGCCGCGCCCCGCGTACCATGCGGCGAGCGAGACTGGGGCAAGGTAAAAGAACGAAAACGACACCTCGTAGCCGCTCGCGTAGTCGAGGAGGGCGACCAGCCCCGCGGCGCCCCACGCGAGCGACTCGACCTGCAGCCCGGACAGGGGCCGGATCTGGCGGTCGATCGCGCCGAGCATCGCCTCAGCCGAGCGGCATCGTGTAGCAGGCCGCGGTGCCCTCGAGCACCACCGTGCCGTCGGCGAGCAGCACGCGCGTCTCGAGCTCGGTGATCGGCTTGTCCTCGCGCACTTTCGTGACCTTCACTTCGCCCGTGATGGTGTCGCCGGGCCGCACCGGCGCCTTGAAGGTCCAGTTCACCTGCAGGAATACGGTACCCGGACCCGGCAGGTCCTCGGCGACCACGGCGTTGAGGATGGCGCTCGTTACGCCGCCCTGCACGACGATGCCGCCGAAGCGCGTCTTCTTCGCCGCCGCTTCGTCGTAGTGCAGGGGGTTGCGGTCGCCGCTGATCTCGGTGAAGCGCTCGATGTCGCTCGCCGCGACCTCGCGCGTGCGGCGGGCGACCTCGCCCACGCGCGGGACGCCTCGGGGCCACACGGGACTGGCGTTCGGCATCCCCAATCCTCTCACGAGCGGCGGGCCGGTCGGCGCCGGTCCGCCCTGCCGGATCAGCCCGCCCGGCGCGAGCCCCGCCCTCCCGAGGCGCGCTGGAAGGCTGCCCGATTCATCGGCGGCGGCTGGTCGCCGATGGTGCAGCACTGGCCGCCGGGCACCGCCTGGCGGAGCTTGCGCCGGAACACTTCGCCCGGGATCGCCGCGTCGCCCGAGAGCCCGACCACCGCCGCGCCGTCCTCGAGACGGTAGAGCCAGCCGCCCCGCGTGCCTTCGATCCGGGAGTCTTTCAGCCGCACGGCATCGCCGTTGCGCATCAGGCTCGCGAACGCCGCGGCCGCCTCCTGTCCCGAGCCGACCGGATGGGTCCGATCGTCCCCGTGATACAGATCGTCCGTGAACCGGAACAGCCGGTCGAGCACGCCGACGAGGTCGGCGTCATCGGGCAATAGGCAATAGGTATCGACTGTTTCCATCGCGCTAGCGGCACTTCAGGTTCGCCGACCAATCCAGGATCGGCTGAGTGCAATCGACCTCGTTCACGCGGCGGCTCGCATCGAGGGGCGGGGTCGGCGACGCCGAGTATGCGTTGCCCCAGGCGATCACGCCGATGCCGACCAGCGCCCAGGCGGCGGGACTGGCCTGGCCGCTGAAGCCCACCGAGATGCCGGTCGTGGTCGTGACGGTGCTCCCTCCGGATTCGATCCGGGTCGAGGTATGAGCGCAGCCTGCTAGCGCTAACAGCGCAACCCACAGGAAATATTTCACGAAGTGGCCCGCAGCAGCCGATCCCGTACCCCGGCCCATTCCGGCGTCTCGGGCGGCGCTTCGACGAGGATACTCTCGCAGCCCGCCTCGTCCAGCTCGCGCAACGCCGCGTACAGGCGCTGCGCATAGCCGAGCGGCTCGCGCGGCATGCGCAGCCAGTACTCGACGCGCTCGTCCGGACGCGAGAAGGCGAGCACCGCGACCTTGTCGCCGAGGCGGGCGATCTCGCGGTCGAGCTCGTGGGGCGGCACGAGCCGCGCGGGCGTGCGCGGCGCGTAGTGGCGCTCGAGCCCGCCCGAGTGGCGCGGCGAGTCGGCGCGCTTTTCCTGGAGGAGGGAGCCCAGCGCGGCTTCGAGTTCCGGCCTGGCAATTCGCCCGGGCCGCAGCAGCACCGCGCCTTCGCCCGACAGATCGACGATGGTCGACTCGATGCCGACTTCGCTCGGCCCGCCGTCCAGCACCATGTCCACGTCCTCGCCCAGATCCCGGCGCACGTGCGCCGCGGTGGTGGGCGAGATCTGCCCGAAGCGGTTCGCCGAGGGCGCGGCGATGGCGCCGCCGAAGGCCTTGAGCAACGCCCGCGCGACCGGGTGCGAGGGCACGCGCAGGCCGATCGTGTCCTGCCCGCCGGTCACGAAGTCATAGGCCCTGGGGGAGCGCTTGAGGATCAGGGTGAGCGGGCCGGGCCAGAATCGCGCGGCCAGCTTGCGCGCGCTCTCGGGCACGTCGCGCGCCCAGGCAAAGGCGGACGCCGCATCGGCGAAGTGCACGATCACCGGATGGTCCGCAGGGCGGCGCTTCACGGCGTAGAGCCGCGCGACCGCCTCCGCGCTGGCCGCGTCCGCCCCCAGCCCGTACACGGTCTCGGTGGGAAAGCCGACCAGCCCGCCGCGCCTGAGGACTTCCGCGGCGAGCCAGACGTCGTCGCTCACAGCTTGAGCGGCGCTGCTTTCAGGACCGCTTCGGTCTGCTTCTTCCTGAACTCGGCGAGCTTCGCGGCCATGGCCTTGTCGGAGAGCGCGAGCAGCGCCACCGCGAAGAGCGCCGCGTTCGCCGCGCCCGCCTCGCCGATGGCGAAGGTGGCCACCGGGATGCCCTTGGGCATCTGCACGGTGGAGAGCAGCGAATCCAGGCCCTGCAGGTGCTTCGAAGGCATCGGCACGCCGAGCACGGGGAGCGTCGTGTGCGCGGCGACCACGCCCGCGAGGTGCGCCGCGCCGCCCGCAGCGGCGATGATCGCCTTCAGGCCGCGCTTCTCGGCGCCTTCGGCCCATTCGGCGGCGGCGTGCGGCGTGCGGTGCGCGGACATGGCGCGGGCATCGTAGGCGATGCCGAAGTCCTCCAGCATCTTCGCCGCGGCCTTCATCACGTCCCAGTCGTTGGCGGACCCCATCACGATGCCGATCATCAGAGCGACCTCCCGGTGAGCTTCTCGAGGGCCTCGCGGTATTTCTGCGAGGTCCGGGCGATCACCTCGGTCGGAAGCTTCGGCGCCGGCGGCGTCTTGTCCCAGTCGAGCGTCTCGAGGTAGTCGCGCACGAACTGCTTGTCATAAGAGGGGGGGCTGATGCCCACCTGGTAGGAATCCGCGGGCCAGAAACGCGAGGAATCGGCCGTCAGCACCTCGTCGATCAGCATCAGGTTGCCCTTCGCGTCGGTCCCGAACTCGAACTTGGTGTCGGCGATGATGATGCCCTTGGTGGCGGCAAACTCGGAAGCCTCCTTGTAGAGGCGGATCGAGATGTCGCGCACCTTCGCCGCGACGTCCTTGCCGACCAGCTTCTCCACCTCCTCGAACGAGATGTTCTCGTCGTGCCCTTCCTCGGCCTTGGTGGCCGGCGTGAAGATCGGCTCAGGGAGCTTCTGCGCCTGCTTGAGGCCCTGCGGCAGCGCGAGGCCGCAGACCTTGCCCGTCTTCTGGTAATCCTTCCAGCCCGAGCCGATGATGTAGCCGCGCACCACCGCCTCGATCGGCAGGGGCTTCAGCTTCTTCACCACCACCGAGCGGCCCTTGACCTGGGCCTTCTCGGCCGGGTCTTTCACCACGGTCTCGGGGTCGATGCCGGTCAGCTGGTTCGGCACGATGTGGCCGAGCTTGCCGAACCAGAAGTTGGCCATCTCGTTCAGCACCCGTCCCTTGTCGGGGATCGGGTCGGGGAGGACGACGTCGAACGCCGAGAGGCGATCGCTGGTGACGATCAGCATCTTGTCGTCGCCGACGCCGTAGATGTCTCGCACTTTGCCGCGTCCGAGGCGCGGCAGGCTCTTCAGGCTCGATTCAAACAGCGCGTTGTTCAAGCGGCTTTCCTTTCCAGCTCCGGTTTCCATTTGCCCATGGCCGCGAGGCCGTTCATGTGCGCGCGGTGGTGGAAGGCCTTCTGCGCGGCAGTCGCGTTCTTCGCTTCGCCGCGCCAGGTCTTCAGCGCCGGGTTCTGCAGCGCGCGCGAATACGAAAAAGTGAGCGGCCACGGCAGGCCCTTCATCGCTGCCATCGCGTTGAGGTGCGCGGTGGCCGCCTCGTCCGACTGCCCGCCCGACAGGAAGACGACGCCGGGCTGCGCGGCGGGCACCGTGCGCTTGAGCACGCGCACCGTGCGCTCGGCGACCTCGTCGACCGGCGCCTGCCGCGGGTGCTCCTTGCCGGAGACCACCATGCTCGTCTTGAGGATCAGGTGCTCGACCGAGACGTTGTGCGCGGCGCAGGCCGCGTAGGTGGCGCGCAGGGTTGCCTCGGTCACCTCTTCGCAGCGCTCCACGCTGTGCGCGCCGTCGAGCAGCACCTCGGGCTCGATCATCGGCACGATCGACGCCTCCTGGCAGAGCGCCGCGTAGCGCGCGAGCGCATGCGCGTTGGCGTAGAGGCAGGCGTGGCTGGGGATGCCCTCCCCGATCGTGATCACGGCACGCCACTTCGCGAAGCGGGCGCCGAGCGTGAAGTATTCGGCCAGCCGGGGGCGCAGGCCGTCCAGTCCCTCGGTGACCTTCTCGCCGGGGCAGAGCGCCAGGTCCATCGCGCCCTTGTCCACCTTGATGCCCGGAAGGATGCCCTTGCCGGCCAGGTAAGCCGGGAACGGCGTGCCGTCGTGGGTCTTCTGGCGGAGGGTCTCGTCGAAGAGGATCACGCCCGAGACGTACTGCTCGACCCCCGGCGTGGTGAACAGCAGCCCCCGATAGGTGCGCCGGCTCTCCTCCGTGCACTCGACGTTGACCGACTTGAAGCGCTTCTCGCAGGTGCCGCTCGACTCGTCGGCCGCCAGCACCCCCTTGCCGCGCGCGACCATGGCCGCTGCGGTCTTCGATAGCAATGCCTTGTCCATCCTCGGAATCCTCTTTCGCCTTGGTCAGAACTCGATGTCGTCGCGGATCGCCGCAATGCCCGCCGCGGCGCACGCGTCGTCTTCCTTGCCGCCCGGCGCCCCCGACACCCCGATCGCCCCCAGGAGCGACCCGCCCGCCTCGATCATCAGGCCGCCGCCCACCGCGGCCACGCCCGGAAGATCGCGGACGCCGCTTTGCGGCCGGCCCGCCTGGGTGGCCTCGGCGAGCTCCGCCGTATTGGTGCGGAAGCTCACCGCCGTGTAGGCCTTGGCGCGCGCCATGCGCACGGTGTGCGGGCCCGCATAGCGGTCGCGGATCAGGACCTGGACGACGCCCATCCGGTCGACGACCGCCACCGTCGCCTGGAAGCCGTTGTCGCGGCACTTCTTGAGCGCCGCTTGCGCCGCCTTCACCGCCGTGTCCGGCGTCAGCAGCTTTATGGTGTGGGTCGCCTGCGCGAGGGCGGCGGCGGGCAGGACGGCAAGGGAGAACGCGAGAACGGCGGCCTTCATCCGCCGTATTTTACCGGGGGCTCAGCCGCCCATGCGCCAGTACTGGTACTTCATGGTGAGCGCCGCGCCCGCCACGATCGCCCCGAAGGTGAGGAAGGAGCCGAGCGCCAGGGTCGAGATGCCGGTGATGCCTTGCCCGACCGTGCAGCCCAGCGCCGTAATGCCCCCAAAGCCCATCAGGATTCCGCCGACCACGTGGTTGGCGGTGTCCTCGGCGTCGCGGAAGCCCTCCCAGCGGAACGTCCGCGAGGCGAGCGCATAGGCCGCGGACCCGGCGATCACGCCCAGCCCGGAGGCGATGCCGTAGGTGATGATCTTGGTCGTATCGGTCCAGAACATCAGGTACTCGAGCGTGTACGCCATGGGCGAGACGAACGAGAAGGACTCCATGCGGCCGGTGTTGGTGGCGACGAAGGCCTCCTGCAGGGTCTCGGG
>DASUFW010000022.1:0-18733 GCA_036274335.1 Burkholderiales bacterium | reverse complement strand
TCAAAGTGGATGCGTCCGTCGCGGACGCCGCGCGCGTTGCGAAGGCGTTCGGCGTGGAGGGCGTGCCGGCCGGCGCGCTCAAGGCGGGCGCCCGCGTGGCGGCGTCGCGCGACGAGATCAGGCTCGACGACGCGAGCGTCGGGATCGCGGGCGCGACGGCCACGGCGGCGGGCACGCTGGGGACCGGCGGCGAACCGCGCGCCGACCTGAAAGTGGGACTGCAGGTGGCCGACCTGGCGAAGCTGCGGTCCGGGCTGCCGGCGGCTCCCTTGTCGTTCGACGGCCGCCTCGTGGTGAGCGGCGAGCGTGTCGAGCTGAAGGACGCGAAAGGCCGGCTCGCGAAGAGCAACTTCGCGCTCAGGTTCGCGATGCGGGGTCGAGACAAGCGCCGCGTGGACGCGGCGCTGAGTTCGCCGCGCATCGACCTCAACCCGATCCTCGAGGGCAAGACCGCCGAGGCGAAGCCGGCGCGCAAGCCCAAGGCGAAGTACGTGTTCGGCGAAGCGCCGCTGCCGCTCGACGCCCTGAAGGACGTCGACGCGCGCGTGCACGTCGCCATTGGCGAGCTGCGCATCGCGGCGGGCTCGCTGAAGGACCTGGACGCGACCCTCTCCGCGGCCGGCGGCAAGGCCGTGCTGGAGGCGCGCGCGCGCGGCGGCGTTGGCGGCACCCTCGGGGCAAGCGTGAAGCTCTCGCCGTCGGGCGGCCGCAAGGCCGATCTCGCCGTCGATCTCGACGCGAAGGCGCTGCGTCTCGGCCTGGGCGCGGGCGGGGAGATCGCGCCGGAAGAGGTGCCGGCGACCGGCGCGCAGGTGCGGATCGAGGCGAGAGGCGCGTCCGCGCGCGAGCTGGCCGCGGGCGCGAACGGCACGATCCTCGTGAGCGCCGGACCTGGCAAGATCGGCGGCGGCCTGGCCGCGGTGGTCGGCGGCGACCTGCTCGGCGAGCTGGTCGGCAAGCTCAATCCGTTCGCCGAGCAGGACCCCTATACGCAGCTCGACTGCGGCGTCATCCGCGGCAAGATCGTCGATGGTCAGGCCACACTGGAGCCCATGTTCATGCAGACGCGGAAGGTGGCTGTGGTCGCCGCCGGGCACGTCGATCTGCATACGGAGGCGCTGGACGTCGACTTCAACACCCGTCCGCGCACGGGCATCGGCATCAGCGCCGGCATGTTCGCCACGCCGTTCATCGAGATCGCCGGCACGCTGGCGAGCCCGCGCCTCAGCGTGGGCGCCAAGGGCGCGGCGGCGGGCGCCGCCGCGGCCATGACCGGCGGTATTTCTGTGCTCGCGCAGGGCCTGTTCGACCGGGCGCGCGGCACGCAGGACCTGTGCGCGGAGGAGAAGCTCCCCTAGCCGGCCATCGTCAGCCCGCCGGATACGCTGATCGTCTGGCCGGTAATGAATTCGGCATCGTCGCTCGCGAGGAACAGCACCGCGCCGGCGATGTCCTCGGGTTTTCCCAGCCGTCCGATCGGCACCGCGCGCGTGTAGGCCTGCCGCAGCTTGTCGGGGTTGCCCGCACCTTGCATGAACGATTCCAGCATCCCGGTCTCGGTGAGCCCGGGGCAGACGCAGTTGAGGCGCACGCCCTTGCCGGCGAGCTCGCGCGCGAGCGTTTTGGTCATCGCAATGATGCCGCCCTTGCACGCGGAATAGGGCGCTTCGCCCGAGGAGCCCACGCGCCCGGCGTCGGAAGCGATGCTCACCACCTTGCCGCCGCCGCGCGCCACCATGCCGGGCAGCACGCAATGCAGGACGTTCATCGGTCCGACCAGGTTGATGGCGAGGATCTTCTGCCAGAAGGCCGGGTCGGTCTGCAGGAACGGCCGGAACATGTCCCAGCCGGCGTTGTTGACGAGGATGTCCACGGGTCCGGCCGCCTCGACCGCCTTCTTCACGGCGTCGTAGTCCGTGATGTCGACCTTGGGGCTGCCCTGCAGGTCGAAGACGACGACCTTGGTGCCCTCGGCCTTGAAGCGCTCGACGATCGCCGCGCCGATGCCCGCCGCGCCGCCGGTGACGATGGCGGTCTTGCCTTTCAGTCCCTGCATGGCGTTTCCTCCCGGAGGCGATCTTACCCGCAGGCGCCGCCCGCCCTTCGCCATCATTGAGCCGCGGATTTCCCGCGCGCGGGCATCGCTTCGCCGCACGCCGGCGCTGAAATGCGCCGCATGCTCCAGCGCGTGCTCCAGAGGCTCCGGTCCGTGGGCGAAGGGTTGATCGAGCGGCTCGCGGCGGGCCGCGTCCTGCTGATCCTGATCGCGATCGCGTCCGCCGCCGGCTACGCCCTCTACGCGCACCCGCCGGTGGTCACAGCGGGGCGGGGCGAGGTCGGCGTGCGCGCGAATCGCCTGACCGGCGACGTCACGGAATGGCGCGACGGCGGCGCGCTCGTCCTGCCGGGGCTGCACCTGGCCCGCCTATTCTCCGTGCGCGACCGGATCTACCGTCCCGTCGACAGCGTGCGCGCCGACGGGCCCGCCCCCTTCCAGTCGGTCGAAGGCCTGTCGATCGGCATCGACCTCACGGTGCGCTATGCGCTCGACCCGCAGCGGCTGCGCGCGCTGTGGAACACCCTGCCCGAGGACCTCGCCGGAAGCATCGTCGAGCCGGCGGTGCAGGGCGTGATCTACAAGGTCTTCGCCCGCTACACCGTGCGCGAGATCTTCTCCACCAAGCGCGCCGAGATCCAGCGCGCGATCGAGGACGAGCTCGGGCCGCGGCTCGCCCGCGACGGCGTCGTGCTGCGCAACGTCCTGGTCGGCCGGGTGGACCTGCCGTCGGACTACCGGCGCGGCATGGAGGCGCTGCTCGCCGAGGAGCTCGCCTCGGAAAAGATGCGCTACACGCTCGAGCTCAAGGACAAGCGGGTGAAGGAGACCGAGCTCGAGGCGCAGGCCGACAAGGTGCGGCGCGAGCTGCGCGCCGAGGCGGCCGCGCGCGAGCAGGTGATCGCCGCGCGCGCGCAGGAGGAGGCCATGCAGCACGTGCTGCCGTTCAAGCAGCGCCAGGTCGAGCAGCGCAAGCTCGAGGCCGAGGCCGAGCGCGTCGCCCACGTCCGGCGCGCCGAGGGCAGCGCCGAGGCGCGCCGCATCGAGGCGCAGGGCGAAGCCGACGCACGCCAGCGGCTCGCCGAGGCCGAGGCCTACCGGCTCGAGCAGATCGGCAAGGCGAACGCCGAGCAGATGTCGCGCGAGGGCGCGCTCCTCACCAGGCATCCGCTCCTCGTGCAGAAGGCGCTCGTCGACAAGCTCTCGGACAAGATCCAGGTGATCGTCGCGCCGCCGCCGGCCGACGGCGGCTTCATCGGCTCGCGGCTCCTGGGCGGGAAGTGAAGCGCGTCGCCGCGGCCGCCGCGGCGCTCATCGTCGCGTGCCCGGCGCCGGCCGCCGAGCTCGCCCTCGTGCTGCGGGATGAGGTCGGGCTTCGTGCGGCGCCGGGCGAGCGGGCGCGGCCGCACGCGTTCCTCTGGCAGGGCGAGATCGTGGAAGTGCGCGGCGAGGCGCCGGGGTTCCTGCGCGTCTACGACTACCGGCGGGAGCGCGGCGGGTACGTCATCGCGGATCGCGTGCGCCGCCTGTCGCTGGGCGCGGACGCGGCGCCGGAGCTGCTCGCGGTGCTGCGCTTTCTGCGCGATGCGCCGGGGAGCGAAGCGCTCGGCCTGGGCTTCGCGGCGGCCTACCTCGAGGCCGCGCCCGCGGAAACCCTGAACGGGCCCGCCGGCGTCGACGCGCTCGACGCCATTGGCGCGCTGGCGGGGCGGCTGGCCGCGCGAGCGTCGGCCGGCGTGACGGGAAGGGTTGCGCAGCGCGCCCTCGCGGCGCACCTCGACGTCGCCGCGCGCCACGGCGTGCAGCTCGTTTCCTTCGAAAAGCAGGGGCGCCTGCGCTTCTGCTACGACGGGGCAGCGTACCGGCGCGTGCTGGCGATGCCTGCGCGTTCCGCCCAGCAGGCGCGCGCGGCGCTCGCGCTCACGAATCCGGCGTGCATCCGCGACGACCTCGGCCCCGCCGGGCGCCGGCAGCTGGACGAATGGCGCGCGCAAGTGCTCGACAAGGTCGATACCGGGCATCTGTCCGCGCTCGACAGGAACCGCGTGCTGATCCGGAGCGCCGCCGTCTGGGCGGGGCTCGCCTACCGCCGCGCGCGCGAGGGCGCGGACGGCCGTTCCGCGGCCGCTCGCGCGCTGCAGGCGCTGGCCGGCGTGGACCCGTCGGCGCTCACGCGCCGGGACCGCGAGCAGTTTTCGGCGTCGGCGTTGCGCGTGGGCGCGTCGCGCTGGGCGCTCTCCGCTGCGCCGCCCGCCGCCGTCCCGGGCGAGCGGCCGCACGTCGTGACAAGGGCGGAGGTGACCGGAGAGACCTGCGTCTTCCTGGTGGACGGCAAGCACGGTCCGACCGCCCCGCTCGCGAAGCGTTGTACCTACGGCCTCGCATGGATCGAATCGCAGACGCTGAATCGCGAGGGGAACGCGCTTGCCCTCTCCGTGCAGCAGACCGACGCGTGGCTCGAGCTGTGGGTCTTCCGCAAGTCGGCGCGCGGCTGGACGGTGGGCGTCCTGCCGCCCGCGGCGACGACGCCCGGCCTGGGCTACGCCGAGTTTGCGGGCTGGTTGCCGGGCGGAATTCGGATGCTCGTCGCACGCGAGGCGCAGGGCAACGGGCGGCGGGAGCGAAGTTTCGAGGTGCTGCGCCTGGACACGCTGGCGCCGGTCCGGCATGCCTCGCGGCCCGCGGCGCTCGCCGAGTTCCGCCGCTGGCAGGACCCGGCCTGGAAGGCGCGGACGCTCAGCCTGCGCTAGGCGAGCAGGCGTACGAAGGCCAGCCGCTGCGCGGGCACGAAGCCCGCGCGCTCGAAGAAGCCGAGCAGGTCCTGCGCACCCGCGTCCACGACGGTCTCGACGCGCTCGATGCGCAGCGTCGTGAGGTTCGCCAGCAGCTGACCGAGCAGCGCGCGGCCCACGCCGCGCCGCCCGAGGCCCGGCGCCACCCCGATCGTATCGAGCACGGCCACCGGCTCGGTGCGGCCGAAGTCGCCGAGGTCGGCGCGCGCCATCAGGAATCCGGCCAGCGCGCCGTCCACGAGCGCCGCCAGCGAAATGCGCGCGCCGGATTCGCGCAGCGCCTCGTCGAGCGCCTGCTGCATGTAGGCGTGCCGGTCGCGGCCGGTGACTTCGCGGTCGATGCGCACCACGTCGTCGAGGTCCCGGGCCGAGAGCGCGCGCAGCTGGACGCCGGCGGCCGGCGCCGCGCCGCCGCCCGCGGCGCGCTCGAGCACGTGGCTCGCCGCGAGGTCGTAGCCCATCGCGTCGAGGAAGCGCAGCATGCCGTGGTCGCGCCACCCGGCGACCGTGCGCAGCTCGCCGATGCCGCGCTTGCGTGCGGCGCTCTCCAGCGCGCGGTGCAGCGCGCGGCCCACGCCGCGGCCCTGCGCGGCGCGCGCCACGCTGATGACCTCCACCCGCAGCGCGCGCGCCGCCCGGCCGAACTCGCCCGCCTGCACGCGCGCGAACGCGTGGCCCGCGAACGCGCCGCCGCGCACGGCCGCGTACTGCAAGTGAACGTCCGGATCGCGCAGCGCCGTGGCGAGGCGGCGCTCGAAGTACGCGCGCCGCGTGCGGCCCGAGAGCGCGGCGTCGGTGCGCACCACCGCGTCCAGGTCGCCGGGGACCAGCCGGCGGACGGCCGGGGCAGCCGCCCGACGCGGCTTCGCGCCCGCCGGTTTGCGGGCCGCCCGCTTCGCTGCCTTGCGTCGCGCCATGGCCGGATTCTCCTCTCTTCCGGCAAGGATAATCGCGGAACGCCCCTTGCGAACGCCCGCCGGCGCCGCCACTTGTACCAGGTCAAGCCGGCCGATTCGGCCGGCATATCATTGGACCCATGAACGCGCCCGCCGCCCCCGGACTCTCGCAGGTCGAGCTCGACCTCGAGGGCATGACCTGCGCGGCCTGCGCGACGCGCATCGAGACGCAGCTGAACAAGCTCGAGGGCGTCGAGGCGAGCGTCAACTTCGCCACCGAGAAGGCGAGCGTGCGCTTCGCGCCGCAGAAGGTGGACGTGGGGGCGCTGCTGCAGCGCGTGCACGACACGGGCTACGAAGCGAAGGTCGCGCGCGAGGGCGAGGTGCGCGACCATTCCGCCGAGCACCGCCGCGCGCTGCGCGACTTCGTGATCGCCGCGGCCCTGACTTCGCCGTTCCTGCTCGAGATGGGTTCCATGTTCGCGGGCGGGCACGGGCTGCTGCCGGGCTGGCTGCAGTGGCTGCTCGCCACGCCGGTGCAGTTCTGGTGCGGGCTGCGCTTCTACGACGGCGCCTGGAAGTCGCTGCGCAGCGGCGCCGCGAACATGGACGTGCTGGTCGCGCTCGGCACCTCGGCGGCCTACTTCTTCTCCGCCGCCGTGCTCGTCTTCGGTCTCGCCGAGCACCTGTACTTCGAGGCGAGCGCGGTGGTGGTGACCCTCATCCTGCTCGGCAAGTACCTGGAGGCGCGCGCCAAGGCGAAGGCCGCGCAGGCGCTGGAATCGCTCATCCGCCTGCAGCCCAAGACCGCGTGGGTCGAGCGCGGCGGACGGCTGGTGGAAGTGGACGTGGCGACGCTCGCACCGGGCGCCGAGTTCGTCGTGCGTCCGGGCGACACCATTGCGCTGGACGGGCGCGTGATGGAGGGCGAGACCGCGGTGAACGAGGCGATGCTCACGGGCGAGTCGATGCCCGTCGAGAAGGCGCCGGGCAGCCGCGTGTTCGCGGGCACGCTGAACGGCATGCAGTCGGTAAAGTGCGTGGCGACGGGCACCGGGCGCGAGACGATGCTGTCCGGAATCATCCGTCTGGTGGCCGCGGCGCAGGCTTCCAAACCGCCCGTGCAGAAGCTCGTCGACAAGGTCGCCGCGATCTTCGTGCCGGCGGTGGTCGGCGTCGCGGCGGTGACGCTCGCGGCCTGGTGGTGGGCCACGGGCACGTTCTCCGCGGCGCTGATTCCCGCGGTCGCGGTGCTGGTCATCGCCTGTCCGTGTGCGCTCGGCCTCGCCACGCCGACGGCGCTCATGGTGGGCGTGGGCCGCGCCGCACGCGCCGGCATCCTGATCAAGAACGCAGCCGCACTCGAAGGCGCCGAGCGGCTCGACGTCCTGGTGCTCGACAAGACGGGAACGCTCACGCGCGGCGAGCCGGCCGTGACCGAGGTGCTGCCCGAGGCGGGCGTGACGCGCGAGTCGCTGCTCGCCACGGCCGCGGCGCTGGAAGCGCGTTCGGAGCACCCGCTGGCGCGGGCGGTGATGCGTGCGGTGGAGATCGCACCCGAGCCGGTCGAAGGCTTCACGGCGCACGGCGGGCGCGGCGTCTCGGGGCGCCTGGGCGGCGAGCCGGCCCGGCTCGGTTCGCCCGAGTTCCTCGGCCGCGAGCGCCCGGCGCTGTCCGGCCGGACGCTCCTCGGCGTGGAGCGCGGCGGCCGCTTCCTCGGCTGGATCGCGCTCGCCGACGAGCTGCGCGACTCCACGCCCGCGGCCCTGGCACGCCTCACGCAATTGGGCGTCGAGCCGCTGGTGCTCTCGGGCGATGCACCCGGCGCCGTCGAGGCGCTGGCCGCGAAGCTCGGCCTGCGCCGCTGGCAGGGCGGCGTGCTGCCGCAGGGCAAGGCCGACGAAGTGGCGCGCCTGCAGAAGGAAGGCCGGCGCGTCGGCATGGCGGGCGACGGCGTGAACGACGCGCCCGCGCTCGCGCGCGCCGACGTGAGCTTCGCGCTCGCCGGCGGCACCGGCGCGGCGATCGAGACCGCCGACGTCACCCTCATGCACAACGACCTCGCCGGCATCGCCGACGCGATCGCGCTGTCGCGTGCTACCCTTTCCAAGATCCGGCAGAACCTGTTCTTCGCCTTCGTGTACAACGTGCTCGGCATCCCGCTGGCGGCCCTCGGGCTGCTCAACCCGGTGATCGCCGGCGCGGCGATGGCGGCGAGCTCGGTGTCGGTCGTCTCCAACTCACTGCTCCTCAACCGATGGAAACCGTTGACCTCAAGATCGAAGGCATGACCTGCGGCGGCTGCGTGAAGAGCGTGACGCGCGTGCTCTCCGGCGTGGCGGGCGTCTCGTCCGCCGACGTCTCGCTCGAAGAAGCCCGCGCGCACGTCACCTACGACCCGGCCAAGACCGGCGTCGAGGCGATGAAGCAGGCCGTCGAGCGCGCCGGCTACAAGGCCCCGTGAAGGCCTCGCTCGCGCCCGGGGCCGCCGGGCGCAAGACCCTGACCGTGGACCCGGGGCGCTGCATCGCGTTCATGGGCCCGGAGAACGCCGTCTACGCGACCCCGCAGATGGTGAGCGACGTCGAGTACGCCATCCGCGACTTCCTGCTCGGGCACCTCGAGGCGGGCGAGGACACGGTCGGCACCCGGGTCGTGATCGACCACCTCGCGGCGACGCCGGCCGGCATGAACGTGACCCTGGCGTACCGGATCGAGGCGGTGGAGGGCCGCAGCGTGCGCTGCTCCTTCACGGTGCGCGACGACCTCGAGGAGTGTGGCCGCGGCGAGCACACCCGCTTCGTGGTCGACGTTCGAAAGACCGCCGAGCGGCTCGCCAAAAAGAAGGCACGGATCGCGTAGAATCAGGCGCTTACCATGCGCCTGCTCCTCGCCCTCCTGATCGCGGCCGCGCCGGGATGGGCGCCCGCCCAGCAGAAGTCCCCGCCGCCGATGCCGGTGCGGGCGGCGCTCGCCACGACCGGGCCGGCCGTGGACGAGGCGAGCGCGGTCGGCACGCTGCGCGCCGACGAGGCGGTGACCCTGCGCCCGGAGATCGCCGGACGCATCGGCGAGATCCGCTTCAAGGAAGGCCAGCGCGTCGAGCGCGGCGCGACGCTGGTGCTCCTCGACCAGGCGGAGTTGGCCGCGGTGCTCGCCTCGAGCCGCGCGCAGGCGGGGCTCGACAAGCAGCGGCTCGAGCGCGCCGAGGACCTGTTCAAGAAGTCCTTCATCAGCGGCCAGGCGCTCGACGAGGCCAAGGCCAACTACGCGCGCTCGCTCGCCAAGCAGCGCGAGGACGAGGCGCGCCTCGCGAAGACCGTGATCCGCGCGCCGTTTCCGGGCGTGGCGGGCCTGCGCCAGGTGAGCGAGGGCGCCTACGTCGCCGCGGGCACCGACATCGCGCGCCTGGAGAAGATCGACGAGCTCAAGCTCGACTTCCGCGTGCCCGAGAACTTCGTCGGGCGCCTGAAGCCGGGGCAGGCGGTCCGCGTTCAGCTCGACGCCTACGGCGAGCAGCAGTTTCCCGGCAAGGTGTACGCCCTGGAGCCGGGGATCGACGAGGCGACCCGCACGGTGCTGGTGCGCGCGCGCGTCGCCAACCGCGAGGGCAAGCTCCGCCCCGGCATGTTCGCGCGCGTCTGGGCGCAGCTCGCGGTGCGCGAGAGCGCCGTGTGGGTCCCCGAGCAGGCGATCGTGCCGCGCGGCCAGGACAGCTTCGTGTTCCGCGTGAGCGACGGCAAGGTCGAGCTGGTCAAGGTGCAGACCGGCAATCGAAAGGTCGGCGAGGTCGAGATCGTGAGCGGCGTGGCGGCGGGCGACCAGGTCGTGACCGAGGGCACGCAGCGCATCGGCCCGGGCTCCGCGGTCACGGTGATGGAGCGGCCGCCGAAGCCCGCGGCGGCGGCGCAGGACAAGAAAGGCTGAGGGGCGGTTTTGATTTGCTTTTATACGATCTCGTCGTTTTCGGCTGCTTTTCGCCGAAAACGACGAGACATTGATGCGCCCGCGCCCGGTACCCGCCCCGTCGTGACGCCGGCGCCCCTGTGTCTCGTCGTTTCCGGCAAGGGAAGAAGCGCCGGAAACGACGAGATCGGATAAGAGCGAAAAGCGCGCCGCGTAACGCATGCAACTCCCCGAACTCTGCATCCGCCGCCCGGTCTTCGCCACGGTCATGAGCCTGATGATCGTGCTGCTCGGCGCGATCTCCTTCAATCGGCTCTCGGTGCGCGAGTACCCGAAGATCGACACGCCGGTGGTGTCGGTGCGCACGGTGTACAAGGGCGCGAGCGCACAGGTGATCGAGTCGCAGGTGACGCAGCCGCTGGAGGACTCGCTGTCCGGCATCGAGGGCGTGAGGACGCTCAAGTCGGTGTCGCGCGAGGAGGTGAGCCAGATCACCATCGAGTTCGTCACCACGCGCGACGTGGACGCGGCGGCGAACGACGTGCGCGACCGGGTGGCGCGGGTGCGCGCGAAGCTCCCCGAGGACGCCGACGAGTCGATCGTCTCGAAGATCGAGGCCGACGCGCAGGCGATCATGTGGCTCGCGTTCTTCTCCGATCGCCACGACGCGCTGGAGCTTTCGGACTACGTGGACCGCTACGTCGCCGACCGGCTGAAGACGCTGCCGGGCGTCGCTTCGGTGATCGTCGGCGGCGAGCGCAAGTACGCGATGCGCATCTGGATCGACCGCGAGCGGCTGGCCGCTTACGCGCTCACGGTGCAGGACGTGGAGAGCGCGCTGCGGCGCCAGAACGTGGAGATCCCGGCCGGGCGCATCGAGTCCGCGCAGCGCGAGTTCACGGTGCTGTCGGAGTCCGACCTGCGCACCGCCGAGCAGTTCAACCGCATGATCATCCGCGACAGCGGCGGCTACCCGGTGCGCCTGCGCGACGTGGGCTTCGCGCGCCTGGGCGCGCTCGACGAGCGCAAGGTCGTGCGCGTCAACGGCAACCCGGCGGTGGGGCTGGGGGTGGTCAAGCAGTCCACGGCCAACACGCTGGAGGTGGCGCGCGCGGTGAAGGGCGAGATCGGGCGTCTGCGCGACGCGCTGCCCGAGGGCATGCAGCTGCGCGTGGCCTTCGACTCCTCGATCTTCATCGAGCGCTCGATCGAATCGGTCTACAAGGTGCTGTTCGAGGCGGTGCTGCTGGTGGTGCTGGTGATCTTCGTGTTCCTGCGCTCGGTGCGCTCGACGCTCATTCCCTTCGTCACCATCCCGGTGTCGCTGGTGGGGGCGCTGTTCTTCCTGTACCTGCTCGGCTTCTCGATCAACGTGCTGACGCTGCTCGGTATCGTGCTTGCGGTGGGCCTGGTGGTGGACGACGCGATCGTGGTGCTGGAGAACTGCCACCGGCACGTCGAGCTCGGCAAGGATCCGCGCGCGGCCTCGATCGACGGCTCCCGCGAGATCGCCTTCGCGGTGATCGCCATGTCGATCACGCTGGTGGCGGTGTTCGCGCCCCTCGGCTTCCTGCAGGGGCGCACGGGGCGCCTGTTCACCGAGTTCGCGCTGACGGTGGCGGGCGCGGTGGCGGTCTCGGGCTTCGTCGCGCTCACGCTCACGCCGATGATGTGCTCGCGCATCCTCAAGGGGCAGGAGTCGCACGGCCGCGCGTACCAGGCCATGGAGGCGTTCTTCGAGGGCATGAAGGCGGGATACCAGGGTGCGCTGGCGCGCGTCCTCGCCCGGCGCTGGATCGTCGGCGTCGTGTTCCTCGCCATCCTGGGCGGCGCGGTCGGGACCTTCCTGGTCCTCAAGAAGGAGCTCTCGCCGCAGGAAGACCGCGGCTACTTCCTGTCCTGGATCCTCGCGCCCGAGGGCGCGTCGATGGACTACACGGACGGCAACGTGCGGGAGGTCGAGCGCATGTACGCCGACATCCCCGAGATCCTCAATACCTTCGCGGTCGTCGCGCCCGGCCTCGAGCCGCCGAACCCCGTGAACCTGGGCGTCACCTTCAGCCAGCTCAAGCCCTGGGAGGAGCGCAAGCGCAAGACCCAGCAGATCACCGCGCAGCTGCGTCCCAAGCTCTTCAGCCAGCTGCCGGGCGTGTTCGCGGTGCCCATCGATCCGCCCTCGCTCGGCCAGAGCTTCCGCGACCAGCCGGTCCAGTTCGTGGTGCAGGCGCCCAGCTACGAGATGCTCGACCAGGCGAGCAGCGCGCTGCTCGCCGACGTGCGCAAGAGCGGCAAGTTCGTCAACGCCGACACCGACCTGAAGCTCAACAAGCCGCAGCTCAAGGTGGACATCGACCGCGACAAGGCGGCCGCCATCGGGGTGGAGATCGACACGATCGGCCGCACGCTCGAGACGCTGCTCGGCGGGCGGCAGGTGACCCGCTTCAAGCGCGAGGGCAAGCAGTACGACGTGGTGGTGCAGCTGGAGGCGCAGAACCGCAACACGCCGGCCGACCTCACCGCAATCTACGTGCGCACGAGGGACGGCCGCCTCGTCCAGCTCTCCAACCTGGTCACGGTGCGCGAGACGGTCGCGCCCAAGGAGCTCAACCATTTCGACCGGGCGCGCGCCCTGCAGCTGACCTCCAACCTGGCCCCGGGGTATTCGCTCGGCGAGGCCATCGATTACCTCGAGACGGCCGCCGACCGCCTGCTGCCGAAGGCCGCGCGCACGGCGCTCGACGGCCAGTCGCGCGAGTTCCGCGAGTCCGGGGCGACGCTGCTGCTCACCTTCGCGCTGGCGATCGCGTTCATCTACCTCGTGCTGTCGGCGCAGTTCGAGAGCTTCGTGTCGCCCTTCATCATCATGCTGACGGTGCCGCTCGCGGCGCTGGGCGCCCTCGCCACGCTCTGGGTCACCGGCAACTCGCTCAACGTCTACTCGCAGATCGGGCTGGTGATGCTGATCGGCCTCATCACCAAGAACGGCATCCTGATCGTCGAGTTCGCCAACCAGCTGCGCGCGCAGGGCCACGACCGCTTCGCGGCGGTGCTCGAGTCCTCGACGCTGCGCCTGCGCCCGATCCTGATGACCTCGCTCGCCACCGTGCTCGGCGCGCTGCCGCTCGCGCTCGCGAGCGGGGCGGGCGCCGAGGCGCGCCAGGCGATCGGCTGGGTGGTGGTGGGGGGCGTGTCGGTGGGGACGCTGTTCACGCTGTTCGTGATCCCGACGGCCTATACCGTCCTGGTGCGCGACTCGCGCGCCGCGCCGGAGCGCGCGGCCGGCGCCGCCCTGGCGCCGAGGCAGGCGTGAGCGCGGCGCTCTTCGAGAACGACACCGCGCTCGTCACGGGCTCGGGCAACGGCATCGGCCGGGCGATCGCCGAGGCGCTGCGCGGGGAGGGCGTGCGGGTGATCGGGGCCGACCTGAAGGGCTCGGATGTGGACGTCGACCTCTCGAAGCCGGGCGAGGCGAAGCGCCTCGCGGCCGAGGCCGTTTCCCGCCTCGGCCAGGTCTCGATCTTCGTGCACAGCGCGAGCCCGCGGCGCTTCGAGGAGGACACGGCGCTCGCGGTGAAGGAGGAGACCTGGCGGGCGATGCAGGAAGTGAACCTGAACGCCGGGTTCCTGCTCGGCCAGGCGCTGGGCCGGCACATGCGCGAGCGCAAGATCCGCGGACGGATGCTCTACATCACGTCGCTGCACGCCTATGCGGCGAGGAACCTGCCGCACTACAGCGCGGCCAAGGCCGGCCAGACGATGCTGGTGCGCGAATTCGCGAAGGCGCTCGGCAAGGACGGCATCCGCGTCAATGCCATCGCGCCGGGCGCAATTCCGGGCGGCGGCTTCGACGCCAGCAAGAATCCCGGGCTGCTCGCCACGATTCCGATGGGACGCTTCGGCACGCCCGCCGACGTGGCGAACATGGCGCTCGCGGTCCTCTCGGAGCGCTTCGGCGGCTACGTGACCGGCGAGACGATCGCCGTGGACGGCGGCATCGCGCTGCACAACTGGATCGAGCCGCGCGGATGACCCGCTCCCGGTACCACGTGCGTCCGTCCGACGTGACGCCGTACTCGCCGGCCAACCACACGGGCACGCGCAACGTCCGCCTGATCGGCCGCGAGACGGTGGGCGCGCGGCAGGTCGAGATGCTGATCGGCGAGGTCGAGCGCGGCAAGGGCGCGCTGCCGCACGCGCACCCGGGCATCGAGCAGGTGTGCTATCTGCTGGAGGGCGCGGCGCACGTGGAGGTGGGCGGCGAGTCCTTCGAGCTCGCGCCCGGCGAGGCCTGCTTCTTCCCGGCTGACGTCCCGCATGTGTTCCTCGCCACGAGCGAGCGGGCGAAAGTCATGGTGATCTACGCGCCGCCGTACGAGGAAGACCCGGCGCGCCGGAAGACCTGAATGGATTTCGCGCTCACCGCGGAGCAGGAAGCGATCCGCGAGGCGATCGCGAAGACCTGCGCGCAGTTCCCCGACGACTACTGGCTGAAGAAGGATCGCGAGGGCGGCTTCCCGGACGAGCTGCACCAGGCGCTCGCCCGCGACGGCTGGCTCGGCATCGCGATGCCCGAGGCCTACGGCGGCTCGGGCCTCGGCATCCTGGAGGCCGCCGTGATGATGCAGGCGATCGCCGAGTCGGGCGCGGGGTTCTCCGGGGCGTCGGCCGTGCACATGAACATCTTCGGCCTCAACCCGGTGGTGGTGTTCGGCAGCGACGCGCAGAAGAAGCGCATGCTGCCCGGCCTGATCGCGGGCCGGGAGCGCGCCTGCTTCGCCGTTACCGAGCCCAACACCGGCCTGAACACGCGCAAGATCAAGACGATGGCGCGGCGCGAGGGCCGGCGCTACCTGATCTCCGGCCAGAAGGTGTGGATCTCGACCGCGCAGGTGGCCGAGAAGGTATTGGTCCTCACGCAGGCCGCAGCCGGGCTGACCCTCTTCTACACGGATTTCGACCGTCGCCACATCGAGGTGCGCGAGATCGAGAAGATGGGCCGCAAGGCCGTGGACTCCAACCAGGTGTTCTTCGACGCGCTGCCGGTGCCGGAGGAGGACCGCATCGGCGAGGAAGGCAAGGGCTTCGAGTACATCCTGCACGGCATGAATCCCGAGCGCATCCTGATCGCCGCGGAGTCGGTGGGACTCGGGCGCTGCGCGCTCGCGCGCGCTGCGAAGTATGCGAACGAGCGCATCGTCTTCGATCGCCCGATCGGCAAGAACCAGGGCATCCAGCACCCGCTCGCCGCGAACTGGATGGCGCTCGAGGCGGCCCATCTCATGGTGCTGAAGGCGGCCTGGCTCTACGACCAGGGCAAGGCCTGCGGCGCCGAAGCGAACGCCGCGAAGTACCTCGCGGGCGAGGCGGCTTTCGACGCCTGCCAGCAGGCCGTGATGACGCACGGCGGCTTCGGCTACGCGAAGGAGTATCACGTGGAGAGATATCTGCGCGAGTCGCTCGTGGGGCGCATCGCCCCCGTCTCGCCGCAGATGATCCTGTGCTTCATCGCCGAGCGCGTGCTCGGCCTGCCCAAGTCCTACTGACGCCGCGCTGACGCCGGGCGGACGCCCGGATACGCGCCGCGTGACTTTTGGCCGTCTCCGACGGACGGTCTGACACGGCCTGACAAACGGTCCGCCGCTTTGCGGATTCTGACCTGTTCCCTCTGCACGACCAGTACTAGCGTACGGGTGCATGCCGAGGTGAGGCATGTGACTTTTGGCACACAAGGGCCAAGCGGAGGAAAAGATGAAAGCGCAGAGTGTGATTCGCCGTGCAGTCGCTGCCGCCTTCGTGGCGGGGAGCTTCGCTTTCGGCGCGGCGTGGGCGGGGCCGATGGATACGGCGCAATCGCTCGATCTGACGGGCTCCGGCAACACGGTGACGGGTACCGTGACGGGGACCGTGGTGGGCGGCTCGGCCGTGGTGTTTTCGTTCTGGGCCAATCCCACCGACGTGATCGAGATCGACATCGACACGAACAGCACCATCGACACCCTCGCTTCTGCGCATGGGGCCGGCCCGACCTTCACGGTCGAGCGGGTCCAGGACGACTCCTCGGTGTTCCCGTTCGATCCGGGCTCGGTTTCGGAACTGGACCCGCTGATCCAGAACTGGGTGCCGCTCTCCAGCGGGATGCACTACGTCGCGGTGACGATGAGCCCCGACCGGGTATCGGACTCCAACCAGTTCCTGAACCTCGGCGGCTCGGGCAGCGGCACGTTCACGCTGAACGTGACCTGCACGCGCGCGTCGACCGATCCGGCGGCGCCGCCGCCGTGCCAGCAGGGTACGACGACGACTTCGGACAGCACCGACACGCCGCCCCCGCCGCCGCCGCCGTCCGATCCGACGCCGCCGGTTGACCAGACCACGGGCGGCGACACGACGACACCGCCGGCGACCGACGTGAAGTACGTCAACATCGACATCCGCCCGAACTCCCGGGCGCTGGTCCGGCTCAATCCGAAGTGGAACGCCGTCATCCCCGTGGCGATCCTCTCGGGTCCGGGCTTCAACGTCCGCGACGTCGACGCCAGCAAGCTCACGTTCGGCCACTCGGGCGAAGAGGCGAGCCTGCGCAACTGCAACAAGCAGTACACGCGCTGGCACCATCGCCACCATCACCAGGCCCTGGTGTGCTACTTCGAGAACGCCAAGGCGGGCTTCGAGCTCGGCGACGAGGAAGGCATCCTGAAAGGTGTGCTGAAGGACGGCACGCCGATCGAGGGTCGCGCGATGCTCCGGGTCCTGCCCGAGAAGCGCCACTACGGCCACCAGCACGGCCGCGGGCACGACGAGCGCGCGGAAAACGACCGCCGCGGCCGCCGCTAGCGCAACCCATCAGCTCTCGGCGCTCACGCGCCTGCCGCCGCCCCCAACTCCTCCCCCGGGGGGCGGCGGTTTCTTTTTTGGGGGGTCCCGGTCGCGCCCCGGTACACTGCCCCGCATGCAAGTCCTCGCCGACGTCCTGGTCGCGCTCGTGGCGCTCCTGCATCTCTGGTTCCTCGTCCTGGAGATGTTCCTGTGGACGAAGCCGGCGGGCCTGCGGGTGTTCCGCAACTCACCGGAGAAGGCGGAGGCCACCCGCGTGCTGGCGGCCAACCAGGGGCTCTACAACGGCTTTCTCGCTGCGGGCCTCGCCTGGGGCCTGCTGAGCGGCGCGCTGGCGTTCAAGGTCTTCTTCCTTGCCTGCGTGATCGTGGCGGGCGCCTACGGCGCCTGGAGCGTCAGCCGCCGGATCCTGTGGGTCCAGGCGGCGCCGGCCGCGGCCGCGCTCGCGCTTCTGCTGCTTGCGCGCTAGCGCGCGGCGGCGCTGGAGGAGGTGCCACACCAGCACCACCGGTCCGGCGCTGCCGAGCACCATGTGGACCCCGCTCGACCCGGCGCGCAGCGCCTCGCCCGAGGCGTAGTAGAGCAGCCAGCCGGTGACGGCGAGCGCGCCGAGCGCGGCGAGCATGCCGACGCCGGAAGCCACGCTCTTGCCGAGCGTCCACCCGGAGGGCACGTGCGCGGCGAGCACCGACCCGGCCGCCACCAGCGCCAGCATGGACGCGGCACCGTGGGCGCGCAGCAGCCAGGATTGCGCCACCCGCCAGCCGTCCTCGAGCAGCCGGTCGCCGGTCACGCCGTAGCGAAGCACCATCCAGCCGACGCCGGACAGGTACGTGAGCGCGAGGATCGCGTAGATGCTGCGCTCGTGGTTCCGGCCGAGCCTCATGCGCCCACCACCCAGGCGCGCGCGCCATGGCGTGCCAGCAGCGGCGCCGCCGCCCCGCCGAGCGCGCCGACGACCTTGGTGAGCGCGTCCGCGAGCATCGCGCTCGGCGCGCACACGCTGACGCTCACGGCGGCGGGCAGGTCCTCTCCGCGGCGCGGGCTGCGCCGCTCGCTGCCGGCTGCATAGTGCGCGGAGGTCGCGAGCGCCGCGTCGCGCAGCTCGAAGAAGGGAGCGAGGCGCTGCGCGTCCGCGGGATGGCGCAGGTGCAGCGGGTATCCGCGCTCGCCGAAGGCGCGCAGGTCGCCGCCCGCGTTCACCAGCCCGGCGCGCGCCCCCGCGCGGCGCAGCGTCTCCACGGCGCGGTCCACGCAGTAGCCCTTTGCGATGCCGCCGAGGTCGAGCCGCGTTCCGGGCGCCAGGCGCACGCGCCGCTCCGGAAGAAGCTCGAAGCGCCCGCTCCCCATCGTCGCGTCGAACGCGCCGCCGCTCTCGCGCGCCAGGCGGGCGGCCGCGCGCAGGACGCGCCACAGGTGGATGCCGACCGCCGTCGGCCGGGTCGCGAAGTGCAGGCGCGACAGTTCGCTCGCGGGGTCGTGGGCGCTCAGCAGGCCCTGCAGGCGCTCGATCCTGCGGAACGCGCGCGTGATCGCGCGCTCGAGCCGGGCGCGCCCGGGACCGCTCGCCGAGATCTCGACGAAGGTGCCCAGCAGCGGGCGGCAGCGGCGCAGCTCGATCACGGTCATTTCGCCAGCACCAGCGCGTGCAGGGACAGCAGCCGCTTCACGCCGTTCATGACGTTGCGGCAGGAGAGCGTCGCGCCCGTGATGTTGCGGATGTTGCCGCCGAGCTTGAACGCGTCGCCGCGGCGCTTGCCGAGGAACTGCATGCGCCATTCGGCGCGCCGGATCTCGCCGCCGTAGGTCTCGCGGTAGTCCAGGATCTCGATGCCGCGCACTGCACCCGAGGCGTCGAGTGCGAGCGCGTAGGTGATGAACTCGTGCTTGCCGACCACCTCGTCCACGAAGAACCAGCCGCCGTCCGGCGAGCGCCAGGCAGCCGGTTTCGCCTGGCGCACGCGCTGCCCGGAATCCTCCTCGATGGCCGCGATCTGCGCTTCGCTGAGCGCGATGTCCTGAGGCGCGAGCCGGGTGCCCGCCGGGAAGAGCGCGGCCTGCGCCTGCTCGACCGTCAGGTACTGCGTGGCGTGGGCCGGCGCGGCCAGGACGGCCGGCGCGGCGAGCCACACGATGCGCGGCGGCACGGCGCGGCCTCAGAAGTTGTAGCCGAACTTCAGGCGCAGCTCGGTCTTGGTCTTCTCGATGAGGTGCAGGTTGGGGTCGTCCTGGCCGGGGTAGGGAACGCC
>DASUFW010000021.1:0-8356 GCA_036274335.1 Burkholderiales bacterium | reverse complement strand
AGGCTGACCGACACGTCGCGCAACTCGAGCGAGCGGACGTCCACCGGTCCGAACAGGAGCGACCAGAGCCGGATCTCGGTGGAGAAGCGCCCGACCTCGACCATCTGCGGCGCCGCGCCCCAGGGTGCGTTGCCCACGCGCACGCGCTCCGCGACCACGGCGATCGACGGCAGCACCTTCAGCTCGAAGGCGCCGTCGATCGCGAACGGCCGCCCGATCGCCTCGCTCGCCAGCGACTCGAGGCTCGGCTTGTAGCGGGCGAGGTCGCCGAACGCGAGGTACAGCACCAGCGCGAGCAGCAGCGCGCCGATCGTGGCGAGCACCCCGTAGGCGATACGGCGCAGCTTCATGGCCTCAAGTATGGGCCCGGTGCGCGTGCCACAGCGACGCCGCGAGCAGCAGCACCGCGCCCGCCTGGTGCGAGGCGGCGAGCGGGATCGCCACGCCCGAGAGCAGCGTCGAGATCCCCAGCGCCGCCTGCAGCGCGAACACGGCGAGCAGCGCGCCGCCCGGCGCGCCGCGTCGGCCGCGCCACCACGCGAGCGGCACGAGCACCGCGAGCAGCCAGAAGAAGCACCGGTGCACGAACTGCACCGTGCCCAGGTTGTAGAGGAAGTTGCGCCACCAGGGCTCGAGCACCAGCACGTCGGGCGGCACGAGCTGCCCGTTCATGAGCGGGAACGTCGGGTACGCGTAGCCGGCGCGCGTGCCGGCCACCATCGCGCCCGACAGCATCATCGCGTACACGACGAAGGGCAGCGCGGCGGGGAGCCGGGGGCGCAGGACGCCGCGCGGCGCGAGCAGGCCGAGCGCGATCCACAGCTCCGCGGCAAAGATGGCGAGCGCGAGGCCGAGGTGCATCGTCAGGCGCAGCGGGCTCACCTTGGGGTCGTCGACGAGGCCGGAGGTCACCATCCACCAGCCGAGCGCGCCCTGCAGCGCCCCGAGCGCGAAGATGCCCCACAGCTTTTGCGCCAGCGGCCGGTCGAGCACGCCTCGCCACTGGAACCACAGGAGCGGCAGCAGGAACACGACGCCCACCAGCCGGGCGAGCAGCCGGTGCACGTACTCCCACCAGAAGATGCGCTTGAATTCCTCGAGGCCGAAGTGCGCGTTGACATGGCGGTACTCGGGCGTCTGCTGGTACTTGGAGAACATCTCCTGCCAGGCATTCTCGGAGAGCGGCGGCAGCACGCCGGACACGGGCTGCCATTCGACGATGGACAGCCCCGAGCGCGTCAGCCGCGTCACGCCGCCCACCGAGACGAGCGCGAACACCAGCGCGGCGCACACGAGGAGCCAGGCGGCGACGCGGCGGCGATCGGACTCGGTCATGGGGCGCATGATGCCCTAGAGTAGGATGACGGCTCGCCGATGCTCGTCTCCGTCGACCCGCCATCACCCCCCGTCGATCCGGCGCGCTTCGCGCTGTTCGACCTCGGCTTCCGGCCTTTCTACCTGCTCGCGGGCGCCTACGCCGCGCTCGCGGTGCCGCTGTGGGCCGCCGAGTACGCGGGCTGGCTGCCGGGGCCCGGCATCCTGTGGCACGCGCACGAGATGATCTTCGGCTACGCCTTCGCGGTCATCGCGGGGTTCCTGCTCACCGCGGTGCGCGCGTGGACCGGCCGGCCGACGCCCGTCGGCGCGCCGCTCGCCGCGCTCGCTGCGCTGTGGCTGGCCGGACGCGCGCTCGCCTTCGTCTCGCTGCCCGCGGCCGCGTGGGCCGGCGTCGCGTTCGCCGTCGCGCTCGCCGCGAGCCTCGCGCGCCCGCTGCTCGCCGCGGGGAACCGCAGGAACCTGTTCTTCGTCGGGCTCGTGCTCGGGCTCGGCGCGGCCGGGGTGCTGGCGCAGGGCCGGCCGCAACTCGGGCTTGCGCTGGGGCTGGACGTCGTGATGCTGGTCATGGCCGTGGTCGCAGGGCGAGTCATCCCGGCCTTCACCAACAACGCCGTCCCGGCCGCGGGTGCACGGCGCCTGGTCTGGCTGGAGCGCGCGGCGCTCGCCGCCCTCGTGCTGCTGCTCGCCGCCGATGCGCTGGAGCGGGTCGAGCTCGCCGCGGGCCTCGCGGTCCTCGCCGCGCTGCTGCACGCGGCGCGCCTCGCGCTGTGGGCGCCGCTGCGCACGCTCGGCAAGCCGATCCTGTGGATCCTGCACCTGTCCTACGGCTGGATCGTCGTGCACCTCGCGCTGCGCGGGCTCGCCGGCTTCGACGTGATCCCGTTCTCGCTCGCCACGCACGCGCTGACCGTCGGCGCCATCGGCGGCCTGACGCTCGGCATGATGACGCGCACGGCGCGCGGCCACACCGCGCGCCCGCTCGCCGCCGGCCGCGCCGAGCTGGCCGCCTACCTCCTGGTGCAGCTTGCCGCAGTGACCCGCGTGCTGGTGCCGCTCGCGTTCCCGGCGTTCTACCTCGGCGCCACGCTGGTCGCGGCGGCTTCCTGGTTCCTGGCGTTCGCGGTGTTCGTCGCGGCCTACGTGCCGATCCTCGCGCGCCCGCGCCTGGACGGCAGGCCGGGCTGAGTCAGGACGCCGGTCCCGCGAGCCCGCGCACGTACTCGCCGATCGCGCGCTCCTCCGCGCGTCGCCTCAGGACCGCCCGCACCTGCGCCCGCGCCTCCTCGTAGGGCAGCACCCGCCCGGGAATGCGCCGCGCGACGAGCACGACGTGGAAGCCGAAGCGCGTGGTCACGAGATCCGGGAGCACGCCGAGCGCCCCGCCCTCGAGCACGGCCTTCTCGAACTCCGCCACCGCGTCGCCGCGCCCGAGCTGCCCGAGCGCGCCGCCCTGCGCGGCCGAGGGGCAGTTGGAGAACTCGCGCGCGAGCGCGGCGAAGCGGCCCGGGTCGCGCGTCGCCTGCGCGTGCACTTCGGCGGCCTTCGCGCGCAGCCGCTCGGGCGGCACGCGCGGGGTCATCGCGAACAGGATGTGGCTTGCCTCGACCAGCGCGCCCGCCGTGAAGCGGCGCAGGTTCGCCTCGTAGTAGCGCCGGCACTCCTCCTCGCCCGGCTCGTCGCCGGGAACCTCGAGCTCGAGCAGCCGCTCGATCCGGTCGTCGTCGCTGCCCGCGAGCCCGAGCTCACCCGCGCGCGCCAGCAGCCGCGCGCGCACCGTCTCGAGGTCGGGCCGGGCGTGCTCGTTCGCGCTCATCCGCCGCGCGTGCGCACGATCTGGTAGGCGCGCGTCAGGTACCCCACGGCCGCGAACCCGCTCCAGATGTGCACCAGGCGCGAGAACGGGAACACGAGGAAGATCGTCAGGCCGAGCACCAGGTGGGCCTTGAACACGAAAGCGACGTCGGCGATGAAGCTCGCCGCGTCGCCGCGGAAGGTGACGATGTGCTGGGCCCAGAACACCAGCTTCAGCATCTCGGCGCCGTCGCGATGCTGCATCGAGACCGTGATGCTGACCAGCCCGAGCAGCAGCTGCGCGAGCAGCAGGTAGAGCACCGCGAGGTCCATGGGCCGCGTGGTCGCGCGGATGCGCGCCACGGTGAGGCGCCGGTGCAGGAGCAGGATGAGGCCCGCCAGCGCCAGGACGCCCGCCGCGCCGCCGCCCGCCATCGCGAGCATCTGCTTGGCGGAGGTCGACAGGCCGATCAGGTGCCAGAACGCCACCGGCGTCAGCAACCCGAACAGGTGGCCGAAGAAGATGCCGAGCACGCCGACATGAAAGAGGTTCGAGCCCCAGCGCAGCTGCCCGGTGCGCAGCATCTGGCTCGAGTCGCTCTTCCAGGTGTACTGGTCGCGGTCGAAGCGGATGAGCGAGCCCACCAGGAACACCGCGAGCGCGATGTACGGATAGATGCCGAACAGGAACTGGTGCAGGTACGTCATGGCCTCGCTCCCCTCGGATAGAACTTCACGGGCTGCGGCCCGTCCATGAAGTTGACCGGCTCGTCCATCCACGCCTTGTCGATCGCGGCGGGCGAGCTCTCCTCGCCCGGCACGGGCCGCTCGGCGATGCGCTTCGAGAGCCCCGGCTCGCCCGCCGCGTCGAGCAGCGCGGCGAACACGAGCGCGTAGCGGCTGCCCCGCTCGGCCAGCCGGTCCCCCAGGGTGCGCAGGATGTCCGCGGTTTCGCCGAGCATGCCCTTCGCTTCCGCGGGCGGCAGCACCGACACGAATTCGAGGAAGGCCGGCAGGTAGTCGGGCAGCTCGCTGCCCGCCACCGCGAAGCCGCGGCTCGCGTAGGTCTTCGCGAGGTCCACCATCGCCTGGCCGCGATCGCGCGACTCCCCGTGCACGTGCTCGAACAGATGCAGCGAGAGCGCCCGCGAGCGGTCGAACAGCGCCACGTAGCGCTCCTGCGAGCGCACGAGCGGCTCGCGCGCCAGCTCGTCGAGCAGCGCAGCGAGCGACGCCGGCGCGGCGGCGCGGATCTCGGCAAGCGCGTCGAGCAGCTCACGCTCCGGATACGCGAGCAATGCGGCGAGGGCTCGATAGTTCATCAGGCCACCTGCTTCACAGGAATCGTGCGCTTCTTCTTGCCGCCGAACAGGCTCGTCTCGGTGACGCCGTCCGAGCAGCCGTTGCCGAAGGAGAAGCCGCAGGAGCCGCGCAGGTCGTAGGCGTTCTCGGCGTACTCGCGGTGCGTGGTCGGGATGACGAAGCGGTCCTCGTAGTTCGCGATCGCCATGGTGCGGTACATGTCCTCGACCTGCGCGACCGAGAGCCCGACCTGCTTCAGCGCGTTCATGTTCGGATGCCGGTCGACGTGCACCGAGCGCATGTAGGCGCGCATGGCGAGCATGCGCTCCAGCGCGAGCTTCACCGGCGCCTCGTCGCCCGCGGTGAGCAGGTTGGCGAGGTACTTGAGCGGGATGCGCAGCTGCGAGACGTCCGGGATCTCGCCGAAGCTGCCCAGCGCGCCGCTGTTGGCGGCCGCGCTGATCGGCGAGAGCGGCGGCACGTACCAGACCATCGGCAGCGTGCGGTACTCGGGATGCAGCGGAAAGGCGACCTTCCAGTCCATCGCCATGCGGTACACGGGCGAGTGCTTCGCGGCCTCGAGCCACGCGTCCGGCACGCCGTCCTTTCTCGCCTGCTCGATCACCTGCGGGTCGTTCGGGTCGAGGAACAGCTTCAGCTGCGCCTCATAGAGGTCCTGGGGATCGGCGACGCTCGCCGCCGCCTCGATGCCGTCGGCGTCGTACAGCAGCACCCCCAGGTAGCGGATGCGCCCGACGCAAGTCTCCGAGCACACGGTGGGCTGGCCGACCTCGATCCTCGGGTAGCAGAAGATGCACTTCTCGGCCTTGCCGGTCGACCAGTTGTAGTAGATCTTCTTGTACGGGCAGCCCGAGACGCACATGCGCCAGCCGCGGCACTTGTCCTGGTCGACGAGCACGATGCCGTCTTCTTCCCGCTTGTAGATCGAGCCCGAGGGGCAGCTCGCCACGCAGGTCGGGTTGAGGCAGTGCTCGCACAGGCGCGGCAGGTACATCATGAAGGTGTTCTCGAACTGGCCGTAGATCTCCTTCTCGACGTCCGCGAAGTTGGCGTCCTTGGAGCGCTTGGCGAACTCGCCGCCGAGGATCTCCTCCCAGTTCGGGCCCCACTCGATCTTCTGCATGCGCTCGCCGGTGATGAGCGAGCGCGGCCGCGCCACCGGCGCCGCCTGCTGCAGGGGCGAGGTGTGCAGGTGCTCGTAGTCGAAGGTGAAGGGCTCGTAGTAGTCGTCGATCTCCGGCAGGTTCGGGTTGGCGAAGATCTTGGCGAGCAGCGCGAGCTTGCCGCCCTGCTTCGGCCGGATCTTCCCGCCGCCGTCGCGCACCCAGCCGCCCTGCCAGCGCTCCTGGTTCTCCCAGTCCTTCGGATAGCCGATGCCCGGCTTGGTCTCGACGTTGTTGAACCAGGCGTACTCCATGCCCGGCCGGTTGGTCCAGACGTTCTTGCAAGTCACGCTGCACGTGTGGCAGCCGATGCACTTGTCGAGGTTCAGCACCATGCCGATCTGCGCGCGGATCTTCATGCGGCCTCCCCGTCCAGCCAGTCGACCTTCGCCATCTTCCTCACGATCACGAACTCGTCGCGGTTGGTGCCGATCGTGCCGTAGTAGTTGAAGCCGTAGCTCTGTTGCGCGTAGCCGCCCACCATGTGCGTCGGCTTCGGGCAGGTGCGCGTCACCGAGTTGTGGATGCCGCCGCGCGTGTGCATGATCTCCGAGCCCGGCGTGTTCACGATCTTCTCCTGCGCGTGGTACATGAGCACCATGCCCTGCGGCACGCGCTGGCTCACCACCGCGCGCGCGGTGAGCGCGCCGTTCAGGTTGTAGGCCTCGATCCAGTCGTTGTCCACGATGCCCGCGGCCTGCGCGTCCTTCTCGGAGAGCCACACGATCGGCCCGCCGCGCGAAAGGGTCAGCATGAGCAGGTTGTCGGTGTAGGTGGAATGGATGCCCCACTTCTGGTGCGGCGTGATGAAGTTGAGCACCACCTCGCGGTTGCCGTTGTCCCGCTTGCCGAGGATCGGCGCCACGGTCTTGGTGTCCACCGGCGGGCGGTAGGCGACCAGCGCTTCGCCGAAATCGCGCATCCAGGGATGGTCCTGGTAGAGCTGCTGGCGGCCGCTCAGCGTGCGCCACGGGATGTACTCGTGCACGTTGGTGTAGCCCGCGTTGTACGACACCTCCTCGGACTCCAGCCCCGACCAGGTCGGCGAGGAGATGATCTTCCTCGGCTGGGCCTGCACGTCGCGGAAGCGGATCTTGTCGTGCTCGCGCGGGACGGCCAGGTGCGTGTGGTCGCGCCCGGTGATCGCGGAGAGCGCCTGCCAGGCCTTCACCGCCACCTCGCCGTTGGTCTCGGGCGCGAGCGACAGGATCACCTCGCAGGCGTCGATGTCGGTCTCGATTCTGGCCAGCTCGCCGGCCTTCCCGTTCAGCTCGCCGAGGAACTTCACCTCGGGCTCGGTGTTCCAGGCGATGCCCTTGCCGCCGTTGCCGACCTTGGCCATCAGCGGCCCGAGCGAGGTAAAGCGCGCATACACGTTCGGATAGTCGCGCTCGATCACGGCGACCGCGGGCATCGTCTTGCCCGGCACCGGCTCGCACTCGCCCTTCTTCCAGTCCTTCGGCTCGAAGGCCTGCCCGAGCTCGCCCGGCGTGTCGTGCATGAGGGGCGTCAGCACCACGTCCTTCTCCACGCCGAGGTGGTGCTTCGCGATCGCGGAGAACTGCTTCGCGATCGCCTTGTAGATCTCCCAGTCGCTCCTGGATTGCCACACCGGGTCCACCGCCTGCGAGAGCGGATGGATGAACGGGTGCATGTCGGAGGTGTTGAGGTCGTTCTTCTCGTACCAGGTGGCGGTCGGCAGCACGACGTCCGAATACAGGCACGTGGTGCTCATGCGGAAGTCGAGCGTGACGAGCAGGTCGAGCTTGCCCTGCGGGCCCTTCTCGTGCCAGGCGACCTCTTCGGGCCGCAGGCCGTCCTCCGCCCCCTGCACGCCGTTCGTGGTGCCGAGCAGGTGCTTGAGGAAGTACTCGTGGCCCTTCCCGGAGCTGCCGAGCAGGTTCGAGCGCCACACGAACAGGTTCCTCGGGAAGTTGTCCGGGTGGTCCGGGTCCTCGCAGCTCATCCGCAGCTTGCCGCTCTTCAGCTCGCGCGCGACGTAGTCCTTCACCTCCATCCCCGCCGCGGCGGCTTCCTTTGCGATCGAGAGCGGATTGCGCTGCAGCTGCGGCGCGGAAGGCAGCCAGCCCATGCGCTCGGCGCGCGCGTTGAAGTCGATCAGGCTCCCGGAGTAGCGCTTCGCGTCGGCGAGCGGCGAGAGGATCTCGGCGACCGAGAGCTTCTCGTACCGCCACTGGTCGGTGTGCGCGTAGAAGAAGCTGGTCGAGTTCATCTGGCGCGGCGGGCGCGCCCAGTCGAGCGCGAAGGCGAGCGCGGTCCAGCCGGTCTGCGGCCGCAGCTTCTCCTGCCCCACGTAGTGCGCCCAGCCGCCGCCCGACTGGCCGATGCAGCCGCACATCACCAGCAGGTTGATGATCGCGCGGTAGTTCATGTCCGAGTGGTACCAGTGGTTCATCGCCGCGCCGATGATCACCATCGACTTGCCGTGCGTCTTGTCGGCGTTGTCGGCGAACTGGCGCGCGACCGTGATCACGTCCGCGCGCGGCACGCCGGTGATGCTTTCCTGCCAGGCGGGCGTGTACGGCACGTCCTCGTCGTAAGACTTCGCGACGCCGACGCCGTACTGCGCCATGAGGAGGTCGTACACCGAAGCGACCAGGTGCTCGCCGATCTTCCTGGCCGGCACGGCGCGCATCAGCACGTCCTGCTGCTTGTTCGAGGCGAAGTGCTCGTGCGCAATGCCGCCGAAGTACGGAAACGCCACCTGCACCTCGCTTTCC
>DASUFW010000020.1:0-19987 GCA_036274335.1 Burkholderiales bacterium | reverse complement strand
ATCCACGAGCTGAGCGCGGTCGAGCTGGCCGCGAGCTACGAGGGGGGCGAGCTGTCCCCCGTCGAGACGACGAAGGCGCTGCTGGCGCACATCGACGCCTGGGAGCCGCGCCTCAACGCGATGTACCTCGTGCACCGCGAGGCCGCGCTCAAGCAGGCGGGCGAGTCGGAGAAGCGCTGGCGCGTGCAGGCCCCGCTCTCGGCGCTGGACGGCGTGCCGGTCACGATCAAGGAAAACATCTACACCCGCGGCGACCCTGCGCCGATCGGCGCCGGCTCGAACCTGCCCGCGGCGCCGCAGCCGGCGGATGCGCCGCCCGCCGCGCGCCTGCGCCAGGCGGGCTGCGTGCTGCTGGGCAAGACCACCATGCCGGACTTCGGGATGCTGTCCTCGGGCCTCTCGAGCGTGCACGGGGTGACGCGCAATCCCTGGAACACGGCGAAGAACACGTCGGGCTCGAGCTCGGGCGCCGGCGCCGCCTGTGCCGCCGGCTACGCGCCGCTGCACCTGGGCACCGACATCGGCGGGTCGGTGCGCCTGCCCGCGACCCACTGCGGCATCTTCGCGCTCAAGCCCAGCCTCGGCCGGGTGCCGGTCTATCCGCCCTACCTCGGCCGCGTCACCGGGCCCATGACGCGCGACGTCGAAACGGCGGCCCTCATGATGAACTGGCTCTCGCTTCCGGATCCGCGCGATTTCATGAGCCTGCCGCACCGCGCGGTGGACTACACCGCGGACCTGGACCAGCTCGATCCGAAGGGCCTGCGGATCGGCCTGCTCGCGGACATGCGCGTCGGGCTCCCCGTGCATGCGGAAGTGCGCGCGGCGACGGAGGCGGCGGCAAAGGCGCTGGCCGCCGCGGGCGCCACGGTCGAGGCCCTCGACTCGTTCCTCAGGCCCGAGATGCTCGACGGCATGTGCCGGTTCTTCGAAGCCCGCCAGCACAGCGACTTCTCGCAGCTGCCCCCCGAGCGCCAGAAGAAGGTGCTGCCGTTCGTCGCCGAATGGGCGACGTGGCGCGCCGGACAGTTCAGCGGACGCGACGTCATGCAGGCCTACCACCTGGTGATGGCCATGCGCGAGGCGGCGGTCGCGGCCTGCGAGCCGTTTGACTTCGTGCTCTCGCCCGTGTCGCCCATCCTGCCCTACGACGCGGAGCTGCCCAGCCCGAACAACGACCCGCACGACGCGCTCCCGCACATCGCCTTCACGGTGCCCTTCAACATGTCGGAGCAGCCCGCGGCCTCGGTCAACTGGACCTTCAGCGCCGACGCCCTGCCGCTCGGCGTGCAGGTGATCGGCCATCGCTTCGACGACGCCGGCGTGCTGCGCCTGGCTCGCGCGCTCGAGCGGCTGCGCCCCGCGCAGAGGCCCTGGCCGTCGCTCAAATGAAGGTGTTCGTCACCGGCGCGACCGGCTACATCGGCGGCTCGGTGGCCGCGGCGCTGCGCGCGGCCGGCCACGAGGTCGCCGGGCTGGTGCGCAGCGCGGCCAAGGCCGAGGGGCTGCGCGCGCTCGGCGTATCGCCCGTCGCCGGCGACCTGGACGACGCGGCGCTCCTCGCACGCGAAGCGCGCGCCGCCGACGCCGTGGTGCACACCGCGGACGCCGACCACCGCGCTTCGGTGGAGGCGCTGCTCGGCGCGCTCGCGGGCAGCGGCAAGCCCTTCGTGCACACGAGCGGCTCGAGCATCGTCGGCGACGGCGCCTGGGGCGAGGCGAGCGCCAAGGTCTACGAGGACGAAACACCCTTCACGCCGGGCCCGGGACGGGCTGCCCGCGTCGCCGTCAACGAGCGCGTGCTCGCGGCGGCGCGTGACGGCGTGCGCGCCCTGGTGATCGCGCCGAGCCTCATCTACGGCGAGGGACGCGGGCTGCACCGCAGCAGCATCCAGGTGCCCAAGCTGTTTGCCGTCGCGCGCAAGCACGGCGTGCCCCGACACGTCGGTCGCGGCGAGAACATCTGGTCGAATGTCCACCTCGACGACCTGGTGGACCTGTACCTGCGCGTGCTGGAGAAGGGTGCGGGCGGCGCTTCCTACTACGCCGAGAACGGCGAGAGCTCGATGCGCGCGGTGTGCGCGGCGATCGGCCGCGCGCTCGGCCTGGGCGAGCGGACCGCGCCGCTGACGAAAGAAGAGTCCATCGCCGAGTTCGGCGAAGGCGCCGCGACCTACACCTACGGCTCGAACAGCCGGGTGCGCGCGACGCGCGCGCGGCGCGACCTCGGCTGGACGCCGCGCGGACCGGCGCTGCTCGACTCGATCTAGCCCGCGTGCACGGGGCCGAGCGGCCGCAGCCGCACGCCCTTGCGCAGCTTCGTCCAGCGGAACTCGGCCGGATCGGCGAGCGCCGGCCCGGGCGATTTCACCACCAGCACCTCCTTCGCGATCGGCTCGAAGTCGGCGCGGAAATGCACCGAGCTCTTCAGCGCGAGGATGCGGCTGCGCACCGGCTCGATGCCGAGGTGGCGGAACATCTCCTGGTCGCCCGCCTGCACCTTCTTCGAGGCGAGCACCACGCGCACGCCGGGCGCGGCCCGGCTGCGCAGCAGCGCCATGTTGCCGAGCTGCATGCGAAAGCCCTTGAACATCGGGCCGGTGCAGGTGAAGCGGCCGTCGGCGAGCCGCTCGACCGTGAACTCGCCCTCGAACGGCGCGTCGCCGGCGATCCGCGAGCGCCCGCCGAGCGAGAAGGCGAGCGTGGCCCCCTTCCCCGCCTCGTGGGCGCGGGCGGCCGCGTCCCGGTCGATCAGCAGCCCGAGCACCGCGTCCTCCGCCTTCTGGCGCACCAGCGCCGCCAGCAGCCCGGTGGTGTCCCCGTTGCCCCCCGCGCCCGGGTTGTCCTGCGTGTCGGCGAGCACCACGGGCCGGCCGGGCTCGCCGTGCCGGCGCGCCCGCGCCACCGCGTCGTCCGGCAGGTGCAGCTCCAGAGCGAACTCGCGCTCGGCGCCTTCCACGCGCCGGCGCAGCGCCTCGACGGCGGCGTCCACCTTCGCGGCCTCCGCCCCGTAGCCGAAGACCGCCATGCGGCACTCGGCGAAGTCGGCCATCGGGAATCCCGGCGTGAAGGACAGCGCCGCGCCGTGATCGCGCTCGAGTCGCTCCATGTCCTGATAGATCCCCTTGCACGGTTCGATGAACGAGCACTGCGACGGCAGCCCGGTCAGGAAATCGAGTCCGCGCCAGGCGCCGTGCAGGCGTGCACCGCTGCGGAGCATGGCGTCCAGGAGCCGGGCGGCGCGCGCCCCGGTCTCCGCCATGTCGACGTGGGGATAGGTGCGGTAGGCGACGAAGGCGTCCGCCCGCTCGAACATGGCGCGCGTGAAGTTGCAGTGCAGGTCGAGGCTGGCGGCGACCGGTATCCGCGGGCCGACGGCCTCGCGCACCCGGCGCAGCAGCTCGCCCTCGCCGTCGTCGAAGCGATCGGTGACCATGGCGCCGTGCAGGTCGAGGTAGACGCCGTCCACCGGCAGCGCCTCGCGCAGCCGCCGGACCAGCTCGCCGGCGATCCGCTCGTAGGCGTCCGAGGTCACCTGGGCCGACGGGCTGGCCGCCGCCCAGGCGGTGCCGACCAGCTGGTGGCCGGCCGCGCGCAGGGCGTCGATGGCCCCGGCCGCGGGAATGTTGGCGCCTGCCACCGCACCAAACAGGGGCTCGCCGTACTGCACGCCGGGCCAGCCGCCGCCCGCCTCGAACGCCGCGTAGTCCGCCGGCGAAGGCGCGAACGTGTTGGTCTCATGCTGGAAGCCACCGATTGCGATACGCGCCATGGACTGCTACCCTTTTTTCGCCCACTCCGGGCGCAAAGGATACCCGCATGAGCCGCAAGTTCGCCCTCGCCGTTTTGCTGCTGGCCGCGACGGGCGCCGCCCTCGGCGCCGACAAGGTGCTGCGCGTGGTGCCGCACTCGAACCTGGCCATCCTCGACCCGATCTGGACCACGGCGTACATGAGCCGCAACCACGGCTACATGATCTACGACACGCTGTTCGGCACCGACGCGCACAACAAGATCCAGCCGCAGATGGTCGAGCGCTGGACCGAGTCGCCCGACCACCGGCTCTGGACCTTCAAGCTGCGCAAGGGGCTCGCGTTCCACGACGGCGCGCCGGTAACCGGCGAGGACGTGGTCGCGTCGCTCGCCCGCTGGGGCAAGCGCGACGCGATGGGCGTGGCGCTGATGACCTTCGTCGAGCGCATGGACGCGCCCTCGCCCGACAGCTTCCGCATCTTCCTGCGCGAGCCCTGCGGCTTCGTGCTGGAAGCGCTCGGCAAGCCCTCGTCCAACGTGCCCTTCATCATGCCCAGGCGGGTCGCCGAGACCGACGCGTTCAAGCAGATCGACGACTACACCGGCTCGGGCCCCTATATCTTCAAGCGCGACGAGTTCAAGCCCGGCGACAAGGCAGTCTATGTCAAGAACCCGAAATACGTCGCGCGCAAGGAGCCGGCTTCGGGCACTGCGGGCGGCAAGCACGTCTATGTCGACCGCGTCGAGTGGAACCTCGCGCTGCGCGACGTGCAGGCGCAGGCCAACGCGCTGGTCAAGGGCGAGGTCGACGTCATCGAGGCGCTCGCGTTCGACCAGTACAAGAGCATGTCGAAGGAGAAGGGCATCAAGGTGCTCAAGCCCGCGATCGGGCAGCAGTACATGTGCCGCTTCAACCACCTGCTGCCGCCCTTCAACAAGGTCGAGGTGCGCCGCGCGGCATTGGCCGCGTTCGACCAGCGCGCGTTCCTGAAGGCGCAGGTCGGCGTCGAGGAGCTCTACAACGGCTGCGATTCGATGTTCACCTGCGGCACCCCCTACGCCAGCAAGGCCGGCAACGAGATCATGAAGATGAACATGCGCCAGGCCCAGGACCTGCTGAAGAAGTCGGGCTACGACGGTACGCCGGTGGTGCTCATGAAGCCGACCGACCTCGACGCCATCGGCAAGCTCCCCGACGTGGCGGCGCAGCTGATGCGCCAGGCCGGCTTCAAGGTCGACCTGCAGGCGATGGACTGGCAGACGCTGGTATCGCGGCGCGCGAAGAAAGTCCCGGTGGCCGAAGGCGGCTGGAACATGTTCTGCACCGCCTGGGTGGCGCCCGACATCTGGAGCCCCGTGAACAACGCGGCGCTCGACGCGCGCGGCGACAAGTCGGGCTGGTTCGGCTGGCCCGATGATCCGAAGCTCCAGGAGCTGCGCGGCAGGTTCATGCGCGAGACCGACCTCGGCAGGAAGAAGAAGCTCGCCGAGGAGATCCAGGCCGAGGCCTTCGCGATCGCGACGCACGCCCCGCTCGGCGAGTACCAGGCGCCGGTGGCCATGCGCAGCAACATCACGGACCTGAACACCTCGGGGCTCGCGCACATCTACTGGGGCGTGAAGAAGAACTGACCCCGGGCCCAAGGGGCGCCGCGTGCTGAACTTCGTCGCGCGGCGCGTCCTCGCCACGCTGCCGGTGCTGGCGGTCGTGGCGGTGCTGGTGTTCCTGCTGCTGCGCCTGACGCCCGGCGACCCGGCGGCCATCCTCGCCGGCGACGCGGCGAGCGCCGCGCAGGTCGCGCAGATCCGCGAGAGCCTCGGGCTCGAGGAGCCGATCCCGGTGCAGTTCGGGATCTGGCTGCGCCACCTCGCCGCCGGCGACCTGGGCGAGTCGTACTACTACAAGGTCAAGGTCACCGAGCTGATCGCCCAGCGGCTCGAGCCGACGCTCTCGCTCGCGGCGCTCACCATCGTGTTCGCGGTGCTGGTCTCGGTGCCGCTCGGGGCGGTCGCGGCGTGGCGCTTCGGCGGCGCCTTCGACCGGGCGCTGATGGGCTTCTCGGTGCTCGGCTTCTCGGTGCCGGTGTTCGTGCTCGCCTACATCCTCATCTGGATCGTCTCGCTCAAGCTCGGCTGGCTGCCCGTGCAGGGCTACCAGCGGATCGCCGGCGGCGTCGGGCCGTGGCTGCGGCACCTCGTCCTGCCCTCGATCACGCTGTCGGTGATCTTCATCGCGCTGATCGCGCGCGTGACGCGCGCCTCGGTGCTCGAGGCGCTCGGCGAGGACTACATCCGCACGGCGCGCGCCAAGGGCCTGCCCGAGCTCCGGGTGCTGGTGCGCCACGCCGTCGCGAACGCCGCGGTGCCGATCGTCACGGTGATCGGCATCGGCATCGCGCTGCTGATCGGCGGCGTCGTGGTGACGGAGTCGGTGTACGCCATCCCCGGGCTCGGACGCCTGACGGTGGACGCCGTGCTGGCGCGCGACTTCCCGACCATCCAGGGCGTGATCCTGTTCTTCTCGCTCCTCTACGTGGGCGTCAACCTGCTGGTGGACCTCTCCTACGTGTTCCTCGACCCGCGCATCCGCTACTGATGGACGCGTCCCTTGCCGTGCCTCGCGAAGGCGCCTGGGCGCGCGTCCGGCGCAACGGGGCGGTGCGCCTGGGCGGCGCGGTGCTCGTCGTGCTCACGCTGCTCGCGCTCACGGCGCCCTGGCTGGGCACCGTGGACCCGACGCTGTTCGACGCGGGCAGCCGCGACCTCGTGCCCGGCAAGGCCGGCGAGATCACGACGCTCGATGGCGAGATCCTCAAGCACACGTTCTGGTTCGGCTCGGACTCGTTCGGACGCGACATCTACAGCCGCGTGCTGTACGGCTCGCGCGTGTCGCTCGCCGTCGGGCTGCTCGCGGCGCTCGTGTCGCTCGGCTTCGGCGTCGTCGCGGGCCTGTGCGCGGGCTACCTGCGCTGGCTCGACGGCGTGCTGATGCGCTTCATGGACGGCCTGATGGCGATCCCCGCGATCCTGATCGCGATCGCGCTGGTGGCGATGTGGCGCGGCAGCCTGCTCACCGTGGTCGTCGCGATCGCGATCCCGGAGATCCCGCGCGTGACGCGCCTGGTGCGCTCGCTGGTGCTGTCGATCCGCGAGGAGCCCTACGTGGAGGCCGCCGTGTCGCTCGGCACGCCGACCTGGAAGATCATGTTCGCGCACATCCTGCCCAACACGATCGCGCCGCTCATCGTGCAGGGCACCTACATCTGCGCCTCGGCGATCCTCGTCGAGGCGATCCTGTCGTTCCTCGGCGTGGGCCTGCCGCCCGACATCCCGACGTGGGGAAACATCATGGCCGAGGGGCGCCCCCAGTTCAATCTCTACCCGCACAACATCTTCATCCCGGGCACGTTCCTCGCGGTCACGGTCCTCGCCGTGAACATCCTCGGCGACGGCTTGCGCGACACGCTCGACCCCAAGATGGCGAGGCGCCTGTGAGCGTGCTCGAGGTCCGCGGCCTGACGATCGACCTGCCGCCCGGCGGCGACCGGCGCCACGCGGCCGAAGGCGTGAGCTTCTCGGTGGCGCGCGGCGAAGTCGTCTGCCTGGTGGGCGAATCGGGCTCCGGCAAGTCGGTCATCGCGCAGAGCGCGATGGGGCTGCTGCCCAAGGGCCTGCCCGTCTCCGCGGGCGAAGTCCTGCTCGAGGGCGAAGACGTGCTGCGCGCGTCCCCGCCGCGCCTTCGCGAGCTGCGCGCGACGCGCATGTCCATGGTCTTCCAGGAGCCCATGACCGCGCTCAACCCGGTCATGCGCTGCGGCGCGCAGATCGACGAGGTGCTGCGCGAGCACACGCGGCTGCCCGAGGCGACGCGGCGCCGCCGCATCCTCGACATCCTGGGCGAAGTGCGCCTGCCCGACCCCGAGCGCATGTTCGCGTCCTACCCGCACCAGCTCTCCGGCGGGCAGCGCCAGCGCATCATGATCGCCATGGCGCTGGTGCTGGAGCCGGCGCTGCTGATCGCCGACGAGCCGACTACCGCGCTCGACGTCACCACGCAGGCGCAGATCCTGCGCCTGATCCTCGACCTGCAGGCGCGGCACGGCACCGGCGTGCTATTCATCACCCACGACTTCGGCGTCGTGGCGGACATCGCCCACCGCGTGGCAGTGCTGCGACTGGGCGAGCTGGTGGAGATCGGCGCGAAGGACGAGGTCCTGCGCCGGCCGCGGCACGACTACACGAAGATGCTGATCGGCGCCGTGCCGGCGCTGCAGCCGCGCGCGAGGGCCGCCGACCCCGCGGCGCCCGTGGTGCTCGCCACGCGCGGACTGTCCAAGACCTACCGCTCCCACGCGTGGTTCGGACACCGCCCGGCGGTGCGCGCGGTCGAGGACGTCGCGCTCGAGCTGCGCAAGGGCCAGACGCTGGGCCTGGTCGGCGAGTCCGGCTCGGGCAAGTCCACGGTGGCGCGCTGTATCGTGCGCCTGATCGACCCCAGCAGCGGCGAGATCCGCCTGCACGGCGAGGAGATCGCCGCGCTGCCCCACCGGCGCCTGCGCGCGATGCGCCGGCGCGCGCAGATCGTGTTCCAGGATCCGTACCGCTCGCTCAATCCGCGGCGCACCGTCCAGGAAGCGATCATCGAGGGACCGCTCAACTACGGCACACCGCGCGCGGAGGCGCTCGAGCGCGCTCGCCGGCTGATGGCGCTCGTGCGCATGGACCCGGAGTCGCTCGGCCGCTATCCGCACCAGTTCTCGGGCGGGCAGCGGCAGCGCATCTGCATCGCGCGCGCGCTGGCCCTGGAGCCCGAGCTGCTCGTGGCCGACGAGGCGGTGTCGGCGCTCGACGTCTCGGTGCAGGCGCAGGTGCTCGCGCTGCTGGAGGAGATCCGCGACCGCCTGAGCCTCGCGATGCTCTTCATCACGCACGACCTGCGCGTCGCGGCCCGGCTGTGCGACCAGGTGGCGGTCATGTCGCAGGGCCGCGTGGTCGAGTACGGGCCGGCCGCCCAGGTGCTGTCGGCGCCCGGCCACGCCTATACGCGCGCCCTGATCGAGGCGGCGCCCGGCCGCCATTTCGCCTTCGGCGCGGCCGAGAGACCGTAAACTACGCGCCATGGATTTTCTGGACGCCGAGGCGATCCGCGTCCCGGGCGCCGAGGTGCGCGTCCTCGGGCGCTGCGCCTCGACCAACACGCTGCTGCTCGCGACGCCGCTCGCGCGGCCGGTGCTGCTCGCGGCGGACGTGCAGACGGCGGGCCGTGGCCGGCGCGGCCGCCGCTGGCACAGCCCGCCCGGCTGCGGCGCGCTCTTCTCGCTCGGCCTGCCGCTCGAGCGACCGGTGCGCGAGCTCTCCGGCCTGTCGATCGTCGCCGGCGTCGCGGCCGTGCGCGCGCTGCGCGCGCTTGGCGCCGCCCGCGTCGCGCTCAAGTGGCCCAACGACCTGCTGCTCGAAGGCGGGAAGCTGGGCGGCATCCTCGCCGAGACCCGCGCCCGGGGCGCCGGCAGCGCCGCGGTCATCGGCATCGGCCTCAACCACCGCCGCGCGCCCGGGCTCTCTGCCCGCCTGCGGCGCGGCGTCGCGACGCTGGAGGACTGGCTGGCGCCGCTGCCCGCGCGAAACGCGGTGATCGGCGCCGTCGCGCGCTCGGTGCTCGCGGCGCTGCGCGAGTTCGATGCCGCAGGGCTGGAGCCGTTCCGCCGCGACTGGGAGCGCATGCACGCCTTCGCCGGCCAGCGATTGCGCGTGCGCCTGGCCGACGGCCGTGTGCTCGCGGGCGTGGCCTCGGGCCTCGAGGCCGACGGCGCGCTGCGCCTGCACACGCGCGGCGGGATGCGCGCGGTGCGCAGCGGCCGCGTGCTCCTGCCGAGGTCCGCATGATCCTCGCCATTGATGCCGGCAACTCGCGCGTCAAGTGGGGCTGGCACGACGGCCGCGCCTGGTCGGGCCTCGCGACGGTCTCGCTGATCGAGTTCGCCGCGGCCAACCACGACATCAATCCTTTCGCCGCGACGCACGAGAACCCCGGGCGCATCGTCATTTCGAACGTCGCCGGCGAGGGCGCCCACCAGCTGATCGTCAACTGGACCAGCGTGTTCGACGCCGAGCCGTTCTGGTTGACGGGCGAGGCCGAGCGCTGCGGCGTGCGCAGCCGCTACGAGCGCCCCACCAAGCTCGGCTCGGACCGCTGGGCGGCGCTGATCGCGGCGCGCGCGCTGCACGCCGGCCCCTGCCTGGTGGTGAACGCCGGCACCGCCACGACGGCCGACCTGCTCTCGGCCGAGGGCGAGTTCCTCGGCGGGGTCATCCTGCCCGGGGTGGACCTGATGCGCTTCGTGCTGCACGAGCACACGGGGCGGCTGCCGCTCGAGGAAGGGCGCTTCGAGCCGATGCCGCGCAACACGGTCGACGCGATCGAGTCGGGGTGCCGGCACGCGCAGGCCGGCGCGGTGGAACGCATGTACCGGCTGGCCGGCGAGGGCGCGACCTGCCTGGTCTCCGGCGGCGCGGGGCGCGAGCTCGCGGCGCAGCTCGGCTTTCCGAGCCGCTACGTCGAGAACCTGGTGCTCGAGGGCCTCGCGCGGATCGCCTGGTCGTGAGGCTGCTCTTTCTCCTGCTGCTCGCCGCGAACATCGCGCTGTTCGCGTGGACGCGGTTCCTCGCGCCGGCCGACCCCGGGATCGACCGCCAGCCGCTCGCGCGCCAGATCGACCCCGGCAAGCTGCGCATCGTGCGCGAGAGCGACCTGGGCAGGGCGCGCGCCGCGCCCGCCAAGCCCGCCGCGGTGGCGCCGAAGCCGCGCGCCCCGGCGCCGACCGCCTGCGTGGAATGGGGCAGCTTCAATCCGGGCGAGGCGTCGCGCGCCACTCGCGCGCTGGACGCCCTCGACCTCGGCGCGCGCCTTGCGCAGTACCGCGGGGAGGAGCCCGCGCGCTGGTGGGTGCACTACCCGCCGCAGGGCAACCGCGCCAACGCGCTCAAGAAGGCCGCCGAGCTGCGCAAGCTGGGCATCACCGATTTCTTCATCGTGCAGGAGGCGGGCGCCACGCAGTGGTCGCTGTCGCTCGGCCTGTTCACGACGCAGGAGGCCGCCAAGGCGCACCTGGCGGCGCTGCAGGAGCGCGGCGTGCGCACCGCCCTGATCGACGAGCGCGAGACGCAGGTCCCGAAGGTGTGGTTCCAGGTGCGCGAGGTGGACGCCGCGCTGCAGGCGCGGCTGGAGGCGCTCGCGAAGGACTTCGAAGGCGCGACCCTGCACGAGTGCGCCGCGCGCGGCTGAGGCGCCCCGCTAGCCGATCGGAATTGCCCCGCCGGGCACGTGCTGCGCGACGATCGACAGCAGCCGGTCCGCCCGCACCGGCTTGGTGATGTAGCCCACGGCGCCCAGCTCCTTGCCCCGCGCGTCCCCGTCCTCCACCGAGGTCAGGAAGATGATCGGGATGTTGGGCAGGCTGCGGTCCGCCTTCAGCGCCGCCACGAACTCGAAGCCGTCCATGTGCGGCATGTTGACGTCCGTGATGATCAGGTCGGGGGGGGCCTTGAGCACCACGTAGCCGGCGGCGATGGCGTCGGCCGCCAGCTGCACCTCGTAGCCGGCCGACGACAGGTGCAGCCGCAGCAGATCGCGGATGTTCTCGTCGTCGTCGACCACCAGGATGCGCGCCGCCATTTGCAAGGATGTGTTTGGTGCTGGTGGCCCGACTCGAACGGGCGACCTACTGATTACGAATCAGTTGCTCTACCAGCTGAGCTACACCAGCAATTGTCGGCAAGGATGCGTGAATTATACGTGGTTCGGCCTCTGGCCGTGGCCGACTTGTGATGCAATTATCACGCGCCGCGGGGCGCCGGGCCGTTCGCCCGTGGAATCCGTCCGCCGGTCGCCGGCTTTTGCCGGGCCGTGGACCCCCGCCTACGATATCCACGTCGACTGGAGGCAACATGCGCCAAGCAAGGGGCTTTACGCTGATCGAGCTGCTGATCACGGTGGTGGTCCTGGGGATCCTCGCCGCGATCGCGCTGCCGTCCTACACCAGCTACATCACGCGCAGCAAGCTGACCGAGGCGCACCAGGTCCTCGCGGACCTGCGCGTCAAGCAGGAGCAGCGCTTCCAGGATGCGCGCGCCTACGACAACGCACTCTGCAAGCCGACGGGCAGCGCCCTCACCCAGGTCAAGTATTTCGACTTCGCCTGCAACCCCGACCCGCTGCCGGCCGGCTCGCAGACCTTCACGATCCAGGCCACCGGCAAGGCCGGCACCGAGCTCGAAGGCATCATGTTCTCGATCAACGAGAACAACGCGCATGCGACGACGGTGACCGCCGCCTCGAAGATGGCCCAGAAGGGCTACTCGGCAGGCACCACCAACTGCTGGGTGACCAAGAAGCCCAACCAATGCTGAAGCTTCGCGCCCCGCAGTCCGGCATGTCGATCATCGAGGTGATGATCGCGCTCGTCATCATGGGCATCCTGATGGCGCTCGGCCTGCCGAGCATGGCGACGTGGCTGAACAATTCGCAGATCCGCACGGCGGGCGAAACGGTGCTCGCCGGGCTGACGCTGGCCCGCGTCGAGGCGGTGCGCCGCAACCAGGTCGTCCGCTTCCAGCTGGTCAGCGACCTCACCTCGGGCTGCGTCCTCACGCAATCGGGCACCAGCTGGGTGGTGAGCCAGGACGACCCCGCGGGGCTGTGCGACCAGGCGCCGTCCGACACCGTGGCGCCGCGCATTATCCAGACCCGCTCGGGCGGCGAGGGCACGCCGCGCGCGGTGGTGGCGGCGACGACCGCCGGCACCGTGTACTTCAACGGCCTCGGGCGGGTGACCAGCCCGGGCGGCGCGCTCAACATGACGCAGATCGCCATCAGCAACCCCACCGGCGGCAGCTGCGAGCACGTGGACGGCGGCGCCATGCGCTGCCTGCGCATCACCATCTCCATTGGCGGCGAGGCGCGCATGTGCGACCCCGCGGTCAGCGACGCCACCGACCCGAGGAAATGCTGATGCGACGCAACCAGTCGGGCGTGGCGCTGCTCGAGGCGCTGGTCGGCATCCTGATCTTCTCGATCGGGATCCTGGCGATGATGGGCCTGCAGGCCCAGGCGATCCGCAATACGGTGGAGGCCAAGTACCGCAACGAAGCCGCCTACCTGGCCAACCAGATCATCGGCCAGATGTGGGTGGATCGCACGAACCTGGCCGATTTCGACACGACCTCCGGCGCCGCCGCGGCGATGGTTACCTGGCGCAACAAGGTCGCCGGCACGCTGCCGCGCGTCACCCCGGGCGGCACCAATTCGCCGGTGATCGCGATCGCGGGCAACCAGGCGACGGTCACCGTCTTCTGGCAGATGCCGGGCGCGGACAGCGCCCAGCACCAGTTCACCATCGTCGCGCAGATCAACGGGACCGGCCCGTGACGCGCGCCCTCCCTGTCCGCCGCCCCGGGCGGGCCCGCATGTCGGGCATGTCGCTGATGGAAATCCTCGTTGCGATGGCCATCGGCCTGATCGGCATCGTGGTCATCACCCAGACCTACATCGTGAACGAGAACTACAAGCGCTCGACCGTCAGCGCGGGCGGCGCGCAGACCAACGGCGCGCTCGCGCTCTATAGCGTGGAGCGCGATGTGCGCATGGCGGGCTGGGGCTTCGCCTGGTCCTCCGTGTTCGGCTGCAACGGCGTGCAGTGGTACTACGACTCGCTCGGCTATTCGAACCCGCCGGGCGGCCCGCTGCCCGTGCTCACGCCGGTGCCGGTGCGCATCGTGGACGGCGGCGCCGGGCCCGACGCCATTACCGTCATGTACGGCACGACGAGCGAGCGCCTCATGCCGGCGACGCTGAGCAAGAGCATGGCGGCGGCGGGGGATTCGATGGAGGTGGACAACGCGCAAGGCTTCTCCACCGCGCCCGGCGACCTGGTGTTCGTCACCCAGGGCACCACCTGCGCGATGGTGCAGATCACGGGCGTCACCGGCGGGCAGCTCGAGCACCTCGCCGGGGTCAACGCGCCCTACAACCCGGCCGGCGGGGGCAGCCTGCCCGCCTTCAGCGTCAACTCGCTGCTGTTCAACATGGGGCGGCCGGTGGTGAACACCTACGCCATCAACAACGGCAACCTCGAGGTGACGAGCCTGTTCACGTCGGCTTCCTCCACGGTGGTGCCCACCTACACGCCCGCCGCGCAGCAGATCGTCTCCAATATCGTCGATCTGCAGGCGGAATACGGCAAGGACAACGGCATCAACAACGGCACGGTGCAGGCCGCGGTGTACGGCCCGGACGACGGTGCGGTCGACGGCTACGACAACGTGGCGCCGACCAACGAGATCGAGTGGCGCCAGGTGCTGTCGGTGCGGATCGGCGTGCTCGCGCGCAGCGAGAACTACGTGCGGCCCGATACCGCGGGCGGACCGTGCACCGCCACGACGGCCGCGAATGCGCCGACCTGGGGGAACGGCCTCGCCTTCCCCGCGCTCGGCGATCTGACCGATACGGCCAACCCGGCGCGCTGCTACGGCTACCGCGTCTTCGAGACGGTGATCCCGCTGCGCAACATGATCTGGAGGCAGGGATGAGTCGCCTTCACCAGCGCGGCGCGGTGCTGTTCATCGCCCTGATCGTGCTCGTCGCGATGTCGCTCGCCGGCATCGCGTTGATCCGCGGGGTCGACACGGCGAACCTGATCGCGGGCAACCTGGCGTTCAAGCAGAACGCGACGCACGGGGGCGACTGGGCGGTCGAGCAGGCCCGCACCTGGATGCAGGGGCAGCTCGCCACCGACCTCTACAACGACGTGCCGGGCCACTACTACGCGGCCATGCAGTCGGGCCTGGATTTCACGGCGACCGACCCGTCGCGGCCGGACTTCGACTGGACCAACAACGCCTTTGACGCCGGCGCCGATCCTGCCGGCAACCAGATCCGCTACGTCGTGCACCGCATGTGCGACCTCGCCGGCAACCCGGGCTCGGTGAACTGCGTGCGTACCTCGACCGGCGGCACCTCGGAGAGCACGAAGGGCGGCGCCACCTACGGCGGCGCGGCCCTGCCGAGCACCTCCCAGATCTACTACCGCGTCACGGCCCGCGTGTCGGGGCCGCGCAACACGGTGAGCTACGTGCAGGTGATGTTCAACTGATCGCAGATCCAACCTGGTGACGCCATGACCTTCGACGCCCCCCGCCCCAACCTCGCGTTCCGCGCCAGCCGCATGAGCCTCGCGCTCGCGGGCGCCTTCGGCGTGCTGTCCTCCGCCGGCGCCGCGAGCACCGACATCGCGAACGAGCCGCTCACGCAGGCGGCGAGCGGCGTGCGCCCGAACATCATGTTCATCCTGGACGACTCGGGCTCGATGGGATGGGACTACAGCCCCGATTACATCGAGGACGTGCAGCCCTCGGGCGGCACGCCCAGCACCACCGCGGCCTGCTACGACGCCGGCGACCCGCAGCAGACCAACACCAACTTCTCGCAGGACTTCGACGATTCGACGGGCACGATCACCGGACGCCCGGACCACTGCATTCCGGGCGACCCGCCGTACATGAGCCCGGATTTCAACAAGCAGTACTACAACCCTGCCATCCGGTACCGGCCCGGCGTCAAGGCCGACGGCACGGACATGCCGAACATGGACAAGGCCACCACGTCCACCTGGACCGCCGTGCCGACCGATCCTTACGGCAAGCAGCAGCGGGACACGCTGAACGTGAGCACCACCAAGTCGGACCTCGTCAACAAGTACCCGGACCGCGCCTGGTGCAAGAACAGCAGCGACAGCCCGACGGACACCACCAACTGCAAGGTGAACTCGAGCTATACGTACCCGGACCGCAACTTCAACAAGGGCATCGGCACAGCCAGCACCTTCTACGGCGTCGGCAACAACTCTGACGACGTCTACAAGAACACGAAGTACCGCAACGGCGCGCCGTACTACTACCGCATGCAGACGGCGCAGTGGTGCTCGACGTCCAACCTCGCGGCCGGCACCTGCGTCAGCGGCCAGACGGTGGTCCCGAACACGCACAAGTTCATCGCGCCCGAGTTCTGCACGGACCCGGAGCTGGTCAACTGCGCGGCCGGCCAGCAGGTGACGGCCCAGCACATCTACTCGGGCCCGCGCTGGTGCAAGGACAAGACCACGCTCGTCGACTGCCAGCGCAAGAAGATCAACGGCTACATCTGGCCCAAGCACCTCGGGGTCACCGAGCTGCGCAACGTCACCCTGCCGGCGACCTCCGCCAGCGCGACCCTGCAGGTCGACGAATCGTCGGCGGGCGAGAAGCTCACCACGCTCAAGGTCGGCAGCACCTCCATCATCAGCACCAGCGTGACCGCCGCGGACAGCTCGACCAGCGCGCTCGCGATCAAGATCCGCGACGCGATCAACGCGTATACGTCCTCGCCCAACTACACCGCCACCGCGTCGGGCAACGTGGTCACGATCACCTCCGCGGTCGCCGGGACCTCGGAGAACGGCAAGGTGCTCGTCACCGCCTCGACGCAGTCGGGCAACGTGGCCGCGCAGGCGACCATCGTCGTCGACAACGAGTCCGGCAACGCAGCCGTGGTGGTGAACGCGGTCACCGTCAACCATCCGACCAGCGGCCTGATCAACCTGATGAGCCCGACCTGCACCGGCTCCTACGGGTTCAGCGTCACCGCCGCCGCCGGCGTGCTGACCGCCGCCACCGGCACCAACAACCCGAACGAGCGCGCTTCGCTCGCCAGCGGCATCGCGGACTGCATCAACAAGGCGACCGCCAGCACCAGCTTCAGCGCCACGACCTCTGCGGACACCATCATCATCACCGCCCCGGTCCTGCTGGGCCTGCAGATGAACTCGCGCTTGCCGACGGTCGTGAAGGGCGGCACACTGGGACAGTACATCGTCAGCGCCTTCGCGGGCGGCCAGTCGGCCGGCGTGGTGGTGTCCACCTCCGGCTCGATGTCCGGCGGCATCGACGCCACCTCGGGCACCAACATCCCCGTGCACGTGGGCTACGGGCACTTCTCGCGCGTGGACATCGTGGCCGCGAACGACAGCTACCCGAAGAGCCCGGCGCGCTCCGACTGCGCGGGCGCGAACTGCACGTATGCCGAAGAGATGACCAACTTCTCGAACTGGTACGCGTACTACCGCACGCGCCTGCAGATGATGAAGACCGCGGCGGGACGCGCGTTCGTGCCGATCGACGACACCTACCGGGTGGGGTTCATCACCATCAACCCCGGCTCGCCGGTCAGCTCCAGCAAGTACCTGCGCATCCAGGACTACGACCCGACCCACAAGGGCAACTGGTACACCAAGTTCTATGACCAGGCCTCCGGCGGCGGCACGCCGCTGCGCGAGGCGCTGTCCCGGGTCGGACGCCTGTACGCCGGCCAGTTCGACAAGATCAACAACGGCATCCCGACGGCGGACGACCCGGTGATCGTTTCCTGCCAGCCGAACTTCGCGATCCTGTCGACCGACGGCTATTGGACGGACGTCAACTCGGCCTGGGACGGCAACACCAACATCGGCCGCAAAATGGACAACTCGTCCATGACGCAGCAGGACAACAAGAACGTCGGGCCGTACTCGCTGCAGACGCAGGGGGTATGGGACGGCGGCGACGACGGCACCGTGGGCCTCGCCGACGTCGCGCTCTATTACTACCAGAACGACCTGCGGGCGCCGGGCGAGAAGAACGCGAGCAGCGGCGTGGACGTCTCGGCGGACAACGTGCCGACCACGGACAAGGACTTCGCCGCGCACCAGCACATGACGACGTTTACGCTGGGCCTCGGTCTGGACGGCACGCTGACCTACCGCAGCGACTACGAAACCGCCAAGGCGGGCGACTTCTACGGCATCACGCAAGGCACCCTGTCGGGCAGCTGGCCGAACCCGGTCCAGGACTCGCCGACGGCGCTCGACGACCTGTGGCACGCCGCGGCGAACGGCCGGGGCGTGTTCTTCAGCGCCTCGAACCCGGCGGAGCTCGCCAACAGCCTGACCGACACGCTGAACGCCCTCAAGCAGCGGGTCGGCGCCGGCGCGGCGGCGGCGACCTCGAACCTGCAGCCGGTGGCCGGCGACAACTTCGCCTTCACCGCCCAGTACCAGACGGTGCAGTGGATCGGCGACGTCAAGGCGCGCACCATCGACCTGGGCAGCGGCTCGATCTCCAACGTCGAGCTGTGGTCGGCGCAGAAGCAACTCAACGCGCGCCTGCATACCAGCCGCACGCTCTACACCTTCGACGCCACGGATGCCTACGTCTCGACCAGCACCGGCGCGGCGGGCAACCAGCTCAAGCACTTCTGCGACCCGGCGGCGGTCGGCGCCAGCTGGTGCAACGACGGCACCGGGCTGACGGTGCTCGAGATGAGCGGCTTCAAGCCGACCAAGCTGCCCCAGTATCCGGGCTACAACGCCTCCCAGCTGGTCAACGCGACGGCGAGCAACCTGGTCAACTACCTGCGCGGCCACCAGGCGTTCGAGGACCAGGGCGCGGCGAGCTCCACGGACCTGTTCCGTGAGCGCTCGGCGCTGCTCGGCGACATCATCAACGCGCAGCCGTCCTACGTGAAGCAGGCGCCGTTCGAGTACAGCGACAAGGACTACGACAAGTTCAAGGCCTGCACGCAGAACGTGGCGACGGCCGGCTGCCCGGCGGCACAGTTCCCGCCCGACGCGGCGCTGAGCGCGCCGTATCCGCGCCGCCCCACGGTGTACGTCTCGTCCAACGACGGCATGCTGCACGCCATCGAGACCGACGTGAACAACAACCCGTACTACCAGACCGCGGGCATCCCGACGCCGGCGACGGGCGACGACACCTTCTCCACGGGCAACAACGCCGGCAACGGCGAAGAGCGCTGGGCGTACATCCCGGGCATGATCCTGCCCGACCTGTACAAGCTCGCCTCCGAGCCCTACGTGCACCGCTACTTCGTGGACGGCTCGCCGGTGGTGGGCGACATCTGCATCTCGACGCCCTGCGCGGGCCTGAACGACTGGCGCACCATCCTGGTCGGCGGGCTGAACTCCGGCGGGCGCGGCTTCTACGCGCTCGACGTGACCAATCCGCGCCAGCCGCGCGCGCTGTGGGAGTTCAAGGTTCGCAAGCCGAGCGTGACCGCCTGCGCCGCGACCACGGCGGCGGCGATCGGTGCGACGGACGACTGCGACCTCGGCCTGTCGTACGGCAACCCGGTGATCAGCAAGGTCAGCCTGTGGAACGGCTCGGCCTACGAGAAGCGCTGGGTGGTGATGGTGACCTCCGGCCACAACAACGTCGGGGTCGAGCCGTTCACGACACTGCGCCAGGGCGACGGCGACGGCTACCTGTACATCCTCGACGCGATCACGGGCAAGATCCTGCAGAAGATCGGCATCGGCGTCGGCAACCCCGGCACCTCGGCCGCCGGCTACGCGGATGCGGACCCCGCCGGCCTCGCCAAGGTGAACAACTGGGTCAACGACTCGCTGCACGACAACACCACGCTGGCCGTGTACGCGGGCGACCTCAAGGGCAACCTGTGGCGCTTCGACCTCGACCCCGCCAGCCCGACCTACCTCAAGCCGGTCCTGGTGGCGCTGCTGCAGGACGCGGGGGGCACCCCGCAGCCGGTGACGACCAAGCCCGAGCTCGGCCAGATCAGCGGCCGGCGCGTGGTCTTCGTGGCGACGGGCAAGTTCCTCGGCGAGTCCGACAAGGCGGATACCAACGTGCAGACGGTGTACGCCATCTCGGACGACATCTCCGGGAACGTCCCGGTCAAGGACCGCACGCCGCTGATCGAGCAGGTCATCGTTCCCGACACTTCGACGACGCGGACCGTGTCCTCGGCGGCCAAGGTCGACTGGAGCGATCCGGCCATGCGCGGCTGGTACGTGGACCTGCCGGACAAGGGCGAGCGGGTCAGCGTCGACCTGCAGCTCCAGCTCGGCACGCTGGTCGTGCCGTCCAACGTGCCTTCCGACGACACCTGCGTCGCCGGCGGCACGGGCTGGATCAACACGTTCGACTACAAGACCGGCAGCTTCGTGGCGGGCGCCACGGCGAGCGCCGTCAGCCAGAAGGTCACGGGCTCGGTCGTGGTGGGCATCAACGTGATCCAGCTGCCGGGCGGCAAGGTCGTCACCGTGGTCACGACCGCGGACAACCAGCAGCGCGCCGTGGAGACCCCGATCGCGCCGACCAGCTTCCAGGGCAAGCGCGTGGGCTGGCG
>DASUFW010000019.1:0-1192 GCA_036274335.1 Burkholderiales bacterium | reverse complement strand
TTCGGCTTCGAGGAAACCCCCGACCAGGCGGCCGCCATCCATGCCGTCGTGCAGGACATGTCCACCGGCAAGCCGATGGACCGCCTGATCTGCGGCGACGTGGGCTTCGGCAAGACCGAGGTCGCGCTGCGCGCCGCCTTCGTGGCGATTGCCGACCGCAAGCAGGTGGCGATCCTCTGTCCGACGACGCTCCTCGCCGAGCAGCACTACCAGACGTTCAGCGACCGCTTCGCCGACTGGCCGGTGAAGCTTGCCGAGCTGTCGCGCTTCCGCACGGCCAAGGAAGCGCAGGCCACGCTGAAGGCGCTCGCCGCGGGCGAGGCGGACATCGTCATCGGCACCCACAAGCTGCTGTCGCGCGGCGTGAAGTTCGCCCGCCTGGGCCTCGTGATCGTGGATGAAGAGCACCGCTTCGGCGTGCGCCAGAAGGAGGCGCTGAAAGCGCTGCGCGCCGAAGTGGACGTCCTCACCCTCACCGCCACCCCCATCCCGCGCACCCTCGCCCTCTCGCTCGAGGGCCTGCGCGACTTCTCGGTGATCGCCACCGCGCCGGAAAAGCGCCTCGCCATCAAGACCTTCGCCGCACCGTGGTCGGAGGGCCTGGTGCGCGAGGCGGCGCTGCGCGAGCTGCGCCGCGGCGGGCAGATGTACTTCCTGCACAACGAGGTGGACACCATCGGGCAGATGCGCGAGCGCCTCGCGAAGCTGCTGCCCGAGGCGCGCATCGGCGTCGCCCACGGCCAGATGCGCGAGCGCGAGCTGGAGCGCGTCATGCGCGACTTCTACGCGCAGCGCTTCAATCTGTTGCTGTGCACGACCATCATCGAGACGGGCATCGACGTGCCCACCGCCAACACCATCGTCATCCACCGCGCGGACCGCTTCGGCCTCGCGCAGCTGCACCAGCTGCGCGGGCGGGTCGGTCGCTCGCACCACCAGGCCTATGCCTATCTGCTGACGCCCCCCGAGGAGGCCTTGGGCGCCCAGGCGAAGAAGCGCCTGGAAGCGATCCAGATGATGGAGGAGCTCGGCTCGGGCTTCTACCTCGCCATGCACGACCTCGAGATCCGCGGCGCCGGCGAGGTGCTGGGCGAATCACAGTCGGGCGAGATCCAGGAGGTGGGCTTCAACCTGTATGCGCAGATGCTCGAGCGTGCGGTGCGCGCGCTGAAGTCCGGCCGCCACGTCGACG
>DASUFW010000018.1:0-4039 GCA_036274335.1 Burkholderiales bacterium | reverse complement strand
CCGCCGGAAGGGGCGTTGCGGGCGGTGACGCGGACCTCGCAGCCCTCGTCGGCGAGGGCGCAGGCGCTCGCCCAGCCGATGCCTTTCGAACCTCCCGTGACCAGCGCGCGTTTGCCCTTAAGATTCAGGTCCATCGTCCCGGGAGTCTACCAACATGCCCACGATCACCACCGACGACGGCGTGAAACTGCACTACGAGGAGGCGGGGCGCGGCACGCCGGTCGTGTTCGTGCACGAGTTCGCGGGGGACCTGCGCAGCTGGGAACCGCAGGTCGCGCACTTCTCGCGCCGCTACCGCTGCATCGCCTACAACGCGCGCGGCTATCCGCCCTCGGACGTGCCGGAGAGCTTCGAGCGATATTCGCAGGACCGTGCGCGCGACGACGTGCTCGCCGTGCTGGACGGGCTGAAGCTCCAGAAGGCCTTCATCGTCGGCCTGTCGATGGGCGGGTTCGCCTCGCTGCACTTCGCCATCAAGTACAGCACGCGCGCGCTCGGCTGCGTGGTCGCCGGCTGCGGCTACGGCGCGGAGCCGGCCAAGCGCGAGGAATTCCAGCGCTCGTCGCGCGCCAACGCCGAGCTGATCCAGAAGGAAGGCATGGCCAAGTTCGCCGCGACCTACGGCCACAACGCGACGCGCCTGCAGCTTCGCGACAAGGACCCGCGCGGCTTCGCGCTCTACATCCAGTATTTGAGCGAGCACTCGCCCAAGGGCTCGGCGAACACCATGCTGGGCTACCAGGCGCGGCGGCCGTCGCTCTACGACCTGAAGAGGGAGATGGCCGGCATCACGGCGCCGACGCTCGTGATGTGCGGGGACGAGGACGACGCCACGCTCGAGCCGGGGCTGCTCATGAAGCGCACCATCCCCCACATGGGGCTCGTGGTGCTGCCGCGCACCGGGCACGGCATGAATCTGGAGGAGCCGGCGCTCTTCAACCGCCTCGTCGAGGATTTCTTCCGCCAGGTGGAAAGCGGGCGCTGGTCATGAGCGCGGGCAAGCTCACGGTCGAGAAGCGGGGCGCGGTCGGCTGGATCGTCTTCGACCAGCCGGAGAAGAAGAACGCCATCAACGGTGCCATGTGGCGCGGCATCCCCGAGGCGATGGCGCGCTTCGACGCCGATCCGCAGGTGCGCTGCGTCGCCTTCCGCGGCGCCGGCAGCGAGGCCTTTGCGGCGGGCGCCGACATTTCCGAGTTCGCCAAGGTGCGCGCCGACCGCGCGGCCGTGGGCCAGTACGACGGCCTGCTCGACAAGGTGCTGCATTCGATCCAGGACTCGCGCAAGCCCTCGGTGGCGATGATCCACGGTTTCTGCATGGGCGGCGGGCTGGAGGTGGCGCTCGCCTGCGACCTGCGCTACTGCGGCGCGTCCGCGCAGTTCGCGATCCCCGCCGCCAAGCTCGGGCTCGCCTACAACATCGAGGGGCACAAGCGGCTGCTCGAGACCGTCGGCCATGCGCGCGCGCGGGAGATCATGTTCCTCGGCAGGCGCTACGATGCGGCCGAAGGCTTGGCGATGGGCCTTGTGCACCGCGTGCTGTCGGACGGCGAGCTCGAAGCCTGGGTCGACGGCGTCATCGCGACGCTGCTCGCCAACGCGCCGCTCGCCATCGCCAACTCGAAGACCATCCTCGAGGAGTACGCCAAGGCGGAAGGCGGGCCGGATCCCGCGCGCATGCGCGAGGCGATCGCGCGCTGCGCGACGAGCGACGACTACGAGGAGGGGCGGCGCGCGTTCATGGAGAAGCGCAAGCCCCAGTTCCGGGGGAAGTAGCCATGAAGATCGAATCGATCCGCACGCGCGCGGTCGGCGCGCCCATGAAGCGGCCGCTCGCCACCAGCAGCGGGGCCATCACCGTCGCGCCGCTGCTGCTCGTCGACCTGCAGACCGACGCGGGGCTCGTCGGGCGTTCCTACCTGTTCGGCATTGCGCCGCCGGTGCTCAAGCCGCTCGCGGCGCTCGTCGAGCTGATGGGCGAGATGGTGAAGGGGGACGCGGTGCTGCCGTTCGAGCTCGAGGCCAAGCTGCGCAAGCGCCACACGCTGCTCGGCGTGCACAACATCGTGCTGTTCGCGATGTCGGCGATCGACATGGCGGCCTGGGACGTGCTGGCGCAATCCATGAAGCAGCCGCTCGTGCGGCTGCTCGGCGGCGCGCCGCGCCCGGTGCGCGCCTACAACTCGAAGGGCCTGGGCATCCAGCCGCTCCCGGCGCTCGTGAAAGAGGCCGAGGAGCTCGTCGCCGAGGGCTTCCGCGCCATCAAGCTGCGCCTCGGCCGCCCCGAGGCGAAGGACGACCTCGCGGCCCTGAGGGTGGTGAAGAAGGCGATCGGCCCGGAGGTCACCCTGATGGTGGACTTCAACCAGGGGCTCACGGTCGCCCAGGCGCTCGAGCGCGGCCGCATGATCGACGCGGAAGGCGGCGTGTACTGGATCGAGGAGCCGGTGCGCGCCGACGACTTCGCGGGCAATGCGCGCATCGCGCGCGAGATCGCCACGCCGATCCAGATCGGCGAGAACTTCATGGGGCCGGAGCAGATGGCGCAGGCGCTCGCCGCGGGGGCCTGCGACTACGCCATGCCCGACGCGCAGCGCATCGGCGGGGTCACCGGCTGGCTGCGCGCCGCGGCCCTTGCGCAGGGCGCCGGCATGGAAATGTCGAGCCACCTCTTCCCGGAGGTGAGCTGCCACCTGCTCGCCGTCACGCCGACCTGCCACTGGCTCGAGTACGTCGACTGGGCCGACCCGGTGCTCGAGTCGCCGGCCAGGCTGAAGGACGGCCACGTCGTGATTCCGGAGGCGCCGGGCGTCGGCATGCAGTGGGACGAGAAGGCGGTCAAGCAGTACGCGCTGTGATGTTCACGCGCCACTACCCGCACTGGCCGCCCGGGGTGCCGAAGACGCTCGCGGTGCCGCGCACGAGCCTGTTCTACAACCTCGAGGTGAGCGCCCGGCGCTACCCGGATAAGCCGGCCATTCACTACTACGGCACCGACGTCACCTATGCCGAACTGCTGCGCTCGGCCGAAGCGCTGGCCGGATACCTTCAACAGGCCTGCGGCGTACGGCGCGGCGACCGCGTGCTGCTCTACACGCAGAACTGCCCGCAGTTCGTGATCGGCTACTACGCGATCTTGCGGGCCGACGCGGTGGTGGTGCCGGTCAACCCGATGAACAAGCGGGACGAGCTTGCCTATTACGTCTCGGACTCGGACGCGCGGGTCATCGTGAGCACGCAGGACCTCTTCCCGGAGATCGAGCCGCAGCTCGGCAAGGGGCTGGCGCACGCCGTGATCGGCACCTACTCGGACTTCCTGCGGGAGCCGACCGATCTGAACGTCCCCGGGATGGTGCGCGCGCCGCGAAGCGCCGCGGCGAACTGGGAGGCCGCGCTCGGCGCCGGGCACCTGCCCGGACCCCACGCGGCCGGCCCCGACGACCTTGCCGTACTGCCCTATACGTCGGGGACGACCGGCCATCCCAAGGGCACGATGCTCACGCATTCGAACCTGCTCGCGACCAGCACCGGCGCCCTCGTCTGGCATCAGGGATCGAGCAGCGTCGTCGTGCTGGGGGTGCTGCCGCTCTTCCACCTCACGGGCATGCAGTCGAACATGAACTCTCCCCTCCAGAGCGGCGCCACCAGCGTGCTGATGACGCGCTGGGACCGCGACGTGGCGGGCGAGCTGATCCAGCGCTGCCGCGTCACGGGTGTGACCGGCATTACCACGATGATCGTCGACTTCCTCGCCAACCCGGCGCTCGCACGGTACGACCTGTCGTCGCTCGTGCGGATCGGCGGGGGCGGCGCCGCGATGCCCGAGGCGGTGGCCGCCCAGCTGCAGGAGCGCATCGGCCTGCCTTTCATCGAGGGCTACGGGCTGACGGAAACCTCAGCGCCCTCGCATACCAATCCCCCGCACCGCCCCAAGCGGCAGTGCGCGGGCATCCCGTACTTCGACACCGACTCGCGGGTCGTGGACCCGGTCAGCCTGCAGGAGCTCGGGCCCAACGAAGTGGGGGAGATCCTCGTGCAC
>DASUFW010000017.1:0-4644 GCA_036274335.1 Burkholderiales bacterium | reverse complement strand
CCCGGCGACGACATCGTCGGCTCGATGAAGAAGGGCCAGGGCCTCGTCGTGCACGCCGCCGAGTGCCGGGCGATCGAGCGCTCGCGCCGGAACGAGCCCGAGCAGTGGCTCGACGTCGAGTGGGATCCGGCCTCGACGCGCCTGTACCACTCGGCGATCAAGGTGATGGTGCAGAACCAGCGCGGGGTGCTCGCCAAGGTCGCCTCCGAGATCGCCGAGGCGGGCTCCAACATCGACTCCATCAGCATGGAGGAGGACCGCGCGTACTACACCAACATGCTGTTCGTGCTCGAGGTGACGAACCGGGCGCACCTCGCGCGCGTGATGCGCGCGCTGCGGCGCCTGCCGGACGTGAAGAAGCTCTCCAGGGTCAGGGAGTGAGCAGCGGGCGCGACTTCCCCGGCGCTCGCCGGGGCTGGCTCCTCGCCGCCGCGCTCGTCGCCCTGCTCTGGTTCGGCGGCCTGGAGCTGCGCGGCCTGTTCGATCCCGACGAAGGCCGCTACGCCGAGATCCCGCGCGAGATGCTGGCCTCGGGGGACTGGGTGACCCCGCGGCTGAACGGGCTCAAGTACTTCGAGAAGCCGCCGTTGCAGTACTGGGCGTCGGCGCTCGGCATGGCCGCGTTCGGCGAGGACGAGTGGACCGCGCGGCTCTGGCCGGCAGTCTCGGGGTTCCTCGCCGTGCTGTTCCTCGTCTTCGCGGGCAATCGGACCGGACCGCCCGGCTCGGGATATGCGGGTGGCCTGGTGCTCGCCAGCTGCCTCGGCTTCTTCATCTCCAGCCAGTACCTGACGCTCGACATGGGGCTCGCGTCCCTGATGGCCATCGCCCTGGGCGCGTTCCTGCTCGCGATGGGCGAGCCCCCGGATGCGGCCCGCGCGCGCCGGTGGATGCTGCTCGCCTGGGCCGCCATGGCGGGCGCCGTGCTGACCAAGGGCCTCGTGGGCATCGTACTTCCCGGGGCGGCGCTGGCCGCGTACGCCACCGGTTATCGGGCCTGGCCCCTCCTGCGCCGGATGGAATGGCTGCGCGGGGGCGCCGTGTTCGCGCTGATCGCGCTCCCCTGGCACGTGCTCGCGCAGTGGCGCAACCCCGAATTCCTGCGCATCTACATCCTGCAGGAGCACTTTGCGCGCTATCTGTCGCCCGAGCACCATCGGCCCGGGGTGTGGTGGTATTTCATCCTGATCCTCGGGCTGTCGCTGATTCCCTGGGTGATCCTGCTGCCGGGGGCGCTGCGCCGCCTGCCGCCGGTGTCCGCGGACAAGGCGCAACTGGACGTGGACCGGTTCCTGATCGTCTGGGCCGCGGTGATCGTGGCCTTCTTCAGCCTGTCCGCGTCGAAGCTGCCCGCTTACGTCATTCCTGCGATGCCCGCGCTCGCGCTGCTGATCGGCCGCGACGTCGCGCGCCGGGGCGGCTTCGCCACGGCGGGCCCGGCCCTCCTGCTCGCGTTGTGCGGGGCGCTCGCGCTGTCGTTCGGGCTGGTCGCCATGGGCCGCGCTTCCTCGATCGGCGACCTTCTCGCGCGCTACGTCCCGTATTTCGAGGCGGGCGCCGGCATGCTCGTCGTCGGCGGGCTGCTCGCGTGGCGGCTGGGGCGCGTCACGCGCACGGGATCGGCGGTCGCCCTGTCGCTGGCCGCCATCGCGGGGGCGCAAGGCATGATCCTCGGCCTGCATCAGCTCGACGAGCGGTATTCCACCGAGCACCTGGTCGAGCGGCTCATCGGCGAGAAGGCCGGCTTCGATCCCGCCCCGCCCTTCTACAGCGTCGGCTACTTCGACGACAGCCTGGCGTTCTACCTGGGCCGCACGATGACGCTGGTGGCCTACCGGGGCGAGCTCGGGCCCGGCATCGATGCCGAGCCGGACAAGTACGTCGCCACGCTCGAGGAATTCGAGCGCCGCTGGCGAGCGGCGCCCGAGGCCTACGCGGCGATGCGTCCCGGGGAGTATGAAGCGCTGCGCGCCCAGGGCCTGCCGATGCGCCTGCTGGCGCTCGATACGCGCCATGCCCTCGTGTCGCGGGGAACGCAGGACCCGCCCGTGGTGTCTCGGGCCCGGCGCGATGCGCCATGGATGGCGCGCAACGCCCGGTGATGCGCAACCCCATGAAAGAGAAGCTGCGCGCCGGCGAGCCCGTGTTCGGCGTCTCGGTGATGATCCCCTCGCCGCAGGTCGTCGAAATGATCGCTGCGGCGGGCTTCGACTGGGTGCTGCTCGACTGCGAGCACGGCACGCTGACCCTGGAGAGCGTGGAGCTGATGGCGATGGCCGCCGAAGCAAGCGGCATCACGGCCCTTGCGCGCCCCGCCTCGCGCAGCCCGGAGCACCTGCTGCAGGTGCTCGATCGCGGCGTGCTCGGCGTGCAGGTGCCGCACGTCAATACGCCGGCGCAGGCGCGCGAGGTCGTCGAGGCAGTGAAGTTCCACCCCGCCGGCCGGCGCAGCCTCGCCGCCGGCACGCGCGCCGCCCGCTACGACGCGCACGGCTCGCTCGCCGACTACGTGAAGGCCGCCAACGACGCGACGCTCATCGCGGCGCAGATCGAGGACGCCGAGGCGATCGAGAACCTCGACGCGCTGCTGAAGGTGGACGGGATCGACGTCTTCTTCATCGGGCCGTCCGACCTCTCGCAGTCCCTGGGCCACCCGGGCAACCCGAAGGCGCCGCCGGTCGCGAAGGCGATCGACGATGCGCTGGCGCGCATGCGCGCGGCCGGGCGCACGCCGGGCATGCCGGCCACCGCCGAGAACGTGCGCGACGCCCTCGGCAAAGGCGTGCGCTATGTCTACACGCACCTGCCGCGCCTGCTCGCGGGCAGCGCGCGCGAGTACCTGAGGAACGCGCGCGGCTGAGGCGCGCGGCGCACCCTGAACCCGCTGCCCTACCTGAAGAGCGCGCTCGCCGTGCTGGTGGTGGGCGTGCTCGCGCACCAGCTCACCCGCTTCGTGCCCCTGCCGCACGTCTCGGTGCTGTTCCTCGCCGCGGTGATCACGAGCGCGGCGCTGTGGGGCCTCGGGCCGTCGCTGTTCGCCGCCATCCTGAGCGTCGCCGGCGGCAGCTTCTTCTTCTACACGCCGATCTACAGCTTCCACGTCGCCAACCCGCAGGACTTCGCGGACCTGACCGTATTCGTGGTGGTCGCCGTGCTCACCAGCCGCCTCTCCGACGGCGTGCGGCGGCAGGCGCGCGAGATCGCCGAGGCGCGCGTCCGGGTCAAGGACGAAGCGCTGCGCGACGCCCTGCTCAACTCCGTATCCCACGATCTGCAGACGCCGCTGTCCGCGATCCTCGGCTCGGCTACGGTGCTGGAGACGCTCGACGAGCGCGCCGGGCCGCAGGTGCGACGCGAGCTCGCGGCGACGATCCGGGAGGAAGCCGAGCGCCTGGCGAGCTATATCGGCAACGTGCTGGATCTTTCGCGCATCCGCGGCGGACACGTGTCGCCCCGGCTGGAGCTGGTGGAGCTCGCCGACATCGTCAACGGGGCGCTGCGCCGCAAGGAGCGGGTCCTGGCCGGGCGCCGGATCGACCTGTCGCTGCCGGCGGGATTGCCGATGCTGAGGCTCGACATCTTCCTGATGGAGCATGCGCTAGCGAACGTGCTGGACAATGCCGCCAAGTTCTCGCCGCCGGGCTCGACGATCGAGATCCGCGCGCAAGCGAAGGAGGACGCGGTGGTCCTGGAAATCGCCGACGCCGGCCGGGGGATTCGCGCGGACGACCTGCCGCGGATCTTCGACGCCTTCTACCGCGGGCGGCAGGCCGACGGCGGGCAGTCGCCGGGCAGCGGCCTGGGGCTCGCCATCTGCCGCGCCTTCGTCGAGGCGAACGGTGGGCGCGTCGGCGTGAGAAGCGACGGCGAGGGCCGCGGCGCCCGCGTCGAGATCCGCCTGCCCCTCGCCCCATGAGCGCCGACAAGCCGCGCATCCTGGTCGTCGACGACGAGTCGCAGATCCGGCGCTTCCTGCGGCTGGGGCTCGACGGCCACGGCTTCGAGGTGCTGGAGGCGGCCGACGCCGCCTCGGCGCTGCGCACGGCGGCCACCGGCCGGCCCGAGCTGGTGGTACTCGACCTCGGCCTGCCGGACCGCGGGGGCTTCGAGGTGCTGGCCGCGCTCCGGGAATGGACGCGCGTGCCGGTGATCGTGCTTTCGGTGCGCAGCCGCGAGGACGAGAAAGTGCGCGCTTTCGAGCTCGGCGCCGACGACTACGTCGTCAAGCCGTTCGGCATGGCAGAGCTCCTCGCGCGCATCCGCGCCGCGCTGCGCCGGCGCGTCGAGGCCGAAGCGCCGGAGCCGGTCTTCCGGGTCGGCGGCCTGGAAGTCGATCTGGTCCGGCGCATGGTGCGCGCCGGCGGCCGCGAAGTGCGCCTCTCGCCCAAGCAGTACCGGCTGCTCCAGGTGCTGGTCGCCAACGCAGGCAAGGTCGTCACGCACCGCCAGCTGCTCGGCGAGGTCTGGGGCGCCGCCCACCGTGACGACGTCCAGTACCTGCGCGTGTTCATGCAGAAGCTGCGCCGCCAGATCGAGGACGATCCCTCCCGCCCGGTGTACCTCATCACCGAGCTCGGCGTCGGCTACCGGCTGCGCTCGCCCGACCAGCTCTGAGCATTTATGCCGCGGTAATGCCGCGCGCCC
>DASUFW010000016.1:0-7429 GCA_036274335.1 Burkholderiales bacterium | reverse complement strand
GTCGTCGTCGAGGAGGACCAGCGCCGCGGCTTCGCGCGCGACGTCGGTGCCGCGGCCGCCCATGGCGATGCCGATGTGCGCGGCCTTGAGCGCCGGCGCGTCGTTCACGCCGTCGCCGGTCATCGCCACCACCTCGCCCGCCTCGCGCAGCGCCTGCACCAGCCGCAGCTTCTGCTCGGGACGCACGCGCGCGAAGACGTCCGCGCGGCGCACGGCGGCCGCGAGCGCGGCATCGCCCATCGCCCGGATCTGCTCTCCGGTGAGCGCCTCGTGCGCCTCGATTCCGGCCTGGCGGGCGATGTGCAGCGCCGTTCCGGGGAAGTCGCCCGTCACCATGACGACGCGGATGCCGGCGCGGCGGCACTGCGCCACCGCCTCGGGCACGGAGCCGCGCAGCGGGTCGGCAAGCTTGGCGAAACCCGCAAAGCGCCACGCGATGCCCCGCGGGTCTTCGGGCAGCTCGCCTTCGCAGCGGCCCTCGGCGACGGCGAGCAGACGCAGTCCCAGCGATGCCGCCGCCCGCGCCTCCTCGATCGCGTCCATGCGGCCGCAGAGCGGCAGCACCGACTCCGGGGCGCCTTTCACCGCGATGCGGCGCTCTCCCGCCGGCGAGCGCCAGACGTGGCACATGGCCATGAAGTCATCGCGGAACGGATAGTCGCGCTCCAGCCGCCACATGCCGCGCACCTCGCGCGCCGCGGGTCCCGCCGCGGCGACGATCGCCTTCTCCATCGGATCGATCGCATCGGCCTCGCAGGCGAGCGCGGCGAGGTCCGCGACCGGCGGCGGCGTGTCCACCAGCGCCATCCGGTTCTCCGTCAGCGTGCCGGTCTTGTCGACGCACAGCACGGTGGCCGCGCCCAGCATCTCGATCGCCGCCATGCGGCGCGTCAGGACCCCGTGGCGGGAAATCCGCCACGCCCCGAGCGCCAGGAACACCGTCAGCACCACGGGAAACTCCTCGGGCAGGATTGCCATGGCGAGCGTCAGGCCGCCCAGCACGCCGCCCAGCCAGTCGCCCCGCGCAAGGCCGTAGGCGGCCGCGAGCGCGAGACACAGGAGCAGGGCGAACACCGCCACCGCCCTCACGATGCGCGCGGTCTCCCGCTCCAGCATCGTGCGGCCGGGCTGCAGCGTCGCGAGCGAGGCGCCGATGCGCCCGAGCTCGCTGCGGGGCCCGGTGGCGGTGACTTCGGCGCGCGCGTGCCCGCCCACCAGCAGCGTGCCCGAGTACACGGGGTCGCCCGCCTGCTTGCCCACCGGCAGCGACTCGCCGGTGAGCAGCGACTCGTCGGCGCCCAGGCCGGCCGCCTCCAGCAGCCGGGCATCCGCCGGCACCCGGTCGCCCTCGGCGAGCACCAGCAGGTCGCCGCGCACGACGTCGCGGCCGGCGATGCGCCGGCGCTCGCCGTCGCGCACGACCAGCGCGCGCGGGCTGGAGAGGTCGCGCAGCGACGCCAGCGCGCGCTCGGCCTTGCGCTCCTGCACGACCGTGATGGCGATCACGCCCAGGATCGAGACGCCGAGCACCAGCGCCTCGCGCACGTCGCCGAGCACGACGTAGATGCCCGCCGCCGCGAGCAGCAGCAGGAACATCGGCTCGCGCAGCACGCCGAGCGCCAGGGCGATCACGCCGTGGCGCGCGGCCGCCGGGAGCGCGTTCGGGCCGTCGGCGTGCAGGCGCGCGGCCGCCTCGGCCGAGGTCAGGCCGTCCACGAAGTCCCGCGCCGGGCGCGGCTCATCGGCACCTGCGCTCCACGAGCCCATGCTTGCGCAGGACGACCCGGCTCCTTTGACCTGCGTCAAGCGGGCGGCCGGCCCGCCCGCAACAATGGACCATGACCGAGTACCCGTCGCACCTCGTGCGCCGGCGCCGGCTCACCGACGGCCGCACGCTGACCATCCGGCCGGTCCGCCCCGGGGACGCAGCGGCCGAGCGCCGCTTCCTCGAGGCCCTGTCGCCCGAGACGCGCCGCCTGCGCTTCCTCGGCCGCGTCACCGAGCCCGACGCGAAGCTGGTGCAGTTCCTGACGCAGGCGGACTACGACCGGCACATGGCCTTCGTCGCCGAGAGCCCGGAAGGCGCGATCGTCGGCAACGCCCGCTACGTGGTGAACGACGACGGGCGCAGCTGCGAGTTCGGCGTGGTGGTGGCCGACGACTGGCGCCACACCGGGGTCGCGCAGCTGCTGATGGACGCGCTGATCCGCGCGGCGCAGGCCCGCCGCCTGGAAACCATGGAAGGCCTGGTGATGAGCGAGAATCGCGGCATGCTCGATTTCGCCGGCCTGCTCGGCTTCGAGGCGGCGCCCGACCCCGCGGACGCGAGCCTGACGCGCGTGGTGAAGAGGCTTTGAGCGCCACGGTCTTCCGGGCGCGGGGGCTCTCCAAGACCTACCGCATGGGCGAAGCCGAGGTGCACGCGCTGCGGGGCGTCGACCTGGAGATCCGCACCGGCGAGTTCATCGTGCTGCTGGGCCCCTCCGGCAGCGGCAAGTCGACGCTGCTCAACATCCTGGGGGGGCTGGACACGCCCACCGCCGGCGAGGTGCGCTTCCTCGAGCACGACCTGTCGGCCGCCGACGAGGCCGGGCTGACGCGCTACCGGCGCGAGCACGTCGGCTTCGTGTTCCAGTTCTACAACCTGATCCCCAGCCTCACCGCGCGCGAGAACGTGCAGCTGGTGACCGACATCGCCGTGTCGCCGATGCCGGCCGACGAGGCGCTGACCTGGGTGGGCCTCGGCGAGCGGCTGGACCACTTCCCCTCGCAGCTCTCGGGCGGCGAGCAGCAGCGCGTGGCGATCGCGCGCGCCATCGCCAAGCGCCCGCAGGTGCTGCTGTGCGACGAGCCGACCGGCGCGCTCGACTACGAGACCGGCAAGCTGGTGCTCGAGGTCATCGCGCGCATCAACGCCGAGCTCGGCACCACCGCCATGGTGATCACCCACAACGCCGCCATCTCCGGCATGGCCGACCGCGTGCTGCGCCTGGGCAACGGCCGCATCGTGGGCGAGGAGAGGCCCGCGCGCAAGCTCACGCCCGCGGAGATCGTCTGGTGAAGCCGCCGCGCGTCTCGTCCCTGGACCGCAAGCTCCTGCGCGACCTCTGGTCGATGAAGACGCAGGTGGTGTCGATCGCGCTGGTCATCGCCTGCGGCATCGGCGGCTACATCGGCTCGCTCTCCACGCACGGGTCGCTGCTCTACTCGCGCCAGGTGTACTACGACACCGCCCGCTTCGGCCACGTGTTCGCCAGCGCGAAGCGCGCGCCCGACTCGCTGGCCGCGTCGCTGCGCGCCATCCCGGGCGTGGCCGAGGTCGAGACGCGCGTGGTGCGCGACGCGCAGCTGTCGATCCCCGGCGTGGTGCCGCCGATGATCGCGCGGCTGATCGGCATCGACCCGGTGCGCCTGCCGTCGATGAACCGGCTGACCCTGAAGAGCGGCCGCTGGCCGGCGCCCGGCGCGCGCCAGGAGGTGGTGGTCAACCAGCGCTTCCTGGAGGCGCGCCACCTGAAGCTCGGCCAGGAGATGCAGGTGCTGCTGAACGGCAAGCAGGAGCGCCTGCGGCTGGTCGGCACGGCGCTCAGCCCCGAGTACATCTACGCCACGCGCGGCGGCGGCATGCCCGACGACGAGTGGTTCGCGGTGCTCTGGACCGACGCGCAGGCGCTCGCCGCCGCCTTCAACATGGAGGGCGCGTTCAACTCGGTGGTGCTGCGGCTGCAGCGCGGCGCCTCCGCCGAGGGCGCGGTCGCCGCGCTCGACCGCCTGCTCGAGCCCTACGGCGGCATCGGCGCGGTGGGGCGCGAGGACCAGATCTCGAACAAGATCGTCACCCAGGAGATCAACCAGCAGAGAATCTTCGGCATCGTGCTGCCGACCATCTTCCTGATCGTCGCGGCGTTCATCCTCAACGTCGTGCTGCACCGGCAGGTCAACGCGCAGCGCGGCGAGATCGCGGCGCTCAAGGCCCTGGGCTACCCCGACCGGGACATCGCCGCGCACTTCCTCAAGTTCGCGGCGGTCATCGTGCTGCTCGGCACCGCGATCGGCGCCTGGCTCGGACGGTGGCTCGGCCACGCCATGACCGGCCTGTACACCGAGGTGTTTCACTTCCCCGAGTTCTATTACCTGCTCGAGCCGCGCCTGCTGCTGACCGGCGCGGGGGCGGCGCTGGCCGCCGCGGCGGGCGGCGCGCTCGCCGCCACCCGCGGCATCCTGCGCCTGCACGCCGCGGAAGCCCTGCGCCCGCCCGCCCCGGCGGCCTTCCGCCCGCTCATGATCGAGCGCCTGGGCTACGCGGCGCTGCTCACCTCGTCGCAGCGCATGATCATGCGCAACCTCGAGAGGAAGCCCGTGCGCGCGGCGATCACCGTCGCCGGCATCGCCGGCTCGGTGGCCATCGTCATCGGCGGCACCTTCTGGGCCGACTCGATCGACTGGTTCATGGACGTGCAGTTCAACCGCGCGTTTCGCGCCCAGGTGAACGTGGCCTTTCCCGAGCCCGTGGCGCGCGCGGCCCTGTGGGACCTCCGGCGGCTGCCCGGGGTGCGCCAGGCCGAAGTGTCGCGCGCCATCCCGGTGCGCCTGCGCGCCGGCCACCACAGCTACCGCACTGCCATCACGGGGCTGGCCGACGGGGCGCAGCTGCAGCGCGTGCTGGACGCCGACCTGCACGCGGCGACGCTCGTGCCCGGCGCGGCCCTGCTCACCACGCGGCTCGCCGCGCAGCTCGGCGTGCGGCCGGGCGACACCGTCCAGGCCGAGCTGCTCGAGGGCAAGCGCGTGAAGGCGGGCCTGCGGGTGGGCGGCACGGTGGACGAGATGGTCGGCATGAACGTCTGGATGCGCCTGGAGGACCTGAACCGGCTCGCGCGCGAGTCCGAGGTCGTGTCGGGCGCGGGGCTGCTCGTCGACCGCGCCTCCGAGCCGCAGCTGCTCGAGCAGCTCAAGCAGATCCCGGCGGCCGCGGTGGTGATCGTGCAGCGCACGCTGATCGAGACGTTCCGCAACACGAGCGCCCGCAACGTCCTGTTCTTCACGACCGTGCTGAGCGTCTTCGCCGCCACCATCGCGGTGGGCGTCGTGTACAACAACGCGCGCATCCAGCTCGCCGAGCGCGCCTGGGAGCTGGCGAGCCTGCGGGTGCTCGGATTCACGCGCGCCGAGGTGTCGGTGCTGCTGCTCGGCGAGCTCGGCCTGGAGATCGCGCTCGCCATCCCGCTCGGCTGCCTGGCGGGCTACGGCCTGGCGGCATTCTTCGTCGCGCTGCTGCCGAGCGACGTGATCGCCTTCCCGCTGGTGGTCTACCCCACCACCTACCTGCTGGCCGGCGCGGTGGTGGCGGCCGCCGGGCTGGCGAGCGCGCTCATCGTGCGCAATCGGATCGATAATCTGGACCTCGTCGGCGTGCTGAAGACCCGAGAATGAACACTCGCAACAAGATCGCCCTGGGCGCGGGCCTGGCCGCCGTCGCGGCGCTGGTCGCCTGGTCGCTGCAGCCGCGGCCGGTCGCGGTGGAGGTGGCGCCGGTGGCCGAAGGCCCCTTCGAGCAGACCATCGTCGACGACGGCAAGACGCGCGTGCGCGAGCGCTACGTGATCTCGGCGCCGCTCGCCGGCCGCGTCGAGCGCATCTCGCTGGAGGCGGGCGACACGGTGCACGCGGGCGAGACCGTGGCTCTGCTCACGCCGACCGCCCCCGCCTTCCTCGATGCGCGCACCGCGCGCGAGCTGCAGGCGCGCATCGGCGCCGCGGAAGCGCAGCTCGCCCGCGCCCGCGCCGAGAAGCTCAAGGTGCTGGCACAGCGCGACCAGGCGCGCGCCGACCTGGCGCGCCAGGAGAAGCTCGCCACCGAGGGCTTCGTGTCGGCCACCGCGCGCGAGCAGGCCGAGCTCGCGCTGCGCACCGTCGAGCGCGCGGTGGACGCGGCCAGCTATGCCGAGGAGGCGGCGCGCCACGACCTCGAGCAGGCGAAGGCCGCGCTCGTCCGCTACCGCAGCAACGACCCGACCGGGAAGTGGGAGGTGACCTCGCCGGTGAACGGCTCGGTGCTGAAGGTCATCCAGAAGAGCGAGTCGCCGGTGGCGCTCGGCGCGCCGCTGCTCGAGGTGGCCGACGCGCGCAGCCTCGAGGCGGTGATCGACATCCTGTCGCAGGACGCGGTCGCGGTGCGTCCCGGCATGCGCGCGCGCGTGGAGCTCGGCCAGGGCGTGGCGAGCGTCCCCGCGCTGGTGCGGCTGGTCGAGCCCGCGGCCTTCACCAAGGTGTCCGCGCTCGGCGTGGAGGAGCAGCGCGTCAACGTGATCCTCGACTTCGCCGGGCCGCTGGACAAGGTATGGACGCTGGGCGACGCGTTCCGCGTCGAAGCGCACATCGTCACGCACCACGAGGACAAGTCGACCAAGGTGCCGGTCGGCGCCCTGTTCCGCGACGGCGAAGGCTGGGCGGTGTTCGCGGTCGAGAACGGCCGCGCGGTGAAGCGCGCGGTGCAGGTGCCGCGCCGCAACGGCGTCGAGGCGCTGGTGCAGGCGGGCCTCAAGCCCGGCGAGCGCGTGGTGGTCTACCCTTCCGACGCGCTGCGCGACGGGACCAAGGTCGACGTCGTCGCCGGAGGCCGGTGAGGCCGGCGAGCGCGCCGGCGATCCTCGGGCGCGCCGCCGGGCGCGGGCTCGCGCTGTTCCTCGACTACGACGGCACCCTCACGCCGATCGTCGAGCGCCCGGAGGACGCGGTGCTCGGCGAGCCGATGCGCGCCGTGCTGCGCGCGCTCGCCGCGCGCTGGCCCGTCGCCATCGTGAGCGGGCGCGACCTGGAGGACGTGTGCGCGCGCGTCGGCCTCGCGGGCCTGTGGTACGCGGGCTGCCACGGCTTCGAGATCGCGGGCCCGCGCGGCGGCCGCGTCCACGAGGCCGCCGCGGCTGCCGCGCCGCAGCTCGGCGCCGCGTCCGACCAGGTGGCGCGCGAGACCCATGACATCCCCGGCGTGCAGCTCGAGCGCAAGCGCTTCACGCTCGCCGTGCACTACCGGCGAGTCCCCGGGGCGCGCGTGCACGAGGTCCATGAGGCGGTGTTGCGGGCCCGGGCCCGCCACCCGGCGCTGCGCGTGACCGAGGGCAAGAAGGTCTACGAGCTGCAACCCGACGTCGACTGGGACAAGGGGCGCGCGGTGCTCTGGCTGATCGAGACCCTGCAGGTCCCGGACGTCCTTCCCGTGTACATCGGGGACGACGTCACTGACGAGGACGCGTTCCGGGCCCTGGCCGGCCGGGGCGTGGGCATCGTGGTGCAGGAGGCGCCCCGCCCGAGCGCGGCGGCGCTCTCGCTGCGCAGCCCCGACGAGGTGCGCGAGCTGCTCGCCGCGCTGGCGGCCGGCTTGACCTCGCTCAAGCCGGGCGCGCCCGCGCGGGGCTAGGCTGAACATCAT
>DASUFW010000015.1:0-2067 GCA_036274335.1 Burkholderiales bacterium | reverse complement strand
CAGGCGCGCCTCCATGCGTCCGATCAGGTCGAAGAGCTCGCCGCACGCGGCCTGGAGCTCGCGCCCGGCATCGGTCAGGCGCAGGCCGCGGCCCTCCTGCTCGAGCAGAGCGACCTCCAGCGACTGCTGGAGCTTCTTCAGCTGCGTGGACACCGTGGGTTGCGCGAGGTGCAGCTCCTCGGCCGCGCGCGTGACGCTTCCGAGCCGAGCGACGGCCTCGAACACCATGAGCTGCGGGAACATGCCGTGCCGGAAAAACCGGCGCAACGCGGATCGGGGCATCGCCTGCTCCTTCGCCGAGTCCTGAGGTCGGGCCGCGCCTTATGGCGCGGCCGGCCCGAGGTCTCGCTTGCAGCGCTGCGCTGCCCGCGCAGCCGGGGACGAATCCCGGATTGACGACTGCGCGCGAAGAAGCTACTCCCCTGCGGGGTACTGCGTTCGCCATGCTAGCAGAGGACACCCCGCGACGCATCGCGAATCGCGATGGATGGCATCGCGTTTCTTCAATTTTCGGGCGCGGGGCGCACGCCCAGACTGCGCGCATGGACACCCTGCTGAGCGCCGAATTCTGGTCCGCCCTCGCCGCCATCGTGGTCATCGACCTGGTGCTCGCCGGGGACAACGCCATCGTCATCGCACTCGCGGCGCGCAGCCTGCCGAAGCTCCATCAGCGCCGGGCCATCGTCTGGGGCACGGTCGGCGCCGTGGTGGTGCGCGCGAGCCTCACGGTTGGGGTGCTCTGGCTGCTGAAGGTGCCCGGGCTCATGCTGGCCGGCGGCGTGCTGCTCGTGTGGATCGCCTACCGCCTGCTCGCCGGGGACGACGGCGGCGCCGGGCACGAGATTGCGCCCGCGGGCGGATTCTGGGGAGCGATGCGCACCATCGTCGTCGCCGACGCGGTGATGGGACTGGACAACGTGCTCGCCGTGGCGGGCGCCGCCCACGGCTCGATCCTGCTGGTGGTGCTCGGTCTGGTGATCTCGATTCCGATTGTCGTCTGGGGCTCGACCCTCATCCTGCGCTGGCTCGAGCGCTTTCCCGGATTGCTGTACGTGGGCGGCGCGGTCCTCGCGTGGACCGCGGCCAACATGATCGCCGGCGAGCCTTTCGTGCACGCCTGGCTCGCCCGCCACGGCCGCTGGGCGGGCGCGCTCTACCTGGTCGTCATCGGCGGCACGCTGGGGCTCGCCTGGCTGCGCAACCGCCGCGCCCTTCCGGCAAAGGAGACCGCATCGTGAAGATCCTCATTCCCGTGGACGCCTCGCAGGCGGCGCTGGCGCCCATCGACCGGCTCGCGGCCCTGCAGCGGCGCGGCGCGCGCCACGAGGCGCTGGTCCTCAATGTGCAGCCGCGCTTTCACCGCCACGTGAGCGACCTTTCGCGCCGCAAGGACCGCGACGGGTTGCGCGCTGAACGCAGCCGGGACGCCATGGCCCAGGCGATCGAGCGGTTGTCCGGCGCCGCAGTGCCCTTCCGTGCGGTGACCGAGGTCGGGCGGCCGGCCGAGCGCATCGCGGCGGTCGCCGAGCGCGAAGGCGTGGACGAGGTGATGCTGGGGGTCGGCCGGCATCCGGCCTGGCTCCGGTGGGTGAATCCGTCCATCGCCCAGGAGGTCATGCAGCTCACCGACATTCCGGTGACCGTCCTGGCGCGCGGCCGAGCGGGGACCTTCGAGCGCTATGCCCTGCCCGCCGGCCTCGTGGGTCTGGTGGCCCTGCTCTACGCGGCCGAGTAGGCCTCGCGCACCTTCTCGACCCAGGCCTGCGCCCACTCGAGCGCGATCTCCTCGGCAAGCGTGCCGCCCGAGGCGTCGTGCATGTAGCGCTCGCCGATGCGCTCGGCGCCCAGGCTCGCCAGGATCTCGTCGAAGCGCTTGCCGCCGAAGTTGAAGGTCTCCGCGTAGGTGCGGTCGCCGAGCCCGAACACGCCGTAGCGCACGCCGGCGAGGTCGGGCTTCCCCGTGCACAGCGCTTCGTACAGCGCCTTGGCGTTGTCGGGCACGTCCCCCTGGCCATAGGTGGAGGTGCAGACGAGGTACGCCGCCTCGCGGTCCGCGAACACCGAGGG
>DASUFW010000014.1:0-6987 GCA_036274335.1 Burkholderiales bacterium | reverse complement strand
CTGGAAGGATCCGCGGGACGCGGCGTCGTGATCTTCTCGGAGTACCTGAACTACCCGGTGTTCTCGGGCCCGGCGTTCGCGGACGCGACCGCGGCCTACCTCGCGGCCAAGTACCGGGCCCGCCCGCCGGCGGTGATCGTCGTGGCGGCGGAGTTCGCGCTCGAGCTCGTGCTGCGCCACCGGCGCACCCTGTTCCCGCGCGCGCCGGTCCTCTACTTCGGAGCCGCGCGCCACTTCGTGGACTCGCAGAGGCCCCTGCCCCCCGACGTCGTAGGCACACCAGTCGATTTCGACGTGCCGGGCTCAATCGCGCTCGCGCTGCAGCTGCACCCGAAGGCGCGCCGCCTCGTCGTGGTCACTGGTACGAGCGACTGGGACCACGCGCGCGAGCGCGACCTGCGCGCGCTCGCGGCATCCGGCAGCCTGCGCGTGCCGATGCAGCACCTCGCCGGGCTCCCGCTCGAGGCGGTGACGAAGGCGCTCGCAGCGCTCGGCGACGGCGATGTCGTGTACTCGCCCGGCTTCTTCGCCGACGGCTCGGGGCGCAAATTCGTGCCGCGCGAGGCCGCTGCGCTGATGGCGGCGGCCTCGGCCGCCCCGGTCTACGGACCCTACGAGACGTTCATCGGCACGGGCGTGGTCGGCGGACGCATGCCGGACTTCACGGAGATGGGCCGGGAGGCCGGGCGCGAGGTGCTGGCGCTGCTCGACGGGAAGTCGCCGGCGCAGCTCGCTGTTCCCGCCGGCATTCCGGCGCGCGCGCAGGTCGACGGGCGCCAGATGCGGCGCTGGGGCATCGACGAGCGCTTGCTGCCCGCGGACTGCGAGGTCCGCTTCCGCGAGATCACGCCCTGGGACCGCTACCGCGGGCAGATCCTCGCGGGCCTCGCCGTCATCCTCGCGCAGGGTGCGCTGATCATCGCGCTGGTGCTGAACCGCCGGAGGCTGCGGCGCGCCCGCAACGAGGCGCGCGAGGAGCTTGGCCGCCGGACCGAGGCGGAGGGCCTCGCCGCGCGCCTGCGCAACCGGCTGGGACGCTATGCCCGCGAGCGCAGCCTCGGCGCGATGGCCTCCGCCATCTCGCACGAGATCAACCAGCCGCTGATCGCGATCCAGAACTACGCGCAGGCGGCGAAGCGCCGACTGGCGAGCAATGACGACGACCGCGCCAAGCTGATCGAGCTCTACGGAAAGATCGAAAGCCAGGCGGAGCGCGCCGGCGCTATCACGCAGCGGGTCCGTTCCCTGGTCAGCGCGAGCGAGCCGCTGCTCCTGTCGACGCCGCCGCGCGCCCTGCTCGATGAGATCATCCGCATCATGGAGCCGGAAACCGGGATGCGCGGGTGCCAGGTCACCGCCGAGGCCGCCTCCGGCCTGCCCAGAGTCCTCGCCGACGCCCTGCAGGTCGAGCTGGTACTGGTCAACCTCGTGCGCAACGCGATGCACAGCGTCTGCACGGGCGATCGCTACGAGAAGCGCATCCGGATCGAGGCGCGTCCGGCCGACGATCGGGAAGTGCAGTTCAGCGTCGCGGATCGAGGTCCCGGGGTGCCGCCGGGTCGAGCCGAGGACATCTTCGAGCCGCTGGCGTCCGCCACGAGCGGCGGTATGGGCATGGGCCTGGCCATCTCCCGCGAGATCGTCCAGGCCCATGGCGGGCGTCTGTGGTACGAGCCGGACCCCTCCGGAGGTGCGATCTTCCGCTTCACCTTGCGGGCCGTGCCGTCGTGAGCGAATCCGGGGCGCAGACGGTATTCATTGTCGACGACGACGCCGCGGTTCGCGACTCGATTGCGGAGCTCGTGGGCTCCGTGGGCCTGCGGTCGCAGTGCTACCCCTCGGCTCCGGCGTTTCTGGACGACTTCCGGCCGGAGCGTGCGGGTTGCCTCGTGCTCGACGTGCGCATGGCGGAGATGAGCGGGCTCGAACTGCAGCAGAAGCTGAACGAGCTCGCGGCGGCGATCCCGGTCATCGTGCTGACGGGGCACGGCGACGTGCCCATGGCGGTGCAGGCGATGAAGGCGGGGGCGGTCGAATTCCTGCAGAAGCCCTATCGGGACCAGGCCCTGCTGGACAGCATCAACGCGGCGCTGGTGGCGGACGCCGCCGCCCGGCGCTCGCAGGCCGGGGCGGCGAGCTTCGCGCAGCGCCGCGCCACGCTCACCGAGCGCGAGCGGGAGGTGCTCGATCACCTCCTCGCGGGCAGGACCAGCAAGGAGATCGCGCGGGCGCTCTCCATCAGCCCGCGCACGGCGGAGGCGCACCGGCACAACCTGCTGCAAAAGTTCGGGGCCGGCTCGGCGAAGGAGCTGGTGCGCCTGTCGGCTGCCTCGAGCGCGAAGAAGTAGGCCGCCCGGCTACGTACGTAGCCCTAGTAGCCGAACGGATGCCCGTATCCCGGCGTCTCGGCTAAGTTCCCCGGGAACAGAGCCCATGCATGGCAACCACGACGGTGTACGTCGTCAGCGGCTATGCCGCGATCCGGGATTCGCTCTCCGAGCTGGCGGCGGCGGCGGGCTTGCGCAGCGAGGCGCATGCCTCTCTCGAGACGTGGCTCGAGGCCGTCCGGCCTTCGCAGCCGGGCTGCCTCGTGCTGGACGCGAGCGCGAGCGATTTCAGCGGCGCGGAGCGCCTGGAGCAGTTTGCCTCGATCTGCGCGGTGCGACCGGTGCTGCTGCTGATCGACCGCGGGGACGTCCCGGTCGCGGTGCGCGCGATGCGCGAGGGCGCGGTGGACGTCCTCGAGAAACCTTACCGCGACGCCAACCTGCTCGAGCACATCCAGCGTGCGGACACGGCAGCCGCGCAGGCGTCGGAGGCAAAGCGGTAGTCCCGTGCCAAGTACACGTACGTGGCCTACGTGTTCGCGCCAATAGGCGCGCCGGCCACGTTTGGCTAGCGTGCTCGTCTAGGCGGCGTCCGCCGGCAAACGACAGGAGAAAGGCATGAAACCGGTCTTCAGAATGCTCGGGGCAGCCCTGATGTGCCTGGTCGCCTTTCCGGCCCTGGCCGCCAAGCCCAACATCCTCTTCATCGTGTCCGACGACACCGGCTACGGCGATCTCGGACCGTACGGCGGCGGCGCGGGCCGCGGCATGCCGACGCCGAACATCGACCGGCTGGCGGCCGAGGGCATGACCTTCTTCTCCTTCTATGCGCAGCCCAGCTGCACGCCGGGCCGCGCGGCCATGCAGACCGGGCGCATCCCGAATCGCAGCGGCATGACCACGGTGGCCTTCCAGGGCCAGGGCGGCGGGCTGCCCAAGGCGGAGTGGACGCTCGCCTCGGTGCTCAAGCAGGGCGGCTATCAGACCTACTTCACCGGCAAGTGGCACTTGGGCGAGGCGGACTACGCGATGCCCAATGCCCAGGGCTACGACGAGATGAAGTACGTCGGCCTGTATCACCTGAACGCGTACACCTACGCCGACCCGACCTGGTTCCCGGACATGCCGGCGGAGTTGCGCGCGATGTTTGCGAAGGTGACCAGGGGCTCGCTGTCGGCGAAAGCCGGCGAGAAGGCGAAGGAAGACTTCAAGATCAACGGTCAGTACGTCGACACGCCCGAAAAAGGCGTGGTCGGGATTCCCTTCTTCGACGGCTACGTCGAGAAGGCGGCCATCGAGTTTCTCGACAAGGCGGCCAAGGACAAGGGCAAGCCGTTCTACATCAACGTGAACTTCATGAAGGTGCACCAGCCGAACCTGCCGCACCCGGACTACATCCACAAGTCGCTTTCCAAGAGCAAGTACGCGGACTCGGTCGTCGAGCTTGATGCGCGTATCGGCCGCATCATGAGCCACCTGCGCAAGCTCGGCCTGGACAAGAACACGCTCGTGTTCTACACGACCGACAATGGCGCATGGCAGGACGTGTATCCCGACGCCGGCTACACGCCGTTCCGCGGCACCAAGGGCACCGTGCGCGAGGGCGGCAACCGCGTGCCGGCGATCGCCTGGATGCCCGGCAGGATCAAGGCAGGGGAGAAGAACCACGACATCCTCGGCGGCCTCGACCTGATGGCGACTTTCGCGACCCTCGGTGACGTGAAGCTGCCGGAGAAGGATCGTGAAGGGCAGCCCATCATCTTCGACAGCTACGACATGTCGCCCGTGCTCTTCGGCAAGGGCAAGTCCAAGCGCGACGCCTGGTTCTACTTCACGGAGAACGAGCTGACGCCGGGCGCAGCGCGCGTGGGCAACTATAAGGCGGTGTTCAACCTGCGCGGCGACAACGGCGCCTCGACCGGCGGTCTCGCGGTCGACAGCAACCTGGGCTGGAAAGGCGCGGAGAAGTACGTCGCCATCGTGCCTCAGGTGTTCGATCTCTGGCAGGACCCGCAGGAGCGCTATGACATCTTCATGAACAACTACACGGAGAGGACCTGGACGATGGTGACCATCGCCGAGGCGATCCAGGGCCTGATGAAGACCTACGTCACGCACCCGCCGCGCAAGCTGCAGAGCCTGGGTTACAGCGGTCCGGTCGAGCTCTCGAAGTACCAGCAGTTCCAGTGGCTGCGGGAGCAGCTCGAGAAGGACGGCGTTCACATTCCCCTGCCGACCGGGAACTGAGTCGAATCCAGGCCCCGGCGCGCGCGAGCGCGCCGGGGTTTTGCATTTGTGAGGAGGCGCTCGCAAGACTCCTTCGCGCCCTGCGCCGCGATCCGTTCGAGAAGGCGCAGTACAATGCCACGGTCCACAACAACTGGTTCATCGACCGGGCGTTCCTCGTCGTGCCGCCGCTCGTTCAACCACGAAGATCGAGGCGCAGCTGAAGTCGAACACTAGCATCCGCTTGTTTGGGAGATCTCCATGAAGTGGACTCGTCGGCTGGCCGCGGCCCTGCTCGTCGCCGCGTCCGGCCTCGCCCAGGCGCAATCCCCCGACCCGCTCCCCTCGTGGAACGAAGGCCCCGCCAAGGCGCGCATCCTCGCCTTCGTGCAGGCGGTCACCGAGAAAGGCGGCAAGGACTTCGTGCCCGAGGCCGAGCGCATCGCCGCCTTCGACAACGACGGCACGCTCTGGTCCGAGCAGCCGATGTACTTCCAGCTCGCCTTCGCGCTCGACCGGGTGAAGGCGCTCGCGCCCAAGCACCCCGAGTGGAAGGCGAAGCAGCCCTTCAAGGCTGCGCTGGAGGGCGACATGAAGACGCTCGCCGCCTCGGGCGAGAAGGGCCTGCTGACGCTCGTCATGACCACGCACGCCGGCATGACGCCCGAGGAGTTCCGCCAGATCGTGCTCGACTGGCTGGCGAGCGCCCGCCATCCCCGGTTCAAGCGCCCCTACACCGAGCTCGTCTACCAGCCGATGCTGGAGCTGCTCGCCTACCTGCGCGCGAGCGGCTTCAAGACCTACATCGTCTCGGGCGGCGGCATCGAGTTCATGCGCGCCTGGGCCGAGGGCGTGTACGGCGTTCCCCCGGAGCAGGTGGTGGGCTCGAGCATCAAGACCCGGTACGTGGTGAAGAAGGGCGTACCGATGCTCATCCGCCAGCCGCAGGTGAACTTCATCGACGACAAGGCCGGCAAGCCGGTCGGCATCCTGCAGCACATCGGCCGCCGGCCGATCGCCGCCTTCGGCAACTCGGACGGCGACTTCCAGATGCTGCAATGGACGACCGCCGGCGGCGGCGCACGCCTGGGCCTCATCGTCCACCACGACGACGCCGCGCGCGAGTACGCCTACGACCGCAATTCGCACGTCGGGACGCTCGTGCGCGGGCTGGACGAAGGCCCGGCGCTCGGCTGGACGATCGTCAGCATGAAGAACGACTGGAAGCGCGTCTATCCGCAGTAGACTTCCGGCATCGGATCCGGAGGAAGCGCCATGAACCGACTGAACTGGCTCGGCATCCTGCTCATCGTGCTCGGGGTGATTTCCATCCTGTCGCCGGCCGTCGCGGGCGGCGCGGTGGTCACCGTGGTCGGCCTGATCCTGCTGGTCGCAGGCGTGGTGCAGATCCTGCGCGCGTTCCAGATGGCGGGGTCCGAGAAGGCGCTGACCATCGCGCTCGGCGTGATCGCCGCGCTGGCGGGGATCGCGGTCGTGCTGCACCCGATCCTGGGACTGGCGTTCCTGACGCTGCTGCTCGCCGCCTACTTCGTCGCCGAGGGCGTCTGGAAGATCATCGCCGGCTTCCGCTACCGCCCGGCGGCCGGCTGGGGGTGGCTGCTCTCGAGCGGCGTGCTGTCGCTGATCCTCGGCTGGCTCATCTGGAGCCAGTGGCCGCTCTCCGGCCTGTGGGCGGTAGGCGTGCTGGTCGGCGTCAACCTGCTCGGCACGGGGGCCTCGCTCGTCACGCTCTCGCAGCTCATCGCGAAAGCGCCTGCCGCGCGCTGAGTAGCTGCGCGTCGTGCGGGTGCCGCGCGATCGCGCGGTCGAGCTCGGCGAGCGCCTCGCGCTTGCGCCCGGCTTCGTTCAGCGCCACCGCGTAGACGTAGGCGAAGCGCACCTCGCCGGGCGCGAGGCGCGCGGCGCGCTCGAGCGCCGGCAGCGCCTCCTTCATCCGCTTCAGGCGCACCAGCGCGAGCCCGCGCGCATAGTGCAGCGGGGCGCTTTGCGGCGCCCTCTCCAGGCCGTCGTCCAGCACGGTGAGCCCCTCGGCATCGCGCCCCTGGGCGCGGTACACGTCGGCGAGGTTCACGTAGGCGGGCGCGAACCCGGGCGCCATGGCGATCGCCGCGCGCAGCTCCGCCTCGGCCTCCTTGGTCCGCCCGCGCTGCGCGTAGAACGCCCCCAGCGTCACGCGCGCCTCGGGCCGGTCGGCGTTCAGCTGCTGCGCGCGCTCGAAGTCCGCGGCTGCGCGCCGGAACGCCGGCAGATCTTCCATCCCCGGCGCACCGGCGCAGAGCGACGCGGCCTCGATGCGCACGGCGAGCAGCGGGTCCTTGAGCAGCGGCTGCGCCAGCCCCAGGCGCGCCTCGGGCGGGAAGGCGCGCAGCGCGGCAAGCGCGCCGAGCCGCATGAGCGGATCGGACTGCCCGAG
>DASUFW010000013.1:0-2452 GCA_036274335.1 Burkholderiales bacterium | reverse complement strand
TCGAGAAGATCTCGTCGTCGCCGTGCGACCAGCCCAGGCGCGCCAGGTAGTTGGCGAGCGCCTCCGGCAGGAAGCCCTCGTCGCGGTACTGGGTGACGCTCACCGCGCCGTGGCGCTTGGACAGGCGCTCGCCGTCGGCGCCGAGGATCATCGGCATGTGCCCGAACTCGGGCAGGACGTCGCCCATCGCCCGGAAGATGTGGATCTGGCGCGGCGTGTTGTTCACGTGGTCGTCGCCGCGGATCACCTGCGTGATCCGCATGTCGAGGTCGTCGACCACCACGCCGAAGTTGTAGGTGGGCACGCCGTCGGCGCGCAGGAGGACGAGGTCGTCGAGCTCGGCGTTGGGGAATTCGATCGGCCCCTTCACCAGGTCCTTCCAGCCCACCGTGCCCTCCTCCGGCGTGCGAAAGCGGATCACGGGCGGCCGGTCCTTCGGCGGCACGAGGCCCGCGGCCTTCGCGCGCTCGGGGCGCCAGCGCCCGTCGTAGCGCGGCTTTTCGTTGCGCGCGCGCTGCTGCTCGCGAAGCGCCTCGAGCTCTTCCTTCGTCGCCCAGCACGGATAGGCGTGGCCCGCGGCGACAAGCCCGTCGGCGACCTCCTTGTAGCGCGCGAGCCGCTGCATCTGGAAGAACGGCCCTTCGTCCCAGTCCAGGCCGAGCCAGGTCATGCCGTCCAGGATCGCCTGCACGGAGGCCTGCGTGGAGCGCTCGAGGTCGGTGTCCTCGATGCGCAGGACGAACGTCCCGCCGTGGCGCCGCGCGTAGGCGCGCGAGAAGAGCGCGGTGCGCGCGCCGCCGATGTGCAGGAACCCCGTCGGGCTCGGGGCGAAGCGCGTGCGCACAGTCATGGGTGATACGATTTTCCCATGTCCGCGACATTCCAGCCCGACCGCATGCCGGGCTACGTGCTGCCGAAGTACGCCTACCGGCGCCCGCCCGAGCTCTCGGGCGGGGAGTCGCCCGTCTACCCGGTGGCGGTGGTCGGCGCCGGGCTGGGCGGGCTCACCGCCGCGCTGGAGCTCGGCCGGCGCGGCGTGCAGACGCTGCTGATCGACGACGACGACACGGTCGGCGCGCAGGGCCTGTCTTCGCGCGGCATCTGCCACGCCAAGCGCACGCTGGAGATCTACGACCGCTTCGGCGTCGCCGGGAAGGTGCGCGCCAAGGGCGTCACCTGGAACGAGGGCGACGTCTTCGCCCGGGACCAGCACATCTTCCGCTTCGACCTGCAGCCCGAACGCGACCAGAAGTTCCCCGCCTTCGTGAACCTGCAGCAGTTCTACGTCGAGCAGTACCTGGTCGAGGCGCTGCGCGCGGTGCCGGCGGTGGACCTGCGCTGGAAGAGCCGCGTGGTGGACGTGCGACCTCACCCGGATCACGTTGCGCTCGAGGTGGAGACGCCCGACGGCCGCTACGCGCTGCGCGCACGCTACGTGGTCGGCGCGGACGGCGCGCACAGCGTGCTGCGCGAGAAGCTGGGCGCGAAGGACGCGGAGTCGGCGCTCTTCGAGAACCACTGGTGCATCGCCGACGTGAAGATGAGCGGCTCGCCGGGCGCGGTGCGCAAGGCCTACCTCGACGCGCCGCAAAACGAGGGCGGCGCCATCTGGTATCACCAGATGGCCGACGGGGTGTGGCGCACCGACTGGCTGATCAGCCACTACGACGACCCGGACGGGGAAGCGACGCCCGAGCGCGCCCGGGCGCGCCTGCGCAAGCTCCTCGGGCCCGACATGCCCTTCGAGCTGATCTGGGTCGGGCCGTGGCGCTTCCGCCGCCGCGTGCTGGAGAAGATGACGCACGGGCGCGTGTTCTTCCTCGGCGACGCATGCGCGCAGCACTCGCCCTTCGGGGCGCGCGGCGGCAACCGCGCCGTGCAGGACGCGAACAACCTCGGCTGGAAGCTCGCCCTGGTGCTGCAGGACAAGGCGCGCCCGGCGCTGCTCGAGACCTATGAGCTCGAGCGGCACTTCGCGGCGCGCGAGAACGTGGAAATCGCCTCGCGGAGCGCGATGTTCATCGCACCCGAGACCGACGGGCAACGGCGCGTGCGGGACGCCTTCCTCGAACTCGCGCGGCGCCACGAGTGGGCGCGGCCGATGGTGAACGTCGGGCGGCTGTCGGTGGCGAGCGTCTATGCCTTCAGCCCGCTCAACTCGGAGGCCGGCCATCTGGATGCGCCCGCCGCGCAGCCCGGCGCCGCCGCGCCCGACGGGCGCTTCGGCGAGGGCTTTCTCGTCGAGCAGCTCGGCGAGGAGTTCGTGGTCGCGTACTTCGGGCAGGACGGCCCCGCGGTGGAAGGCGCCAAGGTCCTGTGCGTGCGGCGCGGCAGCGACGACGCGCTCTTCCGGCGCTACGGCGTGGAGGACCGCGCGACCTACGTGTTCCGCCCCGACGGCCACGTGCTCGCGCGCTGCCCGGGCATCGACGGCGCGTTCGCGGCGCGCGCC
>DASUFW010000012.1:0-1154 GCA_036274335.1 Burkholderiales bacterium | reverse complement strand
CCCGGGGCTTTTCTCCGATCGCCCCGCCGCCGCTTTCCGCGGCGGGGCGAAAGCTTTCCCCGGCGCTCAGCGCCTCCACCGACACCGCCTCCACGATCAGCTGTTTCCCCCTCATGAGAAAGGAAAACTGTTTTCGATACGCGGCCTCAAAAGCCGCTGTCATGTCCTCGACCGAGCCATAGGGCACGATGAGCGCGGTGTCCGTGCCTTCGTACTTGAGGTGCACCCGGCGCAGGACGCGCACGCGCGACGGTTCGACGCCCTGCAGCACCAGCTCCTCGCCTGCCGCGGTCGCCAGCGAGTCCAGCTCCGCCCCGAGCGCAGCCGAGCCGAGCTTCGCCTCGACCGCTTTCTCGCGCATCTCGGTCTGGTCGGCGAGTCCCATCCCATACGCCGAGAGCACGCCCGCCAGCGGATGGATGAAGACGCGCGTCATCGCGAGCGCATCCGCCACCAGGCAGGCGTGCTGCCCGGCCGCCCCGCCGAAGCAGCAAAGCGTGTACTCGGTGACGTCGTGTCCGCGCTGCACCGAAATGTGCTTGATGGCATTGGCCATGTTGCCGACCGCGATCTGCACGAAGCCCTCGGCGACCGCCTCCGGCGAGCGCCCGTCGCCGATGCGGGCCGCGAGCGCCGTGAACTCGGCGCGCACCCGGTCCGCGTCGAGCGGCTGGTCGCCCTCGGGCCCGAACACATGCGGGAAGTACTGCGGCTGGACCTTGCCCAGCATCACGTTGGCGTCGGTCACGGCGAGTGGCCCGCCGCGCCGGTAGCTCGCCGGCCCCGGGTTGGCGCCCGCCGAGTCGGGCCCGACGCGGTAGCGCGCGCCGTCGAAGTGCAGGATCGAGCCGCCGCCGGCGGCCACGGTGTGGATGCTCATCATCGGCGCGCGCATGCGCACGCCGGCCACCTGGGTCTCGAAGGCGCGCTCGAATTCACCCGCGAAGTGCGACACGTCGGTCGAGGTGCCGCCCATGTCGAAGCCGATGATGCGCTCGAAGCCCGCGGCGAGCGACGTGCGCACCGCGCCGACGATGCCGCCGGCCGGGCCCGAGAGGATGGCGTCCTTGCCCTGGAAGCGGTGCGCGTCGGTGAGGCCGCCGTTGGACTGCATGAACATCAGGCGTGGACCCGACCCTCCCCCTGGCCCCCTC
>DASUFW010000011.1:0-11674 GCA_036274335.1 Burkholderiales bacterium | reverse complement strand
CCCGAGGCGATCATGTCGGCGGCGGTCGAAGGCGCCAGCGTGGACTTCGAGACCGCGCTGCGCATCGAATCGCGCTACGTCGCGAAGCTCGCGGTCGGGCCGGTGGCGAAGAACCTGATCCACCTCTTCTTCGATCGCACGGCGATCCGCTCGGGCGCCTCGCGGCCGAAGGACGTGCCGAAATGGAAGGCGACCAAGGTGGGCATCCTTGGCGCGGGCATGATGGGCGGCGGCATCGCCTGGGCGAACGCCCTGCGGGGCGTGCCCTGCGTGCTGAAGGATACGACGCTCGAACGCGCGCAGAAGGGCAAGGCCTACAGCGAGGGCCTCGCCGCGAAGCGCAACCGCCCGCAGGTGCCCGCGCTCATCACGCCGACCGCGAGCGCGCAGGACCTCGCGGGCTGCGACCTCATCATCGAGGCCGTCTTCGAGAAGCGCGACGTGAAGGCGCAGGCGACGAAGGAGGCCGAGCCGATGCTCGCACCGGGCGGCTTCTTCGCCTCCAATACGTCCACGCTGCCGATCACCGGGCTCGCGCAGGCCTTCTCGGATCCTGCGCGTTTCATCGGCCTGCATTTCTTCTCGCCGGTGGACAAGATGCAGCTGGTCGAGATCATCAAGGGGAAGAGAACCTCGGCCGAGACGCTCGCCCGCGCCTACGACTACGTGCTGCAGATCGGCAAGATTCCCATCGTAGTCAACGACGCGCGCGGCTTCTACACCAGCCGCACCTTCGGCACCTTCGTCGCCGAGGGCTGCGCGATGCTGGCGGAGGGCATTCCCGCGGCGGTGATCGAGAACGCCGGGCGGCTCGCCGGCATGCCGGTCGGGCCGCTCGCCGTGATCGACGAGACCTCGATGTCGCTCTCCGTGGCCGTCATGGAGCAGACGAAGGCCGACTTGGAGGCCGAGGGGAAGAAGTACACGCCGCAACCGGGGCAGGACGTGATCGTGCGCATGGTGAAGGAATTCAAGCGCCCGGGCCGCGCCGGGGGCGGCGGCTTCTACGAGTATCCCAGGGAAGGGAAGAAGTTCCTGTGGCCCGAGCTCGCGAAGCACTTCGGCAAGAAGAACGCCCAGTACGATTTCGAGACACTGAAGGAGCGCCTCCTCTACCGCCAGGCGATCGAGACCGCGCGCTGCCTCGAGGAGGGCGTGCTCGAGCACGTGCACGACGGCAACATCGGCTCGATCTTCGGCATCGGCTTTCCCGCCTGGGCGGGCGGCGCGCTGCAGTACGTGAACCACGTCGGCACGAAGGCGTTCGTGAAGCGCGCCGAGGAATTCGCGAAGAAGGTCGGTCCGCGCTTCGCGCCGCCGAAGCTGCTGCGCGACCTCGCCGCGAAGAACAGGCCCCTCGCGTAATGGCGCTGCCGCCGGTCCTGCAGCGCCTCAAGCTCCCGGTCATCGGCGCGCCGATGTTCATCGCCGGCAACCCGAAGCTGGTCGCGGCGCAGTGCCGCGCGGGGATCGTCGGCTCCTTCCCCGCGCTGAACGCGCGGCCCAAGGAGGCGCTGGACGAGTGGCTGACCGAGATCGAGCAGGCGCTCGCCGGGCAGCCCGACGCGGCGCCCTACGCCGTCAACCAGATCGTGCACAAGTCGAACGACCGGCTCGAGCACGACCTCGAGGTGTGCATCCGCCACCAGGTGCCCATTACGATTACCAGCCTGCGGGCGCCCAACGACGTGATCCCGGCGATCCACGCCTACGGCGGCATCGTGCTGCACGACGTCATCAGCGTGCGCCACGCGGAGAAGGCGCTGGAGGCCGGGGTCGACGGCCTGATCCTCGTCTGCGCCGGGGCGGGCGGGCATGCCGGCACGCTCTCGCCCTTCGCGCTGGTGGGCGAGGTGCGCCGCTTCTTCGACGGGCCGATCATCCTCTCGGGCGCGATCGCCTCGGGCGACGCCATCCTCTCCGCGCTCGCCGCGGGCGCGGACCTCGCCTACATCGGCACGCGCTTCCTCGCCACGCCGGAGGCGAGCGTCCCGGACCGCTACAAGGACGAGATCCTCAAGGCGCACGCCGCCGACATCGTCTATACGGACCTCTTCTCCGGCGTGAACGGCAACTACCTGAAGCACAGCGTGGTCGCGGCCGGCTTTGATCCCCTCAACCTGCCGAAGTCCGACCCCAAGAAGATGAACTTCGGCTCCGGGAGCGGCGTGGAGAAGAAGGTCTGGCGCGACATCTGGAGCGCGGGCCAGGGCGTCGGGCAGATCGACGCGGTGATGCCGGTGGCGGACGTGGTCGCCAAGCTCTCCGCCGAGTACACCGCCGCGCGCCGCAGGCTCGCGCTCTCGTGATCCTCGACATCCAGCCGCGCGGCTCCGCGGCCTGGCTGTGGATGAACCGGCCCGAGCAGCGCAACGCGCTCTCCGACGAGCTGCTTTCCGCACTGGAGACCGCTTTCGAGGTTCTCGAGAAGGACGCCGCCGTGCGCGTGCTGGTGCTCGCGGGGCGCGGCCCCGCGTTCTGCGCGGGGGGCGACCTCTCGAAGATGGAGAAGGCCGCGAAGATGACCAAGGCCCGCGCGCGCCGCGAAGCCTCGCGCTTCGCGAAGCTGCTGCTGCGCATCCACGGCTACCCGAAGCCGGTCGTCGCCCGCGTGCACGGCCCGGCGTTCGCGGGCGGCATGGGGATCGTCGCGGCCTGCGACTTCCTCGTCGCCGGCGAGGGCGCGGAATTCGCGCTGCCCGAGACGCGGCTCGGCCTCGTGCCGGCCATGATCAGCCCGTACCTCGTGCGCGCCCTCGGGCCGGCGCAGGCGCGGCGGTACATGCTCACCGGGGAGCGGATGGCGGCGTCGGAGGCGAAACGGATCGGCTTCGCGCACGAGTGCGTGCCGGCCGCCGAGCTGGACGCCTCGGTGGACTGGCTCTGCGAGCGGCTGGCGCAGGCGGGGCCCGAGGCGCTCGCGCGCACCAAGAAGCTGCTGCTCAAGGTCGAGCAGGCCCCGCTCGACGCGGTGCTGGCGAGTGAAACCGCCGCCGCGCTCGCCGAAGCGCGCTCGAGCGCCGAGGCGCGCGAGGGCATGCGGTCGTTTCTCGAAAAGCGGAAGCCTTCCTGGCGGTAGCTGCGTTACCATCGGCCCTTTCCCCGAGGAGCCGATTTCATGAACAAGCGCGTCGTGCTCGCAAGTTACCCCGAAGGCTGGGTCACCGAGGCCAATTTCCGGCTCGAAACGGTGCCCGTTCCGAAGCCGGGCGACGGCGAGGTGCTGGTAAGGAACCATTGGCTCTCGCTCGACCCGTACATGCGCGGCCGCATGAGCCAGCAGAAGAGCTACGTGAAGGGCGTCGAGCCCGGCGACGTGATGACCGGCGAGACGGCGGGCGAGGTGGTGGCGTCGAAGCACCCGAAGTTCAAGGCGGGCGACAAGGTGACCGCGCCCTCGGGCTGGCAGCTCTACTGGAGCGGCAAGGGCGAGCTGCTCACGAAGGTCGACGACACGAAGGCGCCGCTTTCCTACTACCTCGGCTGCCTCGGCATGCCCGGCCGCACCGCCTACTTCGGCATGAAGGACATCCTGCAGCCGAAGGCGGGCGAGACGGTCGTGGTGTCCGCCGCCTCGGGCGCCGTCGGCAGCGTGGTCGGGCAGCTCGGGAAGGAATGGGGCTGCCGCGTGGTCGGCATCGCCGGCGGCCCGACGAAATGCGACTACGTGAAGAAGGAGCTGGGGTTCGACGCCTGCGTGGACTACAAGGCGGGGAAGCTCCTCGATGAGCTGCGCGCGGCCTGCCCGAAGGGCGTCGACGCCTATTTCGAGAACGTCGGCGGCGTGATCCTCGACACGATGCTGCGGCTGATGAACCTCAAGTCGCGCATCGCTGTCTGCGGCCTGATCTCCGAATACAACGCCGCCGAGCCCTACGGCGTGAAGATGTTCCGCTCGATCCTGGTCAACCGCATCAAGGTGCAGGGCATGATCGTGTTCGACTGGCTCGACCGCTATCCGGAAGCGAACGAGGCGCTGCTCGCGCTCGTCGACAGCGGCCGCTTCAAGTACCGCGAATCGGTCGTGCAGGGCATCGAGAACGCGCCCAAGGGGCTGATCGGCCTGCTCAAGGGCGATAACTTCGGCAAACAACTGGTGAGACTCACATGATCGACCTCTATACCTGGCCCACGCCCAACGGGCACAAGATCCACATCATGCTCGAGGAGACCGGGCTCCCCTACCGGGTGATCCCGATCGACATCGGCGCGGGCGACCAGTTCAAGCCCGAGTTCCTGAAGATCTCGCCCAACAACAAGATGCCGGCGATGGTGGACCAGGACGGCCCGGGCGGCAAGCCCATGGCGCTCGCCGAGTCGGGCGCGATGCTCTTCTACCTCGCCTCCAAGACCGGCAGGTTCCTCCCCGAGGACATCCGCAAGCGCTGGCAGGTGATGCAGTGGGTGATGTTCCAGATGGGGCACATCGGGCCGATGCTCGGCCAGGCGCACCACTTTCTCGGCTACGCGCCGGAGAGAATCGAGTACGCCATGAACCGCTACAGGAACGAGGCGAACCGGCTCTACGGCATCCTCGACCGCCGGCTCGGGGAATCCAGGTTCGTCGCCTGCGAGGAGTACACGATCGCCGACATGGCGACCATGCCGTGGCTGCGCTTTCCCGAGCGCCAGGGCGTGAACATCGACGAGTACCCGAACGTGAAGCGCTGGCGCGACGGCCTGCTCGCGCGCCCCGCGGTGGAGCGCGCGCTGAAGACGCTCGCCGACCGGCGGCGCACGGAGATGACGAAAGAGCAGAAGGAAGTGCTGTTCGGAGCGACGCAATATGCCCGGCACTGAACTGAAGGGAAAGGTCGCCTGGGTCACGGGCGGCGGCTCGGGCATCGGGCTCGCGGGCGCGAAGGAGCTCGCGGCCGCCGGCGCGCACGTGGTCATCTCCGGGCGCACCGCGCGCACCAATGAAAGCGGCCTGGCCGAGCTGAAGAAGCACGGCAGCGCCGAGGCGATGCTGCTCGACGTGGGCGAGCGCGCGGCGGTGGAGAAGACCGCGGCGGAGATCGAGAAGCGCCACGGCCGCATCGACATCCTCGTGACGAGCGCGGGGACCAACATCGGCGGCGGCAAGCGCAACCTGGCGACCATGAGCCTCGACGGCTGGGACGACGTGGTGCGCATCAACCTCGATGGCCTGTTCTACTGCTGCTACGCCGTGCTCCCCGGCATGCGCAGGCGCAAGGACGGCGTGATCATCAACATCTCGTCCTGGGCGGGGCGCTACGCGAGCATCCTGACCGGGCCGGCCTACAACGCCACCAAGCGCGCCGTGATCGCGATCTCCGAGTCGATCAACATGGAGGAGTGCGCGCACGGCATCCGCGCCACCTCGATCCTGCCGGGCGAGGTCGCCACGCCGATCCTGGAGAAGCGCCCGGTGCCGCCTTCGGCCGAGGAGCGCGCGCGCATGGCGCAGGCCGAGGACTTCGGCAAGGCCATCCTCTTCGTCGCCACGATGCCGGTCCGCACGACGGTCAACGAGCTGATCATGGCGCCGACCTGGAACCGGTTCTACCTCGGCGGCATCGAGGCGAAGAAATAAGAAGCCAGGGACAGTCCCTATTTCTGAAAAGCAAGAAATAGGGACAGTCCCTATTCTTCTCCGCGTCACCCTGCCGTTCCTGGCGGGGTACTTCATCTCGTACCTGTACCGCTCGGTCAACGCCATCATCGGGCCGGAGATCGCGCGCGAGCTCGGCCTGGGCTCGGCGGGCCTCGGGCTGATGACCTCGATCTACTTCTTCGCGTTCGCGGTGTTCCAGCTGCCGCTGGGGATCCTCCTCGACCGCTACGGGCCGCGGCGCGTGAACGGGACGATGCTGCTGGTCGCGGCGGCCGGCGGCACCTGGTTCGCGCTGGGCCACAGCGCGGCCGAGCTCACCGCCGCGCGCGGCCTGATCGGCCTGGGGGTGTCGGGCTGCCTGATGGCCGCGTTCTCGGCGTTCGTGCTCTGGTATCCGCCCGAGCGCATCGCGACCATGAACGGCGTGGCGTTCGCGAGCGGCATGCTCGGCGCGATCGTCGCCACGGTGCCCCTGGAGTTGCTGCTGCGCCTGTTCCACTGGCGCGAGGTCTTCGCCGGCATCGTCGCGCTCAACCTCGCGGTCAGCCTGCTGCTGTTCCTCGCCGTCCCGGAGCGCACGGCGGCGCCGCGCGGCGAGGGCCTGCGCGCGCAGCTGGCGGGGTTCGTGCAGCTGGCCCGCGACCCGGCGTTCTGGCGGCTCGCGCTGTGCATCGGCGCGAGCCAGGTCGCCACCGTTTCGCTACAGACCCTGTGGGTCGCCACGTGGCTGCGCGACCTGCTCGGCTTCACGCCGGCGCAGGTGGCGCGCGCGCTGCTGCTGTTCGGGCTGGCGATGATGGCGGGCTACGTGGGCTTCGGGCGCGCTTCGGACGCGCTGCTGCGCCGCGGGCGCAGCACGCTGCCGCTGCTCGTGGGCGGCGTGGTCGTGGCGTCGCTGTGCCTGGCGCTGCTCGCGCTCGGCGTGCGCACCGGCGCGCTCGCCCTGTGGTCGCTGTTCTTCGGCAGCGCCACCGCGGTGGTCCTCGCGTATTCGCTCTACTCGCGGCGCTTTCCGAAGGAGATGGCGGGCCGGGTGAACACGGCGCTGAACGTCTTCGTCTTCGTCGGCATGTTCAGCGGCCAGTGGGCGGTCGGCGGGCTGCTCAGCTTCTGGCCGCAGACCGCGACCGGCTACGCGCCGCAGGCCTACCCCTGGGCGCTCGGCATGCTGTGGGCGGTGCAGTTCTGCGGGCTCGCCTGGCTGTGGACGGGCCGGCGGCTGCTCGCGCTCAAGGCCTGAAGTAGATGTCGCGGTAGCCGGCGTAGATCGACGCGGCGGACATCGGCCCGAGGACCAGCCAGCCCAGCCCCAGGGGGATCGTCGCGGCGATCGTCAGCAGCAGGCCGACCAGGCCGTAGACGAGGAACGGCCCGACGTTCTTCAGGCAGCCCCGGAAGCTTTCCACCATCGCCTCCAGGGCGCCGCGCTCGTTGAACACCACCAGCGCCGGCGCGAACCACATCGCCATGAACAGCGGCAGCATCAGCGCCAGCATGATGAGGCCGGCGAGCAGCGTCGTCACGGCCGCCTCGGGCGTCGCCGGCCGCGTGGTGCCGAGCAGCGTCGACAGTCCCAGGCCCATCGCGGACACGACGATCGCGCCGATCGCGACCGATGCGAGCAGCGTCAGGCCGCCGATCCCGGCGAGCGTGCCGAGCCGGTCGCGAAAGCCCGCGAACAGGTGGCCGAACTCGAGCTTGCCCCCCGAGGCGATCGCCTGGCAGCCCAGCATCAGCCCGGCGCTGAAGACCGGCCAGAGCAGCGCGTTGGCGAGGCCGCCGAGCAGGGGGATGAAGTTGAGCGCGATGAGGATGAGCACCATGACGATCCAGATCGCGATCCACAGCACCGGCGCCGTCTTGAACAGCTGCCAGGCCTCCCCGAACCAGCTGGCGCCGCGGCCGCTGGCGACGCCGCGCCCGCCCGGCACGAAGTTGCCCAGCAGGGCCTGCTCGGGGTCGGCGACCGGCGCGGCCGGCGCGGAATAGGGGTTGGTCGTCATCGGATCCTCCTTTTCAGGCGTCCTTGTGTCTGACCCGCACCGTGCCGATCGCCTTGGCGACGAGCGACCCGTCGGCGTTCTTCGCCTCGCCCTCGACGAAGGTCATGCTGCGGCCGTCCTTGAGCACCCGCGACTCGGCGATCAGCCGCTCGCCCTTGCCCCCGCCGATGAAGGAGGTGCTCATGTCGATGGTGATGACGCCGAGCGAGTGGGGGTGGAGCGTGCGCGCGGCCGTGCACAGCGCCACGTCGAGCAGCGACATGATCACGCCGCCGTGCACCGTGCCCAGGCTGTTGGTGAGGTGCGGCTCGACCGGCAGCCACAGGCGCGCCGTGCCCTGCCCGAGGTCCTCGGTGGCGATCTTCAGGTGCGCGATGTACGGGATCTTCGACTGGAAGTCGCGCGCGAACTTCGCCTGGTCGTTCACAGGATCGAGGCTCCCCCGTCCACGGCGATCGCCTGGCCGGTGATGTGGCGCGAGGCTTCCGAGGCGAGCAGCGCGGCGAGCCCCTTCAGGTCCTCGTCGTTGCCCATGCGCCTGGTCGGGGTGGTCTCCAGCACCAGCTTCGCCTGCGCGTCGAGCGTCGCCTTGGTCATCCTGGAGGGAAAGAACCCCGGGCAGATGGCGTTCACGGTGATGCCGTGCTCGCCCCATTCCGCTGCGCACTGGCGCGTGATGCCCACCACGCCGTGCTTGGTCGCGTTGTAGGACACGGTCTTCACCACGCGCGGGTCGCTCGCCGCCAGCCCCGCGATCGAGGCGACGTTGATGATGCGGCCCCATTTCGCCGGGATCATGGACTGCTTGGCCACCCGCTGCGACATGAGAAACGTGCCCGTGAGGTTCAGGTTCACGAGCTTGTCCCAGGCCTCCAGCGGGTGATCCTCGGCCGGCGCGCCCCAGACGGCGCCGGCGTTGTTCACCAGGATGTCGATGCGACCGAGCTGCGCGAGGATCGCATCGACCGTGGGCGCAATCTGCTCGCGCCTGCCCAGGTCGCAGACGAACGCGTGGGCCTCGATGCCCAGCGTCTTCAGGTGGGCGACCGCCTCATCGAGCTCGTCCTTCTTCCTCGCGGTGAGCGCGAGCCGCGCGCCCATCTCGCCCAGCGCCTCGGCGATCTGCAGGCCGAGCCCGCGCGAGCCGCCGGTGACCAGCGCGACGCGTCCCTTCAGGTCGAACAGCTGCTTGACGTTCATGGTCCCCGATGATCTGATCCCCGCGGCTATGCTAACACCTGACCCGAGAGGCGCGTACACGCGCAGCGAGCTCGAGCGCCTCCTCGCGCCGCGCTCGATCGCGGTGGTGGGCGCCTCGCCGCGCGCGGGCTCGTTCGGCGTGCGCACGCTCGAGAATCTCGCGCACTTCGCGGGCGAGGTGTTCCCCGTGAACGCGAAGTACGAAGCGGTCGGCGGGCGGCGCTGCTATGCCTCGCTCGCGGCGCTGCCGCACGCGCCCGACTGCGTGGTGCTGGTCGTGCCGCGCGACGGCGTCGAGGGTGCGCTCGAGGAAGCGGCGGCGGCGGGCGCCGGCTCGGCGATCGTGTTCGCCTCGGGCTATGGCGAGATGTCGCGCGAGGATTCGGCGCACGCGCAGCAGCGCATCGCCGCGCTGGCGCGCGCGGCGAGGATGCCGCTGCTCGGGCCGAACTGCATGGGCCTGGTCAACCACGGGCTGCGCGCGGGCGTCACTTTTCTCTCCGAGTACGCGCGTGCGCCGGCCGCGGCCGGCTCGATCGCCATCGTCAGCCAGTCGGGCGCGCTCGGCTACTCGCTCGCGCAGGCCTGGGACCGGGGCCTCGGCGTGCGCTACTTCTTCTCCTGCGGCAACTCGGCGGACGTGGATGTGGCGGACCTCGTCGCGGCCATGGCCGAGGACCCCGAGGTGCGCGCCATCGCCTGCCTGTTCGAGGGCGCGCCGAGCGCCGCGCGCATGCTCGAGGCGGGCGAGCGGGCGCGCCGCGCGGGCAAGCCGGTGGTCGTCTTCAAGCTCGGCACCAGCGCCGACGGCGCCGCCGCGGCGCGCTCGCACACCGGCTCGCTCGCGGGCTCCGCGGTCGCCTGGCGCGCGTTGTTCGACCGCGCGGGCTTCGTGACGGTCGAGGATTTCGAGGCGCTGCTGGAATACGCCGCGTTCTTCTCCGTGGCGGGCAGGCCCGGCGCGCGGGGCGTGGCGGTCATCTCGGGCTCGGGCGGGGCGGGCGTCATGGCGGCCGACAAGGCGGCGATGCACGGGGTGGCCATGCCGCAGCCGCGGCCGCAGACCGTCGAGGTGCTGCGCTCGATCGTTCCGGAGTTCGGCGCCGCGCGCAACCCCTGCGATCCGACCGCGCAGGTGATCAACGTGCCGGATTCGTTCGAGCGCTGCTGCCGCGCCCTGCTCGAAGACCCGCAGTACGGTGTGCTGGTCGTGCCCAGCACCGTAGCAGTAGCGGAAACGGCCAAGGTCCGCGTACCCTCGGTCACGGGCCTCGCGCGCGTGCAGACGAAGCCGGTGGTGCTCGTCTGGTTGTCCGAATGGCTGCAAGGCCCCGGATCGGCGGAGTACCAGGAGGACGGGCGCATCTCGGTGTTCCGGTCGATGGAGCGCTGCTTCGCCGCGATCGCCGCCTGGCACGCGCGGGCCGATCGTGAATTCCCGCCGTCCCCGCGTCGCTCGCCGCCGCAGGCGGCGGCGCAGGCGCGGGCGCTGCTCGCCGCGGCCGGCGCCACGCTCGGTGAGCGCGAGGCGAAGCGCGTGCTCGCCGCCTACGGGGTGCCCGTGGTCGGCGAGCGGCTCGCGCATACCGTCGAGGAGGCGGCGATCGCCGCGCGCGAGCTCGGCTACCCGGTGGTCCTCAAGGCGGAGGCCCCGGACATCCTGCACAAGAGCGATCTCGGCGTGGTGCGCCTCGACCTCGGCAACGAGGCGGAGCTGCGCGCGGCCTACGCCGAGATCGTGGCCGCAGCGCGCGGCCACACGCTGAACGGGGTGCTGGTGCAGCCGATGGTGCCGGGCGCCGAGGTGATCGTGGGGGCGCGCGTCGACCCGGTGGTCGGCCCGGTGGTGGTGGTCGGCTCGGGCGGCGTGCTGGTGGAGCTCATTCACGACACCGTCGCGGCGCTCGCGCCCGTGTCGGTGGCGGAGGCGCGCGCGATGCTCGCGCGCCTGCGCGGCTACCGGCTGCTCACCGGATTCCGCGGCAGCGCGGCGGCAGACCTCGAGGCGCTCGCCGACGCGATCGCGCGCGTTTCCGAGCTGGCCGCGGATCTCGCCGGCGAGATCGAGGAGCTGGACGTCAATCCGCTGCGCTGCGGTCCGCGCGGCATCGCCGCGGTCGACGCCCTGATTACGCGGGCGTCACGAACTTGAGGCCGACGATGCCCGCGACGATCAGCGCGACGCAGGCGAGACGCAAGGCCGTGGCCGGTTCGCCGAACAGGTAGATCCCGAGGAGCGCGGTGCCCACCGCGCCGATTCCCGTCCACACCGCGTAGGCGGTGCCGATCGGCAGCGCGCGCACGGCGAGCGCGAGCAGCACCACGCTCGCGACCATCGCCGCCACCGTCCAGACGGTCGGCCACAAGCGCGTGAAGCCGTCGGTGTACTTCAGGCCGATCGCCCAGGCGATCTCGAACAGGCCCGCCAGGAAGAGCAGCCCCCAGGCCAAGCGGGCTAGCCCTTGAGCTGCAGCGACTTCAGCTCCAGGAACTCCTCCAGCCCGTACACGCCGGCCTCGCGGCCGTGGCCGGACTGCTTGAAGCCGCCGAAGGGCGCGTTCATGTTGAACGCACCGCCGTTCACGTCGATCTGACCCGCGCGGATGCGCCGCGCCACCGACTGCGCGCGCGCGTCGTCCTTCGACCACACCGCGCCGGCAAGGCCGTAGGGCGAGTCGTTGGCGATCCGCACCGCCTCGTCCTCGTCCTTGAACGGGATGATCGAGAGCACCGGCCCGAAGATCTCCTCCTGGGCGATGGTCATCGAGTTCTTCACCTTGCCGAAGACCGTGGGCTTGACGAAGTAGCCGCCCGGCACGCCCTCGGGCGCCTCGGCGCCGCCGGTCAGCAGCTCGGCGCCTTCCGAGACGCCCTTCCTGATGTAGTCGCGCAC
>DASUFW010000010.1:0-2729 GCA_036274335.1 Burkholderiales bacterium | reverse complement strand
GACCCGGAGGACGGCGCCTTCGACGCTTCCGAGTGGCTGCTCGAGCGCAAGGGCTTCCTGCCCGTGCCGATCCTCATCACCGAGCCGGCGGTGGGCTACGGCGCCGGCCTGGGGCTGCTGTTCTTTCGCGAGTCGATCGGCGAGATGGCGAAGCGCGGCCGGCGCGGCAGCCAGGTCACCCCGCCCGACATCTATGGCGTGGCTGCGGCGGGAACGGATAACGGCACCCGCTTCGGCGGGGCGGGCGCGCTGGTGACGTTCCTCGACGACACCTGGCGCTATAAGGGCGCCGTCGGCCGCGCCTCCGTCAACCTGGACTTCTACGGCCTCGGCGGCGGCAACCTCAAGCTCGGCTACAACCTCGACGGGTGGCTCTCGTCCCAGAAGCTGTCGCGGCGCCTGGGGGACGGCGACAACTGGATCGCGGCGCGCTGGGTGTACCTGGACCTCACCTCCAGCTTCGATTCGCTGCAGGATCCTGCCGTGCTGCCCCCGCACTCGACCGTGCGGCGCAGCTCGGGCGCCGGCCTGTCGCTGGAGCACGACTCGCGCGACAACATCTTCACGCCCTCGCGCGGCTGGCTGGGCGCCCTCGAGGGCCTGTTCTACTCGCCCGACATCGGCAGCGACGAGACGTTCCAGATCTACCGCGCGTACGGCTACGCCTATTTGCCGTACGAGCGCTTCGTGCTCGGCCTGCGGGCCGACGACCGAGCCGGGCGCGGCGACGTGCCCTTCTACCAGCTCCCCTACATCGACCTGCGCGGCGTGCCGGCAGTGCGCTACCAGGGCGAGAACGCGGGCGTGGTCGAGGTCGAGCTGCGCTGGAACGTGACGCCGCGCTGGGCGCTGATCGGCTTCGGCGGCGCGGGCCGGACGTGGGGCGAGCGCACGGACTTCGCCAACGCGCAGACGATCACCACCGTGGGTGCGGGCTTTCGTTATCTGGTTGCCCGGCGGCTTGGCCTTTACGCGGGTGTGGATATCGCGTGGGGGCCGGAGGACACGGCGTTCTACATCCAGGTGGGCAGCGCCTGGCGCTAGGAGACCTGCCCGGTTGAAATGGTCAACTGGGCGTCAGGATTCGGTGGCATGATTTTCGTCACGCGCCGCCGATCGTCGGGGGTGCCGTCTCCGGAGAGCAGAACATGAAAAGGCTTCTGATCGCGTTTGCGGCCACCGCAATCGCAGGGGGCGCTTTTGCCCAGGGCGCCCCCGTCGTCGCCCCCGACACCGCCGCCCCCAAGGAGATCAAGGACGCGGGCAAGGCGCGTCTCGAAGTGAGCGGCAAGATCCAGCTCGACTACATCTACGACTTCAAGCGCGTCGATCCGACGTGGAAGTCGACGTTGCGCCCGTCCACCATCCCGGTCAACTGCCCGGGCGACGCCGGCTGCGGCAAGGACGGCGAGTCGATCTTCAGCGTGCGGCAGTCGGCCATCACGTTCAAGGGCTTCGTGCCCACCGAGCTGGGCGAGGTGAAGACCGAGCTGTCGCTGGACCTGTTCAACGTCGGCGGCGCGAACACCGCGTTCCGCCTGCTGCAGGCCTGGGCGGAGCTCGGGCGCTGGGGCGCGGGGCAGTACTACTCGCTGTTCATGAACCTGGACACCTTCCCCAACACCATCGACTACTGGGGCCCGAGCGGCATGTCGTTCGTGCGCAACCCGCAGGTGCGCTACACCATCCCCTTCGGCGAGGGCGCGAAGCTCGCCTTCTCGGCCGAAGCGCCCAACGCGGCGATCGACACGGGCAAGGCCTCGCCGATCGCCGCGAACCTCGGCGTGCAGGGCCGCACGCAGTTTCCCGACTTCATCGCCAAGTACGCCATGGACCGCAAGTGGGGCCACGCCGAGCTCGCCGGCATGCTGCGCTCGGTCGGCTACGAGAGCGCCAACACGCCCGACAACGAGCCCTCGGGCGCGAAGACCGGCTGGGGCTTCAACCTGAACGGCTGGGTCAACCTGGGCGCGAAGGACCGCATCACCGCCACGCTGATCGTCGGCGAAGGCATCGCGAGCTACATGAACGACGGCGGCGTGGACCTCGCGCCCAGTGCCTCCTTCCAGGCCGAGCTGGTCCAGTCGGTCGGCTGGGTGGTGTACTACGACAAGTACTGGGACGATCGCTGGAGCAGCTCGTTCGGCGCGAGCCAGCACCGCCAGAGCAACACCGACGGGCAGCTCGACAACTCGTTCAAGACCGGCACCTACGGCAACGCGAACCTGCTGTACAAGCCCGCGCGCAACGTCACGGTCGGCGTCGAGGCGCTGTACGGCAAGCTCGAGCTCAAGGACGGCTCCAGCAACGACGACGTGCGCGTGCAGACCTCGGCGATCTTCAGGTTCTAGGCCCGCCATGGACTTCCTGCAGGCCTTTCCCGTCGCGATCATCGACGAGGACTTCGAGGGCAAGACCGCCGCGGGCCGCGGCATGCGCCAGCTCGCGCAGGCGATCGAGAAGGAGGGCTTCCGCGTGGTGGCGGGCCTGTCCTACGACGACGCCGAGCGCCTGGCGAAGATCTTCAACAGCGAGTCCTGCTGGCTGATCTCGGTCGACGGCGCGGAAGCCAAGCCGCGCCAGTGGCAGCGGCTCGAGGCGATGCTGGAGGCCAAGCGCCGGCGCAACGACCGCCTGCCGATCTACCTGTTCGGCGACGAGCGCACCGCCGAGCAGGTGCCCGCGGGGGTGCTCAGGCACGCCAACGCCTTCATGCGCCTGTTCGAGGA
>DASUFW010000009.1:0-16595 GCA_036274335.1 Burkholderiales bacterium | reverse complement strand
AATGACCACATCTGCGGGATCAAACGTCCGGTCATAGTGCCGCTTGATAGTTGAGAACGCCGCGTAGTTCTCGAACTGCGCGTCTTCTTTGAGGTGCTCAATGGAGTACTCCTTGGCGAACGTCTCGACCTGTTTGCTGGTGACGCGATCCATTGATCCTCCGGGTCTTTTTCAGCGGGTGTGCGGCGTGGCTCTAACGTGGCGACGTGGAAGCGTTTGGAAGGCGGTGTTGCGTCATCGCGGTACAGCCTATAGGCACGTCCGTCGCCAGCGTCGCAGCGAGGTCAGCGTAGAGCAGGCAGCTATCGCGGGAAGTGATCGAAGGCATATTGCCGGGAGCGTAACATTCGGCGGGATCGAGTAATCGAAGTGGAGGGCTACGTGTCTGTTCGCCAAATTAGCGCGACTGTTGATGCGTTCATTCGAAACCGCATGCCGGATGCACTCGCTATTCGAGGGCGTTGGGGTACGGGGAAGACGTACCACTGGAACGACGCTCTCAAGAGAGCGATCGCCGAAAGGGCGAACGTGCATGACCGCTACTCGTATGTGTCCCTATTCGGATTGAACAGTCTTTCAGATCTCAAGCAGAGCGTCTTCGCAAGTACCGTAGTCAAGGAACAGGTTGCGACTGGCACGAGTGTAGATACGCTAAAAGGTAACGTTGAGCTTCTCGGCGAGCAACTGAACACAGTAGAAGGGTCCAAGACCAGCGGTCTTGGCTTCATGGAGACCTTCGGAAGGAAGCTGCTACCAGCACTAGCTCAGGTCGGCCTCGCGCGGTCTTGGGCGCCGTTCATAGGAGATGCGGCGTTCTACTCTGTGAGAAACCAGCTGGTCTGCATTGATGACCTAGAGCGCCGAGGGGAGGGTCTAAGTGCAGGAGATATCCTTGGTCTAATCGCCTTCCTGAAGGAGCAGCGCAACTGTAAAGTGGCGTTGATCTTCAACGACGACTCTCTCGACAAGGACGGAAAGCAGCGGTACGCAGAGTACCGCGAGAAGGTAATCGATGTGGAGGTCGAGTTTGCGCCCACTGTGGAAGAAGCCGTCGGCTACGTCTTTGCGGCTGACGATCCGCGGCACGGGCGAGTCCTCGCGCATTCGCAAAAGCTCAAGCTCACCAACATACGCATACTGCAAAGAATTAGGCGTCTGCTCGATGAGTTGGCAACGTACATCAATGGCAAGCACCCGAGCATCGAGGATGCCGCGCTTGGTTCCATCGTCCTGTTCGCTTGGGCGTTCTATGGTCGCACTAGTGCAGGAGTGCCACTGGAGTTCATCGTTAGTGAGGACTTTTCAGCCTTTGTCGGAGATTTTGACGCCCCAGAGGGGAAGCAGACATCAGACAAGGAGACGGAGTGGAAGGCCATTCTCAAGGACTACGGTTATCTCTACACGGATAAGCTTGATCGCACTCTTGCCGACTTCATAGAGAAGGGCTACCCGGACACGGAGAGGTTGTCAGCGGTGATAGAGGAGCTAGACCTCGCGGGGAACGCTGGCAATGCTCGTGAGGACTTCAAGAAGGTATGGAGTCTGTACAACGAGTCTTTCGATGACAACGAAGCTGAGTTCGTCGCTGCGCTCACAGACAGGTTTTCTGCTAACGCGAAGCATCTTTCTGCTAGCGATTTGAATAGTGCAGTGATGGTTCTCCGCGAACTGGGCAGAGGTGGCGAGGCTGACACATTGATCGCCATATTCGTGGAGGCCCACAAGACGCAACCTGAAATGTTCGATGTCGGTTCAATCTCGCTGTTTGGCTCTGTGGACGAAGCACTGAAAGAGAGATTCTATGAACAGCGCGGCCTCAGTCAGCCGGTACTTCAGCTGGAAGAGGTGGTGAAGCGAATTGCTGAGCACAACTCATGGAATCAAGAGGACATAAAGCTTCTAGCGAAGACTTCGAGCGCCGAGTACGTCAATCTCTTAAATGGGGCGAAGTCGTCAATTGCGTACAAGTACATTGCTGTCTTGCTGCGATTCGGTCAGTGGGCTGACGATCCGAACTACCCTGCAATTGCGGCACGTACCAAAGAGGCGCTAGCTGAGTTGGCGGAGCAGTGCCGTCTGAACAAGGTGCGACTTCACAGATTCTTGCCTCCACAGAGGGCCGGCGACAAGGCGCAGCCGACCAAGGGCGCGACATAGTGTGATGCGCTTACCCTCGTTCCTCGGCACACTATGGGCCCTTGCAGGCAACCAAGGCTGGCAGCCGCCATCTTCGCTCCGCGCATGAGCGAAACAAGAACCCGAATGGCACGTGCCCCTTCGTCGTCGCGCTCACGAGCGCATCCGACTGCATCCGGGAAATTTGAGGGTACGTTGGTGGGTATTCGCTGGACTAGGCAAGAGAACAAGGGCATCGGATCAACGGGTTATAGACCCGAATTCCGCTTCAACGTCTGAGAGCGCCGCCATGGATCGCGACGAGCTGCTGCGGGAAGTCGGCAAGCACAACTGGTTCCACCGCATCGACCTGGGCAACGGCGTCGTCACCCCGGGGCGCATCGACGTCGGCAACGTGACGCTGCCCCGGCTGCACCTGCCGGCGGACCTGGGCGGCAAGACGGTGCTCGACATCGGCGCCTGGGACGGCTTCTTCTCGTTCGAGGCCGAGCGGCGCGGCGCGAAGCGCGTGCTCGCGACCGACTCGCACGCGTGGTACGGGCACAAGCCCGCCTTCGAGCTCGCGCGGCGCGCCCTCGGCTCGCGCGTCGAGGATCTCGACATCGACGTGATGGACCTGTCGCCCGGGCGGATCGGCACGTTCGACGTGGTGCTGTTCCTGGGCGTGCTGTACCACCTGCGCCATCCGCTGCTCGCGCTGGAGAGGGTGTTCAGCGTGACCGCCGACCACCTCATCCTCGAGACCGTGACCGATCTGGTGTGGACGCGGTATCCGGCGATGCGCTTCTATCCGGGCGGCGAGCTCGCCGGGGATGCGACCAACTGGTTCGGCCCGAACCCGCCCGCGGTGCTCGGCATGCTGAAGGCGGCCGGCTTTTCGCGGGCCGCCATCGTGTCGCCGCGCTACCGGTCGCTGCCGTTCCGCATCGGCCGGGCGATCTTCCGCCGGCACCTGTACCGGCCGTTCTGGCCCGCGATCCAGAACGACCGGATCGTGGTGCATGCCTGGCGCTAGCTTCGACGAGGCGCGCGAGGCCGACCTGCCGGCGCTGGTCGAGCTGCTGGGCCTGCTCTTCGCGCAGGAAGCGGAGCTCTCGCCCGACCCCGGAAAGCAGCGCATCGCCCTGGAGCTGATCCTGGCGGACCCCGCGCGCGCCCGGATCTACCTGGCGCGCGTCGGCGCGAAGGTGGCCGGCATGGCGGCGCTGCACTTCACCGTCAGCACCGCGGAAGGCGGCAAGGCGGCCTGGCTCGAGGACTGCATCGTCCATCCCGACTACCGGCGCCGCGGCATCGGCAAGGCGCTCCTCGAGCATGTCCTGGCGCAGGCGCGCGCGCAGGGCGCGACGCGCGTCACGCTGCTCACCGACGGGGACAATGCCCGCGCGCAGGCGCTCTACCGGCGGCTCGGCTTCGCGCCGTCGTCGATGCTCGCGATGCGGCGCCGGGTCTAGCCGGCGCTACAGCCCGCCCATGCAGATGTACTTCACCTCGATGAACTCGTCGCAGCCGTACTTCGAGCCCTCGCGCCCGAGCCCCGACTGCTTCACGCCGCCGAAAGGCGCGACCTCGGTGGTGACCAGCCCCGTATTGACGCCGACCATGCCGTACTCGAGCTGCTCGGCGACGCGCCAGGCGCGCCCGACGTCGCGCGTGTAGAAGTACGCCGCCAGGCCGTACTCGGTGCGGTTGGCGAGCTCGACCACCTCGTCGTCGGTCTTGAAGCGGAACAGCGGCGCCACCGGCCCGAACGTCTCTTCGCGGAAGATCCGCATCCCGGGCGTCACGCCGGCAAGCACGGTGGGCTCGTAGTAGGTGCCGCCCAGGGTGTGTCGCTTGCCGCCGGTGACTGCCTTCGCGCCGCCTGCGAGCGCGTCGGCCACGTGCGCTTCCACCTTGGCGAGGGCCGCCGTGTCGATCAGGGGCCCCTGCACGACGCCGGCCTCGGTGCCCGCGCCGACCTTGAAGGCCTTGACCTTCTCGGCGAGCTTCGCAGCGAACCTGTCGTGGATGCCGTCCTGCACGAAGAGCCGGTTCGCGCACACGCAGGTCTGGCCGGTGTTGCGGTACTTCGAGACGATCGCGCCTTCCACGGCCGCGTCCACGTCGGCGTCGTCGAACACGATGAAGGGGGCGTTGCCGCCGAGCTCGAGGGAGATCTTCTTGACCGTCGGCGCGGCCTGCTTCATCAGCAGCCGCCCCACTTCGGTCGAGCCCGTGAAGGAGATCTTGCGCACGGCGGGGTTGGCGCACAGCTCGCCGCCGATGGCGGGCGCGTCCCCGGTGATGATGTTCAGCACGCCCTTCGGGAAGCCCGCGCGCTCGGCGAGCTCGGCGAGCGCGAGCGCCGAATACGGCGTCTGCTCGGCGGGTTTGAGCACGATCGTGCAGCCCGCGGCGAGGCCGGGCGCCACCTTGCGCGTGATCATCGAGTGCGGGAAGTTCCACGGCGTGATCGCCGCGCACACCCCGACCGGCTGCTTGACCACGACGATGCGCCGGTCCGGCCACGGCGTGGGAATCGTGTCCCCGTAGATGCGCTTGGCCTCCTCGGCGAACCATTCGACGTAGGCGGCGCCGATGGTGATCTCGCCCTTGGACTCGGCGAGCGGCTTGCCCATCTCGCTGGTGAGGATCAGCGCCAGATCCTCCAGGTTGGCGAGGATCAGGTCGTTCCACTTGCGCAGGATGGCGCTGCGCTCCTTGCCGGTCTTCGCGCGCCAGGCGGGCCAGGCGGCCTCGGCCGCGGCGATCGCCTTCTTCGTGTCCTCGGCGCCCATCTCGGGGACGCTGCCGATCCTGCCGCCGTTCGACGGGTCGTGCACGTCGAAGGTCCTGCCGCCCTGCGCGCCCGTCCAGGCGCCGTTCACGTAGCACTGCTCGCGGAAGAGCTTCGGGTCCTTCAGGGGAAGCGCCGGCAGCCCGGCGCGGGAGGGTGCGTTCATGAGTCACCTCGCTGTTGGCGGTTGCTCATTGTATGCCTTGGGGCCGCGGCGAGAGCCGTACGGGCATCTCGCTGGGCATCATCGTGAAGGCCATGACCTCGCGGATCGCCGAGGGTTCGACGTCGAGCCGCAGGGTGAAATGGCGCGCGAGCATCGACAGGACCAGGCGGATCTCGACCCCGGCCAGGTGGCGCCCGGGGCACACGCGCGGCCCGGCGCCGAACTGCGCGTAGGCGCGCACGTCGTGCGGCTGCACGGCATGCCCCGCCGCCCAGCGCTCCGGCCGGAAGTCGGCCGCCGCGGCGAAATGGCGGTCGTCGAGCATCGCCGGCCGCAGCACGAAGAAGAGCGGCGTGCCGGCGCGCAGGCGCACCCCCGCGAGCTCCACGTCGGCCAGCGGCTCGAGGAAGATGAGCGGCACGATTGGCTTGAAGCGGGTCGCCTCGTGCGAGAGCGCCTCGAACGCATCCAGCCGCCGCACGGTCTCGAAATCCGGGCACACGGGCGAATCGCCGAGCGCCTCGCGCGCCGTCTCGTGCAGCCGATCCTGCAGGGCGGCGTCCTGGGCGAGGAAGTACAGCGTCCAGGCGAGCGTGTGGGCGGTCGTGTCCTCGCCGGCGAGCAGCAGCGTCAGGACGTTCGCGCGCACCACGGCGTCGTCCAGCCCGGAGCCCGGCTCGTCGCGCGCCGCGAGCATCGCCTCGAGCACGTTGCGGGGCGCGGGCGAAGGCTCGTCGCGCATGCGGCGCCGGGCGCGCCCGACCAGCGTCTGCACGTGCGCGTCGATCGCCCGCAGGGCGCGGTCGAAGCGGCGGTCGCGCGGCAGCCGGAGCGTGCGCCAGTACGGAAACGGCGCGTTGATGCGCGCATAGATCGTGGGAAAGACGAGCGCCAGGTGGTCCTGGATCACGTCGCCCTCCTGCTCGAGCGTATTGGGGTCCTCGCCGAAAGCGAGCGCCGTGGTGACGTCCACCGTGAAGCGCACCAGATCCGACGTCATCTCGACGACCTCGCCGCGCCGGGCCGCCGCATCCCAGCGCCGGTGCAGGCGCGCCGTGATCGCCCGCAGCGTCGGGTAGAACCCGCGGAAATGCGAGGCGTTCAGCGCCTGCATGATGAGCTTGCGCTGCGGCCGCCAGGCCTCGCCCTCGGCGGAGAAGACGCCGTTGGCGCCGATTTCCGAGAGCACCGACTCGATGGAGCGCACGCGGCGGTAGCCTTCCGGCCGGTCGCGCAGGGCCTGCTGCAGCAGGTCGGCATCGGAGCTGACGAACACCTTCATCCGGCCGAAGCGCAGCATGAACGGAGAACCGTGCTCGGCGCACCAGCCCTCGAGCACGCGGTGCAGCCGCGGCAGGTCCAGCTGATGCAGGTTGCCGAGCAGCGGCAGCCCGCGCGGCGAGGGCAGCTCGTCGAGCCGGCGGGCGGCGCTCGGCGCCGATGCGGTCATCGCCAGCGGGTCGCGACTTCGCGGCTCAGAACGTCCCCGGGAAGGCGCCGCCGTCCATCAGGACGTTCTGTCCCGTGATGTAGCCGGCGTGCACGCTGGCGAGGAAGGCGCAGGTGGCGCCGAACTCGTCGATGTTCCCGAAGCGCTTGGCTGGGTTGGCGTTCGCGCGCTGCTTGGCGAGCTCCGCGGCCGTGGTGCCGAGCTTTTTCGCGTTGAACTCCATGTTGCCGCGCAGCCGGTCGGTGTCGAACGGCCCCGGCAGCAGGCCGTTGATGGTCACGTTGTGCTGCGCGACCTGGCGCGAAAGCCCTGCGACGAAGCCGGTGAGGCCGGTGCGCGCGCCGTTCGAGAGACCGAGCTCGGGGATCGGCATCTTCACGGCGCCCGAGGTGATGTTGATGACGCGTCCGAACTTCTTCGCGATCATGCCGTCGATCGTCGCCTTGATCAGCTCGATCGGGGTGAGCATGTTGGCGTCCACCGCCTTGATCCAGTCCTCGCGCGACCAGTTGCGGAAATCCCCCGGCGGCGGGCCGCCGGCGTTGTTCACGAGGATGTCGACGCCCGGGCAGGCGGCCAGCGCGGCCTTGCGCCCCTCCTCGGTCGTGATGTCCCCGGCCACCGCCGTGACCTTCGCGCCCGTGGCCTTGCGGATCTCCTCCGCCGTGGCTTGCAGCGCCTCCTTGCCGCGCGCCGTGATGACGAGGTTCACGCCCTCGCGCGCCAGCGCCAGGGCGCAGCCCTTGCCGAGCCCCTTCGATGCCGCGCACACGAGCGCGTTCTTCCCCTTGATGCCGAGATCCATGATGGTCTTCCTCGCGTGATGTGGAACAGGACTGCGCCCTCAGTGTAGCGCAAGCGTCGCGCGCAGCGGGAGGTGGTCCGAGGCGGTGCGCGCGGGCGGCGCAGCGTGCACCTCGATGCGCTCGAGTGCGCTCGCGGGCTCGACCCAGATGCGATCCAGCGCGAGAAGCGGCCAGCGCGCCGGAAAGGTCGCGGGCGCCGGCGTGCGCCCGAAATGCGCGCGCAGCCACCGCAGCGGACGGCCCCACAGCAGCCACTCGTTCAGGTCGCCGAGCAGCACCACGGGCTTGTCCGACTTGCGCACCAGCGCGAGCAGGCGCTGCATCTGCCGGCGCCGCTCGCCATAGGCCAGCCCGAGATGCGTCGCGATCACGGTCAGCGGGCCGCCCTCGGTGCGCAGCATTGCGGCGAGCGCGCCGCGCGGCTCGCGTCCCGGCACGCTGAGGTCTTCCAGGCGCTGGGCGTCCACCGGCAGCCGCGTCAGCAGCGCATTGCCGTAGTGGCCGTCGGGCCGGAGCAGGGTCGGCCCCGCGAGCGGCGTGTAGCCCAGGCGCGCGGCAAGGTCGGCGAGCACGTGCAGCGCCTGCGACGGCTGCCAGCGAAGCTCCTGCAGCGCGATGGCGTCGGCGTCGAGCGCGCGCAGCACCGCCGCGATGCGGCCGGGGTCCTCGCGGCCGTCGCGGCCGATGCAGCGGTGGACGTTGTAGGTCGCGATCGAGACCCGCATCCGCTCAGCCGTGCGCCGTGCGCCGGGCGAGCCAGCGGTGCAGCACGAGCGCCGCGCTCACGACGAGCACGGCCGCCCCGGCGAACCACGCCAGGTTCGCTCGGCTGGGCTCGAAGACGGCGGCGGCGAGCCGGTCGGAAAAGAACACGATGGCGGCGATGCCGGGCGCCATGCCGAGCAGCGTGCCGAGGAGGAAGTCGCGCGCCCGCAATTGGGAGGCGCCGGCGACGAGGTTCACCAGGGTGAACGGCGCGACCGGCAGCAGGCGCACCGTGACCACCGCGAGCACGCCGCGCTTCGCGAGCAGGCGGCTGAGCGAGTTGAGGCGCCGCCCGGCGAGCTGGCGCACGGCGCCACGACCGAGGGTGTGCCCGAGGCCGAAGCCGGCCATCGCCCCCAGCGTCGAGCCGCCGAGCGCGTAGAGGTAGCTCTCCACGGGGCCGAACACGAACGCGGTCGACAGGATGACCAGCGTGATGGGCAACGCGACCAGGCTCGCGACGAGGTAGGCGGCGATCACCGCGATCGGCGCGACGCCGGCCGCCTTCACCGAGGCGGCCCAGGCCGCGATCGCGGCGGGCCGGACCAGCTCGGACAGCGGGCCCCAGCGCCAGGCTGCGGCGAGCGAGGCGACCACGACCAGCAGCGCGGCGATGATGAACAGGCGCCGCGCCGCGTGCGGGCGCTCGCGCGGCGGGAGCAGCTCCTGCGCGAGCCGCTCGGCATCGATCGGACGCTCCGGATCGAGCAGCTCGGGCTCCGGCAGCTTCGAGTCCGGCACCCGCGAGGCATCGAAGGGCGCGAGCGTGCGCTCGCCCCCGCGCAACGACTCGATCGCACCCAGCAGAGAGCCGCCCTGAGCCACCTCGTCGGGCGTTCGGTCGAGGTGCTCGCCGAGCAGGCGCGCGCGTACCGCCGCGATGGCACGCGCGTGGGCGTCGCCGCCCGCTTCGATCGCGAGGTCGCACTCCGAATCGACGCCGAACGAGCGATTGTTGAGGTTCGCCGATCCGATCCGCAGCAGCCGGTCGTCGACGATCATGAGCTTCGAGTGCAGCTTGATGCACTCCTCGCCCAGGCCGGCCTGCTCGGGGAAATAGGCGCCAAAGCGGCCGTGCGAATCGGCGTCTTGCAGCTGGCGCAGGCGCCGTCCCCGCAGCGCTTCCATCGTCTCCTGCTCCAGCCAGCCGTCGCAGGACTTGCGCGAGACCAGCGCGATCTCGGGCGGTTCGTCCTCGCGCAGGCGCTCGGCGATCGCATCGGTGACCGCGGATGAGGTGAAGTACTGGTTCTCCAGGTACACGGTACGGCGCGCTGCCGCGATGCCGTCGAGGTAGAGCTGCTTCACCTCCCGGACCGCCGGGCGCCCGTCGTACTCGGGGTAGGTGCGCGCGATGCCGACGTCGACGTCCTCGAAGTCGGGGTCCACGCCCCCGGGCCAGGGCGCTTCGCCCGGCGGGTTGCGCCGCGGCGCCCGCCCGGTGGCGCGCTGCCAGCGCTCCCGCACGAGCTCCGCCAGCGCGGCGGCCGCCTCGCCCTCGACCATCAGCTGCACGTCGTGGAAAGGCGCGCAGGGCACCGCATCCGGCGTGCAGCGCCCGGGGAGGGTCGCGGCGTGCGCCGGCGTATCCCAGCGCCCGATCGCGAAATCGATGCCGCCGACGAAGGCAAGGGCATCGTCCACCACGGCGATCTTCTGGTGGTGCGAGCCGCCGGGCGGGTGGCGGTCGTCCAGGTGGTAGTGCAATCGCCGGTGCGTGCGCCAGCCGAAGGAGTACATCGGCAGGAACTCGCGCTCGAGCGCGTAGAGCATGGCGAAGTCCCAGCCGAGCACGTGCGCATGCAGGCTGCGCCGGCGCCGCACGAGCGCGTCGAGGAACTCGCCGAGGCCGCGCGGCAGCCCGTCGTCCGCGCCCTGCGGCGCGAGGTCGGTGCGGCTGTCGACGTCCCAGCCCGCGATGAGGATCGAGCGCTCGGCGCGGCGCGCGGCCTCGCGGAACGCCGCGAAATACGCGGCGCCGTCGATCAGCACCGCCGCGCGGGATGCGCGCGCGATGCGCCAGCAGTTGCGGCCTTCCCGGAGTATCGGCATGTGAAACGGAAGGGGCACGGCATTCGCCGCGCCCCGGGGGTTGTTCCTTGGTTGGACAGTCCTGCTACGCGGAGTTCCGTTTGAGCGAAACCAGCAGCACGCCGCCGATCACAAACGCGCCGCCCAGGAACTGGAGCGGCGTCAGCGCCCCCTCGAGGAACAGGAAGTCCGCCAGCACCGTGGTGACCGGCCCGAGCGCGCCGATCAGCGCGAAGTGGTTCGCGCCGATGCGCTTGAGCGCCTCGGCGACCAGGAACACCGGCAGCACCGTGCAGGCGATCGCGAGCAGCAGCGCGTACAGCCACACGCGGCCGGGCAGGACGAGCGACGCGGGCGTCTCGAGGAGCGCGAACTGCACGAGCGCGGGAACGGTGGACACCATCATGGTGTAGGCCGTGAAGCGCATGGAGCCCACGCGCTTCACGAGCTGGCTTCCGGTGACCAGATAGATCGCGTAGCTGGTCGAGGCGCCGAAGATGAGCGCCGCGCCGAGCAGGAACAGGCGCTGCTCGGGCCCCGCGCCGAGCTTCGCCGACATCACCAGCGCGATGCCCGCATAGGTGAACGCGAGCGCGGCGACCTCGCGGCGCGTCGGCCGCTTGGCGAGGAAGATCGCGGACAGGATCACGACGATCGTGGGGTAGACGAACATGATCAGCCGCCCGAGCCCGGCGGAGACGTACTGCAGGCCGAGAAAGTCGAGCAGGCTCGCGAGGTAGTAGCCGAGGAAGCCGAGCGCGACGATGCCGATCCAGTCGCGGCGCGCGATCGGCGGCCCGCCGCGCAGCCAGACGGCGACCGCCGCGAAGAAGGGGAACGACAGCGCCATGCGCAGGAAAAGGAGCGTCGTCGCGCTGACCGGCGCGGCCTCGTAGCCGAGCTTGATGATCACCGGGCGGAACGCGAAGGAGATCACGCCCCCGAGCGCGAACAGCATCCCCCAGCCGCGATACGCGGCGGGCGTCAACGCCGCTTGCCGAGCAGCGAGCCGAGGATGCCGCGCATCAGCTCGCGGCCGGCCTGCGAGCCGACGGTGCGCGCCGCGCTCTTCGCCATCGCCTCGAGCAGTCCCTGCGACTGCCGGCCGCCGCGCGGTCCGGTGCGGCCGAAGAGGATGTCGGACGCGAGGCTCGACTCCTTCGGCTTGCCGGCCTGGGCGGCTTCCTGCGCCTGCTGGTCCGCGCGCGCCTTGAGCTTTTCGTAGGCCGACTCGCGGTCGATCGCCTTCTCGTAGTGGCCGGCGACCGCCGAGGCGGCGATCACCGCCTGGCGCTCGGCGTCCGTCAGCGGGCCGAGCCGGCTGCCCGGCGGCACGACGAACGCGCGCTCGGTCACGCCGGGCCGGCCCTTCTCGTCGAGGAAGCTCACCAGCGCCTCGCCTACGCCGAGCTCGGTGATCGCCTGCTCGAGCTTGAGCTTCGGGTTCGGGCGCATGGTGTCGGCCGCGGCCTTGACCGCCTTCTGGTCCTTCGGCGTGAAGGCGCGCAGCGCATGCTGGACGCGATTGCCCAGCTGCCCGAGCACCGCTTCGGGCACGTCGAGCGGGTTCTGCGTCGCGAAGTAGACGCCCACGCCCTTGGAGCGGATGAGGCGCACCACCTGCTCGATCTTGTCGAGCAGCGCTTTGGGCGCGTCATCGAACAGCAGGTGCGCCTCGTCGAAGAAGAACACCAGCTTCGGCTTGTCGGGGTCGCCGGCCTCGGGCAGCTGCTCGAAGAGCTCGGACAGCATCCACAGCAGGAAGGCGCCGTAGAGCTTTGGCGCGCCCATCAGCTTTTCCGCCGACAGGGTGTTGATGACGCCCCGGCCGCCGTCCACCTGCATGAGGTCGGCGATGTTCAGCATCGGCTCGCCGAAGAAGCGGTCCGCGCCCTGTGCGTCCAGCGCGAGCAGCCCGCGCTGGATGGCGCCGATCGAGGCGGCCGAGACGTTGCCGTAGGCCGAAGTGAACTGGGAGGCGTTCTCGCCCACGTGCTGCAGCATCGCGCGCAGGTCCTTGAGGTCGAGCACCAGCAGCCCCGCGTCGTCGGCGACCTTGAACACGAGGTGCAGCACGCCCTCCTGCGTGTCGTTCAGGCCGAGCATGCGCGCAAGGAGCAGCGGCCCCATGTCCGAAACCGTGGCCCGCACCGGGTGGCCGCGCTCGCCGTAGACGTCCCAGCAGACGACCGGGCAGGCCGCGTAGGCCAGGTCGAGCTTGAGGCTCGCGGCGCGCTCGGCGACCTTGGCCTGGCCGCCGCCGGGCCGGGCGAGCCCGGCGAGGTCGCCCTTCACGTCGGCGAGGAACACCGGTACCCCGATCCGGGAGAAGCCCTCGGCGAGGGTCTGCAGGGTGACGGTCTTGCCGGTACCGGTCGCGCCGGTGATCAGGCCGTGGCGGTTGGCCAGCCCCGGGAGCAGGTGGAGCTCCGACTTGGCGTTCTTCGCGACCAGAAGCGGAGCGGGCATGGCGGTAAAATTATCGCATGGCAGGCCACAGCAAATGGGCGAACATCAAGCACCGCAAGGCCGCAGCGGATGCGAAGAAGGGCAAGGTGTTCACGCGGCTCATCAAGGAGATCACCGTCGCCTCGAGGCTCGGCGGCGGGGATCCTGAATCCAATCCGCGCCTGCGGCTCGCCATGGACAAGGCGCGCGAGGCCAACATGGCCAAGGACAGCGTGCAGAACGCCATCAAGCGCGGCACGGGCCAGCTCGAAGGCGTCACCTACGAGGAGGTGCGCTACGAAGGCTACGGCCCGGGCGGCGCGGCGGTGATCGCCGACTGCCTGACCGACAACCGCACGCGCACGGTCGCCGAGGTGCGCCATGCCTTCACCAAGCACGGCGGCAACCTCGGCTCGGACGGCTCGGTCGCGTACCTCTTCAAGCACTGCGGGCAGTTCCTGTTCGCGCCCGGCGCGAGCGAGGAAAAGGTCATGGAGGCGGCGCTGGAGGCGGGCGCCGAGGACGTGATCGCGAGCGAGGACGGCTCGATCGAGGTGGTGTGCGCGCCCGCCGATTTCCACGCGGTGAAGGCCTCGCTCGAGAAGGCCGGCCTGAAGCCGGCGCTCGCGGAGGTGACGCTGAAACCGACCGCCGATGCCGTGCCTCCCCCTGCCGAGGCGCAGCGCCTGCGCGGGCTGCTCGACGCCCTCGAATCGCTGGACGACGTCCAGGACGTCTACACCACCGCGTCGCTCGGGGACGCGTGAGGATCCTCGGCATCGACCCCGGCCTGCAGGTCACCGGGTTCGGCGTCATCGACAAGCAGGGAGCGCGGCTTTCCTACGTGACGAGCGGCTGCGTGCGCTCGCAGCGCGGCGAGCTCGCGCAGCGCCTGGCGACGCTGCTGGCGGGGCTGAACGAGGTGATCGCCGCGCACAGCCCCGAGCAGGTGGTGATCGAGAAGGTGTTCGTCAACGTCAATCCGAGCTCGACGCTCGCGCTCGGCCAGGCGCGCGGCGCGGCGATCTGCGCCGCGGTGCTCGCGGGCCTGCCGGTCGCCGAGTACACTGCGCTGCAGGTGAAGAAATCGGTGGTCGGCAACGGCCATGCCGGCAAGGAGCAGGTCCAGCACATGGTGAGGCGGCTGCTCGCGCTGCCCGGGGCGCCCGGCGCGGACGCCGCGGACGCGCTGGCCTGCGCGATCTGCCACGCGCACGGCGAGCGGCTCGGGCGGCTGTCCACGCGGGGCCTGCGGCTGCGGCGCGGGAGGCTCGCGTGATCGGCCGGCTGTCGGGGAAGCTCCTCGCCAAGCAGCCGCCCCAGGTGATGATCGACTGCCACGGCGTCGCCTACGAGGTCGACGTGCCGATGAGCACGTTCTACAGCCTGCCCGCCACGGGCGAAGCGGTGACCCTGCACACGCACCTCGTGGTCCGCGAGGACGCGCATGCGCTCTACGGGTTCCATACGCTGGAGGAGCGCGGGGCGTTCCGCCAGCTGATCCGCATCGCCGGCGTGGGCGCGCGCACGGCGCTCGCCGTGCTCTCGGGCATGTCGGTCGCGGAGCTCGGGCAGGCCGTGGTGCTGCAGGACGCCGTGCGCCTCACCCGCGTGCCCGGCATCGGCAAGAAGACCGCCGAGCGGCTGATCCTCGAGCTGAAGGGGAAGCTGGCGGAGGCGAAGCCCGCGGCCGCGGGCGCCTCCGACGTGCTGAACGCGCTGCTGGCGCTCGGCTACAGCGAGAAGGAGGCGCTGGGCGCGACCCGCGGCCTCGCGCCGGGGATCCCGGTCGCGGAGGGCATCCGCGCCGCGCTCAAGGCGCTCGCGCGCCCCTAGCGCCTCAGAACCGCACCACCGCGTTGACCGACCAGAGGTCCGAGCGCGAGGCGTTCGGGTCGTCGAGCTTGCCGAAGTTGTTGTAGTCCAGGCGCATCCCGAAGCGGGAATCGAAGTCGTACTGCCCCCCGAGGCCCCACAGCATCGTGCCGCGGTAGCGCGGCAGCCCGGAGCCCAGCCCGAAGCCGGGCGCCGCCGTGCCGAGGCTGAACCCGGCAAGCGTCGCGTCCGGGGTGGCGAGCGACCAGCCCAGGCGGCCGAGGAGGGAAAACGAATCGCCGATCGGGAGGACGCCGGTGCCGGCGAGCGTCCAGGCGCTCGTCTGGTACCCGTACTTTTCCAGGGAGTAGGCGCCCGTATCCCCGCCGCCGCTGCCGCGGCCAAGGTCGGAATAGCCGAATTCCACGCCCCAGTTCCGCGTGAAGCGGTAGCCGCCGAAGTTGCGGTAGCCGACGTCCGTGTCCTCGGCCGCGCGGGCCACCTCCGCGGGACGGATGCCCCCGCCGAGATACCACCCCTGGGAGGCCTCCGGCCCCTGCGCGGGCGCCGCCGTCGCCCCCAGCAGGAGGGCGGGCAGGACGGCCAGGCGGCGGGAGACGCGCATTGCACAAAATCCTATGCCTGCCGTCCGCATCCTACAAGGGTGAACGCCACGCCTCTGGCAGAATTCCGGCATGGCTGTGGAGACCGATCGGCTGATCGGCGCGGAGGCGGCGTCGGCGCAGGAGGAGGCGTTCCAGCGTTCGCTGCGCCCGGCGCGGCTCGCGGACTACGTCGGCCAGGCCAAGGCGCGCGGCCAGCTCGAGATCTTCATCGAGGCGGCGCGCGGCCGGCAGGAGGCGCTCGACCACGTGCTGCTGTTCGGGCCGCCCGGCCTCGGGAAGACCACGCTCGCGCACATCATCGCCCGCGAGATGGGCGTGAACCTGCGCCAGACCTCGGGCCCGGTGCTCGAGCGCCCCGGCGACCTTGCCGCGCTGCTCACCAACCTCGAGCCGAAGGACGTGCTGTTCATCGACGAGATCCACCGCCTCTCGCCCGTGGTCGAGGAAGTGCTGTACCCGGCGATGGAGGATTTCCAGATCGACATCATGATCGGCGAGGGCCCGGCCGCGCGCTCGATCAAGCTCGACCTGCCGCCGTTCACGCTGATCGGCGCCACCACGCGCGCCGGCCTGCTGACCGCGCCGCTGCGCGACCGCTTCGGCATCGTGCACCGCCTGGAGTTCTACAGTGCGCTCGAGCTCAGCGCGATCGTGCGCCGCTCGGCGAAGATCCTCGGCATCGCCTGCGATGCGGAAGGCGCGTCCGAGATCGCGCGCCGTTCGCGCGGAACGCCGCGCATCGCCAACCGCCTGCTGCGGCGCGTGCGCGATTTCGCCGAGATCAAGGCCAGCGGCGCCATCGACATCGGCGTCGCGTCGGCCGCGCTCGAAATGCTCAAGGTCGACCAGGAAGGTTTCGACGCGATCGACCGGCGCCTGCTCGGCATGATCATCGAGAATTTCGACGGCGGCCCGGTCGGCGTCGAATCGCTCGCCGCTGCGCTGTCCGAAGAGCGCGGCACGATCGAGGACGTGCTCGAACCGTTCCTGATCCAGCAGGGATTCCTCGTGCGCACCGCGCGCGGACGCATGGTCACGGCGAAGGCGTGGCGGCACATGGGTTTGAAGGCGCCGCGGCGCGTGGAAGTCGAGGACCTGTTCGAAAGCCGGGAACCGGTAGCCGGTCGCCGGGAGCCGGAGAGCGAACGATGACGTCGGAGCGTGTCTGCCGCGTGCTTTCCGGCTCACGGCTCCCGGCTACCGGCTCCCCCATCTTCGCCTTCCCCGTCCGCATCTACTGGGAAGACACCGATGCCGGCGGCGTCGTCTACCATGCGCGCTACCTGCATTTCCTCGAGCGCGCGCGCAGCGAATGGTTGCGCGCGGCCGGCATCGGGCAGGAGCAGGCACGCGCGGAGCTCGGCGTCGTGTTCGTCGTGCACCGCATGGAAATCCTGTTCAACGCGCCGGCGCGCCTCGACGATCTTTTGACCGCGACCGTGCAGCCGGTGGATTGCCGCAGCGCGAGTTTCGTCGTCACGCAGGAACTTCGCCGCGAACCCGAGGCGCGCGCGCTGGTCGAAGCCCGGGTGCGCATCGCCTGCCTCGACGCCGCGGCATTCCGGCCGCGCCC
>DASUFW010000008.1:0-3174 GCA_036274335.1 Burkholderiales bacterium | reverse complement strand
TGCCCCGCGGCGGTGTTGTGGCACTGCTGGCAGAGGTACGGGCGCGCCGCCACCAGCAGCTTGTCGTGGTTCGAGCCGTGCGGGTGGTGGCAGTTGCTGCAGTTCTCGCGCACCGGCGCGTGCTCCCACAGCATCGGCCCGCGGGTCTCCGCATGGCAGCGGTAGCAGACCTCGTTCACGCTGTCCGCGTTGAGCAGCGGTTTCCTGGACGAGCCGTGCGGGCTGTGGCAGTCCTGGCAGCTCATCTTGCCTTCGAGCAGCGGCATGTGCGAGCGCTTGCTGAATTCCAGGCGCTGCTGGCCGTGGCAGCTGAGGCAGGTCTCCGAGATGCTCGCCTTCTTCAGCAACCCGGTCGCGGAGAAGCGCCCCATGGTGTTGTGGCAATCGGTGCAGGCGAGCTTCTGGATCTCGTGCGCCGAGCCGCCCCAGTGCAGCCGCTCGCCGCCCTGGTGGCAGGTGAGGCACACCGCGTTCTGCGTCTCCACCGGCGTACCCCACTCGCGCGTGAAGCCCACGAGGTACTCGCGGTTCTTCTCGTGGCCGCGGCGCGCGTGCAGCGAGCCCGGGCCGTGGCAGGCCTCGCAGACGCGCGCTTCCAGGCTGTTGCGCGGGTTCTGGCGAAACACCTTGGCATGCAGCGTGTGCTCGAAGTGCGCGGCCTCGAAGTCGTGGCACTTCATGCAGACCTTCTCGCCGACGTACTCGGCCTCCGGCGGCACCGCGAGCGCGCTTCCCGCCCAGGCGAACGCCAGGCCCAGCGCTGCGAGCGCGAGCCTGCGCAGGATCGACCGGCCGGGAAGATCGCTCACCACTGCTGCTGGCTCGCGTAGAAGTTGAGCAGCGCTTCCTGGTCCTCCAGGGTGAGCTTCTCCAGGCGCGCTTTCATCTTTTCGTCGATCGAGCGCTTGCCGGCGCGGAACGCGGCCAGCTGGGACTGGAGGTACGGCGTCCACTGGCCGGCGACGATGCCGTTGTCCTCGTCCGGCGAGCGGCCATTGTCCTCGTGGCAGCGGCGGCAGAGGCGCCCGTATACGGATTCGCCCCGCGACACCTGGGACGCGTCGAAGGGCTGCTTGGCGGGCGCGAACTTGCGTCCCGCCAGCCATCGCGCGACGGCGTCGGCCTCGTCGTCGGCGAGATCGGCGACCACCTTGCACATGTCGGACTTGCTGCCTTTCTTGGGGCCCGACGGAATGGTCACCTCGGCGCAGGGGCGCAGCTTCTTGCGGAAGTTCTTCACGCTGTCCACGACGTACTTGGCGGAGTAGCCGCCGATGATGGGGATCGACGAGTCCCTGGAGGCGCCCTCCTGCCCGTGGCAGTTGACGCACTTCTTCTCGTAGACCGCCGCGCCGTCCGCGGCCAGCGCCGTCGCGGCGCCGGACAGGACGAGGAGGAGCCCGGCGGCGATGCCGAGCGCGCGAGGGGTGGCGAGGGTGCGGAACATGGTCAAGCTCCCTGGGATGGCTGCAGACGGCGCGCAGCGAGCCGCGGGCGCGGCGCCGGCGCTTCAAGTTGCGCGGACGAACCGGCGGGCGGTCCCGCTTCGTCGGCATCGAGCCGGAATTTAGCGACGGCGGCGACCAGCTGCTCGGTCTGCGTCGCCATCCGCTCGGTCGCGGCGGACGTCTCGGCCACCAGCGAGGCGTTCTGCTGCACGACCTGGTCCATCTGCGTGACGGCGCGGCTGACCTGCTCGACGCCGGACAGCTGCTCGGTGCTCGCGGCGGCGATCTCGGACATGACGTCGGTGACCCGGCGCACCGACTGCACGATTTCATCCATCTTGCGGCCGGCGGCTTCGACCAGCTTGGTGCCCGCGCCGACTTCGTCGACCGAGTTCTGGATGAGACCCTTGATTTCCTTGGCGGCGGCGGCGACGCGCTGCGCGAGCGCGCGTACTTCGGAGGCGACCACCGCGAAGCCGCGGCCCTGCTCGCCGGCGCGGGCGGCTTCCACCGCCGCATTCAACGCGAGGATGTTGGTCTGGAACGCGATGCCGTCGATCACGCCGATGATGTCGGCGATCTTGCGTGAAGCGTCGAACACGCCGCTCATGCGGCCGACGGCCTCGGCCATCACCTTCCCGCCTTCGGTGGCCTGCTGCGACGCGCCCTGCGCGAGCTGCTGCGCCTGGCGCGCGTTGTCCGTGTTCTGCCGCAGCGTGGTGGCCAGCTCCTCCATGGAAGCGGCCGTCTCCTCGAGGCTGGACGCCTGCTGCTCCGTGCGGCTGGAGAGGTCCGCGTGTCCGTCCGCGATCTCCCGCGAACCCTGCCCGACGGACTGCGCCGACTGGCGGATGACCGCCACCGCGCCGGCCAGGCCGTCGCGCATGCGCGCCAGCCCCTGCAGCAGCCGGCCGGTTTCGTCGCCCGCCGTCGCGCCGACCTCGACCCGCAGATCGCCTTCGGCGACGCGCTCGGTGACGCGCACCGCCTTCGCGAGCGGGCGCACGACGGTGCGCACCAGCAGCAGGCTGCAGGCAAACAGCGCGGCGAGGGTCACTGCGGCGATTGCCACCAGGCTGGCGGTCAGCCGCTGCGTCGCAGCCGTGCGGGCGCGGGAAAACGCGGCGCGCGCTTCCTCGCGCATGAGGTCGACGGTTTCCTCGATCAGCTCGGTGGGCTTGGCATCGATGCCGCGCAGTTCGCCTTCGACCTTCCGGGCGTCGAAGTCCGAGGCCTTGAAGGCGGCGAGGCCGTCCCGGTAACGCGCGCCCATGGCGGCGTGGGCGCGCAGGAACTGTCCGAGGATCTCCTTCGCGGCCGGCAGCTCGACCGCTTCCTGCAGCTTCTCGCCCAGCCGGCGCACCTCGCGCTCGCGGTACTCGAACTGCTTCCAGCTCTTGTCCAGCGCCTCGGCGTCGTGGCCGCGCACCAGCACCCCCAGCCAGGACTGCACCTGCTCCTTGAACGAGGCCTGCAGCGCCTGCGACTGGATCGCCTGCGCGACCAGCGTGTCATTGACGCGGCTGACGGCCTCCAGCGCGTTCCATGCAGCGGCGAAGCCGTACAGGGCGGCCGCGAAGACGATGGCCAGCCCCAGCGCGAACAGCGCGATGAGCTTGTTGCGGATGCTGCCGGTCAACCAGGACATCCCCGAACTCCCCGATCCGCCACCCGAATCGGGCGGCACGCGTACTAAACAACGGGGGTCGGGAAATATTCTTCAACA
>DASUFW010000007.1:0-5160 GCA_036274335.1 Burkholderiales bacterium | reverse complement strand
CTCCACCCCGACCTTCAAGGCCTACTCGAGCTGCGAGCTCGAGGGCTGCGGCAAGAACAGCTTCCCCGCCTTCTCGGTCACCGCCGCCGGCTGCGCGCTGATGTGCGACCACTGCCAGGCGAAGATCCTCGAGCCGATGATTCCGGCGACCAGCCCCGAGATGCTCGAGCAGAAGGTCCGGACGATGGTCGCCACCCAGGACCTGCAGGGGTTCCTGCTCTCGGGCGGCTCGAACCGGCGCAACGAGATCCGCTACGAGCGCTACTACCCGGTGGTCGAGCGGCTGAAGCGCGACCACCCGCACCTGAAAGTGGCGATCCACTCGGCGCTGCTCGATGCGCCGCGCGCGCGCGCCATGGCCGACGCGGGCGTGGACACGGCCATGATGGACGTGATCGGCGCGCAGGAGACGATCACCGAGGTCTACCACCTCGAGCGGCCGGTGGCCGATTTCGAGGAAACGCTGGCGGCGTTGTGCGCGACCCGGATGGAAGTCGTGCCGCACATCGTCATCGGCCTGCACTACGGACGCATCGTCGGCGAGCCGGCCGCGCTCGACATCGTCAGCCGCCACCCGGTGCACTCGCTGGTGCTGGTGGTGATCATGCCCTTCTACGCGAAGCCGGGCACGTTCGCGACGCCCGAGACCACCGACCTCGGCCGGCTGTTCCTCGAGGCGCGCGACCGCATTCGGGACCGGCAGGTGCTGCTCGGCTGCGCGCGCCCGCCCGGCATGCATCGCCGCGTCACGGATGCCTACGCCGTGATGGCGGGGCTCGACGGCATCGCGTTCCCCGCGGAGGGCGCGGTGTCCGTCGCACACGCGATCGGCCGCCCGGTCGTGCAGGAGCACGCCTGCTGCTCGATCAAGACAGGACGCACGATCAAGCTGCATCCGCGCCAGGCGGTCGCCGCGTGATCGACGTCCTCGTGCTCGGCCTGGGGCCGGCGGGCGCGAGTGCGGCCGCCGAGGCGGCGAGGCGCGGCTGCCGGGTCGTGGCGCTCGATCGCAAGCGCGAGGCGGGGATTCCCGTGCAGTGCGCGGAGCTCGTGCCCGGGCTGCTCGACGCGAACGGCAGCGCGGTGCAGAGGATCGCCGCGATGGCCACCTTCGTCGAGGACGACACGGCGGACGTGCAGCCGGATTTTCCCGGCACCATGGTCGATCGCGCGGCGTTCGACGCGCACCTGGTGGCGAAGGCGCGCGCGGCGGGCGCCGAGATCCGCCTGGGCGCTCTGGCCAGGCGCATCGCGCGCGACGGGACGGTCACGCTGGCGGACGGCGCGACGCTTCGGGCGCGCGTGGTGATCGGCGCCGACGGTCCGCGCTCGCGCGCGGGCGCCGCGATCGGCAGCGTCAACCGCGAGCGGGTGGAGACGCGGCAGGTCACCGTGCCGCTGCTGCAGCCGCATGCGGCCACCGACATCTTTCTCTCCGCCGGAATTCCGGGCGGGTACGGGTGGCTGTTTCCCAAGGGCGAGGTCGCGAACCTGGGGGCGGGCGTCAGCCCCGAGCACAAGGGGCGGCTCAAGCCGATCCTCGCCCGGCTGCACGCGGAGCTGGGAGGGCGCGTCGGCGCGAAGGTCCTCGCCACGACCGGCGGTGCGATCCCGGTGGGCGGGATGCTGAAGCCTCGGGGGCGCCTCGAAGAAACGCTCGTGCTGCTGGCGGGCGACGCGGCCGGGCTCGCCAACCCGGTGACGGGCGCGGGCATCGCGGCCGCGGTCCACTCGGGCCGTCTCGCGGGCGAGGCGGCCGCGACCGGCGCGGCCGAGGCCTATGAGGAAGAATTGCACGACGTGTTCGGCGCCTCGATCTCCCGCGCGCTGCGGCGCCGGCGCGAGCTGCTTGCGAAGGCCCCGAGCAAGTCCGCACTTCGCCGCGGCTGGATCGCCTACCCGGAGTACTGGCAATGAGCTGCTTCGAGCCCACGATGGCGCCGCGCGCGCCGGGCGTGATCCCGATCGAGGCGCGCAACGGCGCGCGCGTGAAGTCGGCCGACGTGCCTCCGCAGGGCGTGTACCTGCCGAACTACAACGTCATGACGCCGAACATGCGCTCGCCGGAGTACGTGCAGATGTCCACCGCGGCCGCGATCACGCTCGGCGTGATGGGCGGGCGCATGCACCGCACCTCGTGCACGCGCTGCCTGAACCTGCTGCTCACCTATCCGGAGGGCTGCCGGGCGAACTGTGCCTACTGCGGTCTGGCGCGCCACCGCGAGGCCGAGCGCAACTACGCCGACCGCAATTTCATCCGCGTCGACTGGCCGGCGGTGCCGCTCGCGCAGACGATCGACATCGTGGCGAAGGACCCGTCGGCGAGCGCGTTCCATCGCATGTGCATCTCGATGATCACGCACCCGAATTCGGACGAGGACACGCGCACGGTGCTCAAGGCCTGGACGGACCGCATCGATCCGCAGGCGATCCCGGTGTCGATCCTCTCGAACCCCACCACCATGACGCGCGAGGACGTCGCGCGCCTCAAGGACCTCGGCGCCGACATCTTCACCGTGGCGCTGGACGCGGCCACGCCCGAGATCTTCGACCGCACGCGCGGCAAGGGCGTGCAGTCGCCGCATTCGTGGGCGAAGTACTGGGAGATCCTGCTCGCCGCGCGCGACATCTTCGGTGCGCAGAAATTCGGCGCGCACATCATCGTCGGCATGGGCGAGACCGAGCGCGACGTGCTCGAGCTGGTGCAGAAGCTCGTCGACCTGGGCGCACACAGCCACCTGTTCTGCTTCTTCCCGGAGAAGGGCTCGCTGATGGACCACCTGCCGGCGACGCCGCGCGAGCAGTGGCGCCGCGTGCAGCTCGCGCGCTACCTCATCGATTACCGCGGCGGGCGCGTCGAAGGGATGAAGTTCGACGGCGCGGGAAAGGTCGTCGACTACGGCATCCCCGAATCCGAGCTGGATACGGTCATCGGCGAGGGCATCGCCTTCCGCACCTCCGGTTGCCCGGGCAAGTTCCGCGACGACATCTCCGCCTGCGACCGCCCCTACGGCGACTCGCCGCCTTCGAACATCGCGAGCTACCCCTTCGCGCCGAACGGCCACGACCTGAGGAAGATCCGGCGGCAGCTGCGCTCGTGACGCTCCAGGTCGTCCAGCACACCTCGGCCGACTTCCTCGGGCTGATCGAGGACCACCTGGAAGGGCGCAGCATCCGCTTCCACTACTGCCGGCCGTTCACCGGCAAGGTACCGCTGCCGAAGCTGGCGGAGCTCGACCAGGGGCTGGTGCTGCTCGGCGGCGGGCCATGGGGAAGTGCGGGAACGCGCGACGTGCCCACGCTCGCGGCCGAAGTGGAGCTGGCGCGCGCGGCGCTCGCCGCGGACAAGCCGGTGCTCGGCATCGGCCTGGGCGCCCAGATCCTCTCGCTCGCCGCGGGCGGGAAGACGGAACCCGCGCCGCTCGAATTCTCGGTGGGCACCGCGCGGAGAACGCGCGCCGAAGCGCTCGACGGCTACCTGCCTGAGGAATTTCCCGTCGCCGTCTACATGCGCGACTGGCCCACGCCGCCGCCCGGCGCCGACGTTCTCGCGCGGGACGGCCGCGGCCGCGCAGCGCTCTGGCAGTCCGGGCCGCGGGCGTTCGGCTTCGCGGCGCATCCCGGCTTCAAGGTCGCGATGGTCGAGGACCTGATCATGGAGTTCGAGGAGTCGCCGCCGGAGATCGAGGCGGGCCTCGCCGCATTGCGCATGGCGCAACGCAGCATCGAAAATTCTTTGGTGCCCATCATGACGGGCCTGGTGCGCGCCTGCGGCTGGATGGGCTGAGGCGGTTGATAATTAGACTTCCCTAATATATTCTGGGGCCGCGGAATTTCCGCCGGACCGTCGAGGAGGGCGCCGTGCCCAAGAAGCTCGTCATCGTGATGGCCAACACCGACCCGCGCCACGGCGAGGAGCTCGGTGCGCCGATCTTCCAGGCCTCGGTGGCCGCCGCCATGGACTACGAGGTCGAGGTGATCTGCACCGCCACCTCGGGCCGGCTGATGAAGAAGGGCGTGGCCGAGAAGCTGCACGTCAAGGAAGGCTCGCCCAAGTCGGTGTACGACTTCATCAAGGATGCGCACGAGGCGGGCGTCAAGTTCTACTGCTGCTCGCCGAACCTCGACCTGTTCGACATGAAGCCCGAGGACCTGATCCCCGAGTGCTCCGGCATCGTCGGCGGCGCGCACCTGATCGAGGAAGTGATGGAGACGGACTGCAAGGTGATGACCTACTGATGGCGCACGCGGAGTCGACGCGCGTCCAGAAGCACATCGGCGACCCGGTCGCCGACGGCGCGCCGCTGCCGCGCGCCAAGCTGGAGGAAATCTTCAGCGACCTGCAGTCGGACCTGCGCTACGACCACGAGCTGAACGGCTGCCTGAATTGCGGCATCTGCACCGCGACCTGCCCGGCGGCGCACTACTACGACTTCTCGCCGCGCGAGATCGTGCAGCTGCTGTGGACCGAGAACCTCGAGGGCATCTACGACGCCATGCAGGAGAAGATCTGGGCCTGCGCCCAGTGCTACACCTGCGCGGCGCGCTGCCCGTTCGGCAACTCGCCAGGGGGCCTGGTGATGCTGATGCGCGAGACCGCCATCAAGCACCAGATGGAGTCGGCGAAGAACGTGCTGCGGCCGTTCTCGCGCGTGATGCTGAAGCTGATCTCGACGGGCAACCAGCTCGCGCCCGACATGATCAACAAGGACCACTTCGCCGACTGGGGGCCGAACATCTCCAAGGTCGAGGCGCCGCTCAAGCTCCTCCGGAAGGCGATCCCCATGCCCACGCTGAACACCACGGCGACGGCCTGGGAGGTGAACCTCAAGACCTCGGTCGAGCTCTATACGATCTGGGAGATGACCGGCGTGCTCAAGCAGCTGGAAGGGATCGACGAGAACCTGTTCGACGTCATCCAGGACATCATGGACGAGAAGCGCGAGGACTGGAAAGACTTCCTCGCCGACCAGCAAGACGGAGGCAACGATGACTGAACGCTTTACCGGCCACGGCGCTGAATGGCGCGATGCCAACCTGAGCGCGGGCGAGGCGAAGATCGCCACCTCGTGGGTCGAGCTGAAGGTGGACAAGCGCTCGATGCTCACGAACAAGGATCGCGTGGAGGACGTCAGGGACGCGATGTGGCAGCTCGAGCGG
>DASUFW010000006.1:0-3346 GCA_036274335.1 Burkholderiales bacterium | reverse complement strand
GGCTATCAGCGCGGCGTGGACGAGCTGGCGGCCTCGGGCGTGGCCGCGCGCGCCGTGCAAGACGGCGAGCAGGCGCCCGATTTCGCGCTGCCGAACGCCAAGGGCGCGGTGGTGAAGCTCTCCGCGCTGCTCGCGCGCGGGCCGGTGGTGCTCACGTTCTATCGCGGCGGCTGGTGCCCGTACTGCAACCTGCAGCTGCGCGCGTACCAGAAGGCGCTGCCGGAGATCCGCGCGCTCGGCGGGCAGCTGGTGGCCGTATCGCCCGAGCCGCCCGACAAGTCGCTCACCACCGCCGAGAAGAACGCGCTCGAGTTCGAGGTGCTCTCCGACGTGAAGGGCGAGGCGGGCCGCGCCTACCGGCTGTTCTTCGACCTGTCCGAGGAGCTCAAGCAGCTCTACGTGGCGGGCGGCAACGATCTGTCCAAGTGGAACGCCGACGGCCAATGGCACCTGCCGCTGCCCGCGACCTACGTGATCGGCCGCGAGGGCCGCGTCGCCTACGCCTTCGTCGAGGCCGAATACCGCAATCGCGCCGAGCCCTCGGCGCTGCTCGCCGCGCTGCGCACCCTGCACAAGAAGGCCGCCTGACGAAGGCGGCCTGAGCGGCCGCCCGCGCGTCCCGCGGGGACGTTTCCCCGGGAAGCAGCCCGCGATCCTAGAATAGCGGGCATGGGACGACTCCTGCTGCTCGCCGCCGCCGTGTTCGCGCTCGTCTGGCTGGTGCGCCGCGCGCTGCGCCCGCGTCCCGCCGATACCGCCGAGCGCGTGCGCGCGGCCGCCGACCTGGTCGCCTGCGCGCATTGCGGCGTGCTGCTGCCGCGCGCCGAGGCGCACGAGGCGCCCGGCGGCCCGTACTGCGGCGAGGCGCACGCCCGCCTCGGGCCGCGCCGCCCCTGATGGCGACGCTCGCCTACGGGCCGCTGTTCGCCCCCGACGCACACCCGCCCGAATCGTTCTGGATCTCGCTCCGGTACTTCAACCTGTACCGGATCGTGGTGGCGCTCTTGTTCCTCGGCGCGACCTACATCGCCTACGAGCCGATCAACTTCGGCGCGCACGATGTCGGGCTGTTCCGCGCGGTATGCGTGGCCTATCTGATCCTCGCCATCGGCCTGCAGTTCATGCTGCGCGCCGTGCAGGACCGCTTCAACCTGCAGCTCTCCGTGCACGTGCTGCTGGACGTGGTGACGTTCCCGCTGCTCATGTACGCGAGCGGCGGGATCCGCAGCGGACTGGGCGTGATGCTGCTCATCTCGCTCATCGGCGCCGGGCTGGTCGCGCCGCGCCGGCTCAATTTCCTGTACGCGGCGCTCGCCGCGATCGCGGTGCTGCTGGAGGAAAGCTACTGGGTGCTGGCGCTCGACCTGCCGTCGGCCAGCGTGGTGCCCGCCGCGCTGCTGTCGATGGGCTATTTCGCGACCGCCGGCGCGACCGGGTGGCTCGCCCAGCGCCTGGCGGCCAACGAGCGGCTGGCGCGCGAGCGCGGCCGGGCGCTCGCCAACCAGACGCGCGTCAACCAGCTGGTGATCGCGGACATGCAGGACGGCGTGCTGCTGCTCGACCGGGGCGGCCGCGTGGTCGAGCACAACCCGCAGGCCATGCTGCTGCTCGGGACCGACAAGCTGCTCGGGCAGCCGCTCGCGGCGGTGCTGCCCGGCCTGGAGCCGCGCTGGAGCGCCTGGCGCGCGGCCGGGGGCCGGCCCGCGGTCTCGGTGGACCTGCAGCCGCGCGGGCGCGATGTGCGCGCACGCCTGCTCGACACCGGCACCGAGGACCAGTTCACGGTGGTCTTCGTCGAGGACATGACGCGCTCGCGCGAGCAGGCGCAGCAGCTCAAGCTCGCCGCGCTGGGGCGGCTCACCGCGAACATCGCGCACGAGATCCGCAACCCGCTGTCGGCGATCAGCCACGCCTCCGAGCTGCTCGCCGAGGAAAGGCGCGACCCTGACCGGCGCCGGCTGACGCGCATCATCCTCGACAACACGGTGCGCCTGGAGCAACTGGTGGCCGACGTCCTGCAGCTCAACCGCCGCGACCGCGTGTCCGCGGAGCACGTCGCGCTCGACGGCTGGCTGCGCGTGTTTCTCGGCGAGTTCTCCGCCAACGAGGGCGTGCCCGCCGACCGCATCCTGGTCGAGCCGCTGCGCGCCTGGATCGCCTTCGACCGCGAGCACCTGCGCCAGGTGGTGTGGAACCTGCTGCGCAACGCCGTGCGCCACGCGCCGGCCGAGGCCGGCGCGGTGCGCCTCTCGGCGCGCGCCTTCGGCGACAAAGTAGAATTCAGCATTACCGACAAGGGACCCGGCGTGGCGCCTTCCGTGCAGGGGCAGTTGTTCGAGCCGTTCTTCACCACCGACAGCAAGGGGACCGGCCTGGGCCTGTACCTGGCACGCGAACTGTGCGCGGCCAACGACGCGAGCCTGGAATACGTGGACGGCGCGCCGGGCGCGCACTTCCGCATCATCTGCCGCGGCGGGACCGGCGCGTGAGGCGCCGCGCTTCGCTGCCCGAGCGCCGCGTCCTGGTGGTGGACGACGAGCCCGATATCCGCGAGCTGCTCGAGCTGACGCTCACCAAGATGGGGCTCGGCGTGGTCGCGGTCGGCAGCCTCGCGGAGGCGCGCGAACAGCTGCGCGACGGGCGCTTCGACCTGTGCCTCACCGACATGCGGCTTGCCGACGGCGAAGGCCTCGAGCTGGTGCGCCACATCGGCGGCCTCGACCTGGACCTGCCGGTGGCCGTGATCACCGCCTACGGCAGCACCGAGAATGCGGTGGCCGCGCTGAAGGCCGGCGCCTTCGACTATGTCTCCAAGCCGGTGGGCCTGGAGCAGTTGCGCACGCTGGTCAAGTCGGCGCTGTCGCTGCCGGGGCAGGCGCACGAGGCGCGGCCGGATTCGCCGCTGCTCGGCGAGAGCGCGCCGCTCGTGCAGGCGCGCGAGCTGATCGCCAAGCTCGCCCGCACGCAGGCCCCGGTGCACATCACGGGCGAGTCCGGCAGCGGCAAGGAGCTGGCGGCGCGCCTCATCCACGGGCAGGGCGCGCGGCGCGACCGGCCGTTCGTCCCGGTCAACTGCGGCGCGATCCCCGAGACGCTCATGGAGAGCGAGTTCTTCGGCTACAAGAAGGGCGCGTTCACCGGCGCCGAGCAGGACCGCGACGGCTTCTTCCAGGCGGCGAGCGGCGGCACCCTGTTCCTCGACGAAGTGGCCGACCTGCCCGTCGCCATGCAGGTGAAGCTGCTGCGCGCGATCCAGGAGAAGCGCGTGCGCAAGGTGGGCGCCACGCAGGAAGAGCCGGTCGACGTGCGCCTGATCAGCGCGACGCACCAGAACCTCGCGCGCCTG
>DASUFW010000005.1:0-9943 GCA_036274335.1 Burkholderiales bacterium | reverse complement strand
TGCGGCCGAGCGCCTCGGCGCGCGAGCGCCCGCTCATCGCCTCGTAGGCCGGGTTGACGTCCACGATGCGGAAGTCGGCGTCGCGCAGCACGTGCGAGTCGGTGGTGGCGTCGAAGATGGCGCGGTACTGCTCCCAGCTGTCGCGCAGCGCCTGCTCGGCGCGGCGCCGCTCGGTGATGTCGCGGCCCACGTACAGCACGTGCGGCACGCCCTCGTAGCGCATCGGCAGGATCTGCAGCTCGAGGCGGAACGTCGAGCCGTCGCGGCGCTCCGCGTCGAGCTCCAGGTTGAAGTGCTCGCCGGCCAGCGCCCGGCGGTGGATGGCCGTGCGGCGCCCCGGGTCGTCCTGGGGAAAGCGCAGCAGAGGCTGCGTCTGGCCCAGCATCTGCGCGCGCGTGAGGCCGCTCATCGTCTCGTAGGCCGGGTTCAGGTCCACCACGCGGTAGTCGGCGTCGCGCAGGACGAAGGCGTCGGCCGTCGAGTTGAACACCGCGCGGTACTGCTCCTCGCTCGCGCGCAGCGCGCGCTCGGCGAGCTTGGCCTCGGTGACGTCGCGCCCCATGTACAGCACGTGCGGCTCGCCGCGGTAGGTCATGGGCACGCCGCGCACCTCGAGCACGAACGGCGAGCCGTCCTCGCGGCGGCCGTCCGCCTCGAAGCTCACCGGCTTTCCGGCCAGCGCCTCCGTGTGCAGCGCGCGGCGGTCGACCGGGTTGGCGCCCCGCGTCAGCGTCAGGTCGGTCATGCCCACCACGTCGTCGCGGCGCTTGCCGCTCGTCGCCTCGTAGGCGGCGTTCACGTCGACGATGCGGAACTGCGCGTCGCGCAGCACCAGCGCGTCGGTCGTGGCGTTGAAGATCTCGCGGTACTGCTCCTCGCTCGCGCGCAGCGCGCCTTCGGCCGCCTTGCGCGCCGTGATGTCGCGGCCGATGTACAGCACGTGCGGCGCGCCCCGGTAGCTCATCGGCACGCCGAACACCTCGCAGTCGATGAGGATGCCGTCCTTGCGCCGCGCCTTGCCTTCGACCTGTACCGGCTCTCCCGCCAGCGCGCGCGCGTGCAAGGTGCGCGCGAAGTCCCGGTCCTTCAGGCTGAGCGTGGCCACGTGGTCGCTGCCGATCACCTCCTCGAGCGGATACCCGGTCATCCGCGCATAGGCGGGATTCGCCTCCACGACCCGGAAGTCCGCGTCGCGCAGGGTCAGTCCGTCGGCCATGGCGTTGAAGATCGCGCGGTACTGCTCCTCGCTCGCGCGCACCGCGTCGTCGGCGCGCTTGCGCTCGGTGATGTCGCGGGCCACCAGCAGCGCGTGCGGCGCGCCGCGGTACTGCATGGGCAGCACCAGCACCTCGACGCGGAACAGGGTCCCGTCGCGGCGCCGCGCGTCCGACTCGATGCGCATCGACTCGCCCTTCAGCACGCGCTCGTGCACGTCGCGCCGCCAGTCCTTCACGTCCAGCACCTCGACCGTCAGCTCGGTCATGCCGATGACGTCCTCGCGCCGCAGCCCGCTCATGCGCTCGTAGGTCGCGTTCACGTCCACGATGCGGAACTCGGCGTCGCGCAGCGTGAGCGAGTCGGTGGTGGCGTTGAAGATGGCGCGGTACTGCTCCTCGCTGGCGCGCACCGCATCCTCGGCCGCCTTGCGCTCGGTGATCTCGCGCGTCGCCGCCAGGATGTGCGGCCGCCCGGCGATCTCCACCTTCTTCAGGGACACTTCGTCCCAGTGCAGGCTGCCGTCCTTGTTGCGCCGCTGCCATTCGCCGCGCACCAGCTCGCCCGCTTTCGCCCGCTCGAAGTGGCGCCGCGCCTCCTCCCCGGTGTAGGGCGGGATGCCCGAGGAGAGCTCGTCCACCGACAGGCGCTTGAGCTCCTCGGCGCTGTAGCCGTAGGCGCGGCAGGCCTTGGGGTTCACGTCGACGATCGCGTTGCTGTCGATGTCGTGCAGGAAGATCGCGGTCTCGGCGCTCTCGAACACCGTCCGGTAGCTCGCCTCGGACCGGCGCCGCCCGATCTCCGCCGAGACGCGCGCGGCGAAGATGTTCAGCATGGCCTCGGTCAGCGCCGCGTCGCGGATCTCGCGCCGCGACATGATCGTGAGCGCGCCGATCGGCGCCCCGTCGAGGTCGTGCAGGGTGGTGGCCGCGTAGGCCTCGATCTTGTTGTCGGTGAGCACGCCGTCGCCCGGGAAGCGCTCGACCACGTTCTTCGGGTAGAAGCCGAACGAGCGCCCGATCGCCTGCTCGCAGGGCGTGCCGGCCAGCGGGTACTCGAGGTTCCTCGCCAGCCGCCCGTCGAAGTAGGTGGCGAGCGTGCGCAGGTGCGTCCGGCGCGGCTCGACGTACACCGAGATCAGCGCGAACTCGACCTCCAGGATGCGGGCGAGCGCCGAGACCAGCTGCTCGAAGACGTGCGCGCCCTCGGCCGTGGACACGGCGAGCGCCGCCTGACGGAACGCCTCCGTGAGCTCGGACCGGTGGGACATGCCGGCAGTCTAGCCGGGCGCCGCCCGGCCGGGCCGGCGGTTACCGGCCGGATACCTTTGAAACACGCCGGTTACACGCCACGAGCGCGGCGCGGGCCTAGCCCTCGCCCGGGATGAAGATGTACCCCGACCCGCGCACCGTCTTCAGGGTCCTGGGCTTCTCGGGATCGGCCTCGATCTTCTTGCGCAGGCGCGCGATGCGGATGTCGATCGAGCGGTCGAAGGGCTCCCACTCGCGGTTGCGGGTGTGGGTCAGCAGCTGGTCGCGCGAGAGCACCTGGTTGGGCCGCTCGACGAACACGCGCAGCAGGTCGAACTCCATGCCGGTGAGCGGCAGCTCCTCGCCGTCCGCGCCCGTCAGCTGGTGGGTCTGCAGGTCGAGCAGGCAGCGGCCGACCTTCACCTTCTTGCCCTGCGGCTTGCCGGCCGCCCCGGCGCCCTTCGCGCGGCGCAGCACGCTCTTCAGCCGCGCGCGCAGCTCCCGCGGATCGAAGGGCTTGGCGAGGTAGTCGTCGGCGCCGACCTCGAGGCCGATCACGCGGTCCACCACCTCGCCCGCGCCGGTCACCATGATGATCGCCACCTCGTGGTTCGCGCGCAGCCAGCGCGCGAGCGACAGCCCGTCCTCGCCGGGCATGTTGAGGTCGAGCAGCACGAGGTCCGGCGCGCCCGAGGCCAGGGCGCGGCGCATCGCCTCGCCGCCCTCCGCCAGCGCGACCTCGTAGCCGTGCTCCTGGAGGTACTCGCCGATGGACTCGCGCACCTGACGGTCGTCGTCGACGATGAGGATCCGTTCTGCCGGCATGGGCGGAAGTTTACATGCTGGCAACAAACCGTATCCAGACCGACATCGCCTGAATACCCGCGGGACCCAATCTGGCGCCCTGTTCATTCGATGGAGGCAGTCATGAACGCCACACACGCACTGCACACCCCCTGGGCCGAGGCTGTGGCCGATGCCCTCGCCGGCGCGGCCGACTGGGTCCGCGCGAAGCTCGAGGCCTACGCGGCCGCGCGCGCCCGCGCGCGCGCCGTGGAACACCTCGAGCGCCTGAGCGACCGGGCGCTGCATGACATCGGGCTGCACCGCAGCCAGATCCGCTCGGTGGTGTACGAAGGCGGGCGGTGATCGTCATCCGCCCGATCCGGCTCGCGGACGCCCCGGCGTTCCGCGCCTTCGTCGAGGGGCTTTCTCCCCAGGCGCGCTACGAGCGCTTCCAGTACGTGGTCAAGGAAGTCTCGCCCTCGCTCCTGAAGCTCCTCGTCGAGGGCGACCCGCGCACGCACGTGGCGCTCGCCGCCTTCGAGGGCCGCGAGCTGGTCGGCGAGGCGCGCTATGTCCGCGCGGGCGAAGGCGCCGAGTTCGCGCTCGCCGTGGCCGACGCCTGGCGTCGGCGCGGCGTGGGCAAGCGGCTGTTCGATACGCTGCTCGCGCGGGCACGCGCCGACGGCCTGAAGCGGCTGGACGGCGACGTGCTCGCCTGGAACCAGGCCATGCTCGGCTTCGTCGAGCAGCAGGGATTTCGCGTGCGCCACCACCCCGGAGACGCGCGCCTCGTGAGGATCGAGCTCGCGCTGTAGAAAAGTGTCGGCGCGCCGCGACAGTGTCGCCGCGCCGCGTCGTTGACGCCGGCACCTCGCAGGTTCAGCATCGACCGGGCCCGCTCGCGCAATCGCGGAGCGCGCACTTCCGTCCTCCTGCAAGGAAACCCCATGAAGAAAAACCTTTCCCGGTGGAATTTCGTACGCATGGCATTGGCCGCCGCGCTGCTCGGCGCCACGCTGCCCGCCGCCGCCCAGCAGTCCGCCTTCTACGCCGGCGTGAGCGCCGGCCTCACCGACGGCAGCGGCTGCAGCGGCTTCGCCGGCGTGGGCCTGCTGTCCTGCGACGACCGGGACACCGGGATGAAGATCTTCGGCGGCATGAACTTCACGCGCAACTTCGCCGCCGAGATCGGCTGGGTCGACCTCGGGACGCTGGACGCCTCCGGCGCCGGCGGCACCGCCCACGTTTCCGTCGACGGCTTCCAGGCCGCCGGGCTCGGCATCCTGCCGCTCAGCCCGGATTTCCGCGCCTTCGGCAAGCTCGGCCTGTACCTCTGGGACGCGAGCGCGTCCGGTCCGGGCGCCACGGGCGGCAACGGCACCGACTTCATGTTCGGCGGCGGCGTGCTGTGGAGCATCGCACCGCGCTTCGAGCTGCGCGGCGAGTGGGAGCGCTACAACACCGACGAGGCGGACGTCAACCTGTACTCGGTCGGCGTGCAGTACCGCTTCTAGCCTAGCGACGGGCGCGCTTCGCCTCGATCGCCCGCCGGATCGCCGGCAGCGCGGCGCGCGCCGCCGCCTCGCCGGCTTCGATCGCGCGCATGCGCGCGTCGAAGTCCGACACCGGCACCTGCGAGACGTCCGGCCGGATCACGACGTCCGCGCCCGGCAGCTCCATTTCCTCGATCGAATGCTGCATGATGACGATCGTCTGGTTGAGCAGCTCGCGCGTGCTGCCGAGGTCGCCCGTGTCGCCCGGCTGGCGCGAGACCACCACCGCGATCACCACGTCGGCGCCCGCTGCGCGCGCCACCGACACCGGCACGGGATGCGTCAGGCCCCCGTCCACGTACTCGGTCCCCTCGATCACCGCGGGCCGGAACACGGCGGGCAGGCTGCACGAGGCGCGTACCGCCAGGCCCGTGTCGCCGCGGCTGAAGACGACGGATCGCCCGGTGCGCAGCTCGGTGGCGACGGCGGCGAACGGCGTGCCGAGCTGCTCGATGCGCCGGCCGCCGAGCCGCTCGTTCATGAACGACTGCAGGCGCGCGCCGTCCACGAAGCCGCGGTTCGGGAACACGAACTCGATCAGCTGGCCGCGCTGCACGTCGCGCGCGGCCTGCAGCAGCGCATCGTTGCGCACTCCGCCCGCGTAGAGCGCGCCGAAGATGCTGCCGACGCTCGTGCCGACCACGAGGTCTGCCCGGATGCCGGCGTCGTCGAGCACCTTGAGCGCGCCGGCATGCGCGAAGCCGCGCACCGCGCCGCCGCCCAGGGCGAAGGCGATCGTCGGGCGATGCGCCGTGGCGAGCGGCGCGAGCGGAACCGCCTGCGGCGGGTGCTCGGGCGCGGGCTCGACGCTCGCGCAGCCGGCGAGCGCGAGCGCGGCGCAGGCGATCAGGCAGCGGCGCATGCGCTACGCCGGCCGGCGGCCCGCATGCGCCGCGCGCAGCAGCGCGAGGATGCCCTCGCGGGTGAGCGGCGCAGGATTGGGGTAGGGGGCGTCGGCCGCGAGCTGCGCCGCGCGCTCGAGGTCGGCCTCGGGCATGCCGAGGTCGGCGAGCCGCATCTTCAGGCCGAGCCTGCCCTCCAGATCGTAGAGCCCGGCCGGCGCGTCCGCGGCGCCGAGCGCGCGCGCGATGCGCGCCATCGCCTCGGGCGCCGCATCGCGGTTGTAGCGCGCCGCGTGCGGCAGGACGATGGCGTGGGTCTCGGCGTGCGGCAGGTTCCAGGTGCCGCCGAGCGTGTGGCACAGCTTGTGGTGCAGCGCCATGCCGACCGTGCCGAGCGCGACCCCGGCGAGCCAGGCGCCGTACAGCGCGTCGCCGCGCGCCCCGGCGTCCTGCGGCTCGTTCACGAGGCGCGGCAGGGCCGCGGCCATTGCGCGGATGCCCTCCTCCGCCATGATCGAGATGACCGGGTTGGCCTCCTTCGCGTAGAGCGCCTCGACGCAATGGGCGATGGCGTTCATGCCGCTCGCCGCCGAAGTCGCCGCCGGCAGGCCGTAGGTGAGCTCGGGATCGTAGATGACCGTCTTCGGGAGCATGCGCGCATCGCGCTGCGTGCGCTTGAGGCCCTTCTCCGTGAAGCCCTGGATCGGCGTCATCTCCGAGCCCGAGTAGGTGGTCGGCACCGCGAGCACCGGCAGGCCGGACGTCAGCGCGATCGCCTTGCCCAGACCGATCGTCGAGCCGCCGCCGATGGCCACGCAGCCGTCGGCGCCGAGCCCTTTCGCGACCCTGCGCGCGTCTTCGGCGACGTCGATCGGCACGTGCATCACGGCCTTGCCGTAGACGCCGACCATCCGGCCGCCGAGGCAGGCGGCCAGGCGCGTGGCGTCGGCCTCCCTCCCCGGCGTCGACAGCACCAGCACCCGCTTCGCGCCGAGCGCGTCGACCTCCGCGGGCAGCTGCGCGACCGCACCCGCGCCGAACACGACGCGCATCGGCAGGCCGACGTAGGTGAAGGGCTTCATCCGGTCCGCCGCAGTTTAGCGAGGCGCCGGCGGAAGTCGAGCGCCAGCGCGAGCAGCCCGGCGGCGGCGATCCAGAACACCGGGCGGGCGCCGGCCGCGTCCACGACCCGTGACGCGAGCAACACGCCGAGCGACTGGCCGGTGAACAGGCTGCAGGCGAAGAGCGCCAGCGCCCCGCCCCGCGTCTCGGGCGCCATCTGGGTGGCATGCAGCTGCAGCGTGTTGTGGAGCATGTAGACGCCCAGCCCGAGCACGATGATGCAGGCCGGCGCCCAGGCGGGCGCCGGCATCAGCGCGAGGCCGGCGAGGCCGAGCGCGATGCACAGGCCGCCGCCCAGCACGAGGCCGCGCTCGCCGAGGTGCGGCACGATGCGACCGGCGAAAGTCGCGTACAGGAGGCCGCCCAGCGCGAAGGTCGCGACCATCGACCCGCTCGCGCCGAGCGACAGGCCGAAGCGCAGGTGCAGGTCGAGCGCGATGAAGGCCGTGGCGCCGAACAGCAGGATCCCCTCGGTGAACACGATCGCGAGGATCACGCGCACCCAGGGCAGGCGCAAGAGCGAGGCCATGCGGCGGAACGACTGCGCGAGCCCGCCCGTATGCGCGCCCGATTCGCGCGTCAGCGGATTGACCCGCAGCTCCGCGAACAGCAGCGCGGCGACCAGCGCGTACAGCACCGCGAGCAGCCCGTAGACCAGGCGCCAGCCGAAATGCTCGCCGATGAAGCCCGCCGCCGAGGTGGAGAGCGCGATGCCGAGCATGTGGCCGATCAGGAAGCGCGCGAGCACGGGCTGGCGCCGCTCGTAGGGCACGGCGTCGCCGATCCACGCCATGGCGAGCGGCACGATGGCGCCCACCGTCGCGCCGGTGGCGAAGCGCGCCGCCACCAGCAGCGGCAGCGAGGGCGCGAGCGAGCACAGGAGGTTCCCGCCCGCGGAGATCGCCGTGACCCAGCACACCGTGCGGTACTTGCCGATGCGGTCGGCGGTCGGGCCGCTCACCAGCTGCAGCAGGCCGTAGGCGAGCGCGAAGCCGGTGATGACGGCCGACGCGCCGCCCGGCGTGGTGTCGAAGCTGCCGGCGATGAGCGGCAGGATCGCGTCGCTGCCTCGCAGCGCCGCGGCGCTCGCGAACGCGGCGAGCGAGAGCAGCAGGACGGTGCGCCCGGGCACGGCCTACAGGCGCTTCGCCACTTCTTCCAGCATCACCTCGGTCGCGCCGCCGCCGATCGTCTGCACGCGGGCGTCGCGGTACATGCGCTCGATGGCCGACTCCCGGATGTAGCCGAAGCCGCCATGGAACTGCAGGCAGTCGTACACCACGTCGTTGAGCAGCTCCGCGCAGTAGGCCTTGGCCATCGACACTTCCTTCACGCAGTCCTGCCGGGCCGCGTCGAGCTCGGCGCAGCGGCGCACGAGCTGGCGGCCCGCCTCGACGCGCGCGGCGAGCATCGAGAGGCGCTGGCGGATCGCCTGCTTGTCCCACAGCGGCGCGCCGAAGGCCTTGCGCGTGCGCACGTACTCGAGCGTCAGCTCGATCGCCTTCGCGGCCTCGCCCATCGCCATCGAGGCGATCGCCATGCGCTCGTTCTGGAAGTTCTTCATCACCGCGTAGAAGCCGCGGTTCTCCTCGCCGAGCAGGTTCTCCGCCGGCACGCGCGCGCCGTCGAAGACCAGCTCGGCGGTGTCCGAGGCGCGCCAGCCCATCTTGTCGAGCTTGCGGCCCACCGAGAAGCCCGGCGTGCCCTTCTCGACGATGAACATGGAGATGCCCTTCGCGCCCGCGGCGGGATCGGTCTTGGCGGCGACGAAGTACAGGTCCGCGAGCGCGCCGTTGGTGATGAACATCTTGGTGCCCTTCAGCACCCAGTGGCCGCCCTCGAGGCGCGCGCTGGTGCGGATCGACTTCACGTCCGAGCCTGCATCGGGCTCGGTGACCGCCACGGCGGTGATTCTCTCGCCGGCGATGATCGCGGGCAGGTACTTCGCGATCTGCGCGGGCGAGCCCGCGTTGACGAGGTGCGGCGAGGCCATGTCGGTGTGCACCAGCACCGTGATGGCGAAGCCGCTGAAGGTCGAGCGGCCGAGCTCCTCGGCGAGCATCGCGGTGGCGCGCGCATCGAGCGCCCCGCCGCCGTGCGCCTCCGCGTAGCGCAGGCCGAGGAATCCGAGCTTGCCCATCGCGCGCAGGACCTCGCGCGGCACGAAGCCCTGCGCTTCCCAGGCGTGCGCCTTCGGCACGACCTCCTTCTCGACGTAGCGCCGGATGCTGTCGCGAAGCAGGGAGAGGGTGTCGGCGTGGTCGTCCATCGCGCGATTATCGCCCAGGCGAACTTCGGGCCCCCGCCGCGCAGGCGCCATTTCATGTTTCAATCGCACAGCCATGGCCAGCCATACCACCGGAGACGGGGGCATCCCGCCGCGCGACGCGACCGAGCGCGGGCTGAAGCGCGTCATGACCCTGGGCGGGGCCTACGGCACGCGCAACTACACGGTCAAGGACCTGCGCGACCTGAAGGGCAAGCGCGTGCTGGCCGAGACCCTGCCCTTTTCGCCGGAAGAGGCGGCGGCCGCCGAGGCGGCCGGCATCGACACGATGAAGGTGCGCTTCGACCCGAAGCAGCCGGCGCTCGCGGCCGCGATCCGGCGGGCCGCGCCGAACACGTTCATGTCGTTCTCGGTGGCGCTGGTGGCCGCGGCGAGCGAGACCGAAGCCGTGCGCCTCGCCTACCAGGCGATGGAGCTCGGCGCGGACGGCATCATGTGCCAGTGGTCGCCGCGCTTCGTCGCCGCGGCCGCGGAAGCGGGCGTGCCGGTGCAGGGCCACGCGGGCCTGGTGCCGAGAAAGAGCACCTGGACCGGCGGATTGCGCGCGGTCGGCAAGACCCTCGACGAAGCGCTCTGGATCTACCGCGAGATCAAGCGCCTGGAGGAAGCGGGCGCCTGGGCGGTCGAGGTCGAGGTGATTCCCGCGGCGCTGCTCGCCGAGATCACCAAGCGCACGACGCTCCTCACCTCGTCGATCGGCGCCGGCGGCGGCGGCGACATCCAGTTCCTGTTCGCCGAGGACATCCTCGGCAACAACGGCCCGCCCTATCCCCGGCACTCCAAGCAGTACCGCAACCTGCACCAGATGCAGGCCGCGATGCAGGCCGAGCGCATCGCCGGGTTCCGGGAGTTCGTCCGGGACGTGAAATCCGGCGCCTTCCCCGGGCC
>DASUFW010000004.1:0-15085 GCA_036274335.1 Burkholderiales bacterium | reverse complement strand
CGCGCGCGCGGAGGCGATCGGCGTTCCGGGCCGCAAGGCGGACGGCAACGACGTGTTCGACGTCTGGCGGGCCGCCGGCGCGCTGCTGGCGGAGGTGCGCAAGGGCGCGCCTCGCCTGCTGCACGCGGTGACCTATCGCGTAAAGGGCCATGTGTCGGTGGACGCGGCGGGCTACCGCGACGCCGTGAAGCACGACCGCGAGCTCGAGCGCGACCCGATGGTGATCGCGGCGGCGAGGATCGGCGCGCTGGGCGTTCCCGGCGAGAAGCTGGAGGCGATCGGACGCGAAGCGAAGGCGGAGGTGGCCGCTGCGCTGGCGGCCGCCCACGCGGCGCCCCTTCCCGATCCGAAGGCGGCCTACGAGGAAGTCCAGGACACCGGGGCGGGCCGATGGCGCGAATGAGCTACGCGCGCGCGGCCTGCGCCGCGCTCGAGGCCGCGATGCGCGCGGACGAGCGCGTCGTGGTGCTCGGCGAGGACGTCGGCCGGGGCGGCGTGTTCGGCCAGTACCGGGGCCTGCAGCCCGCCTTCGGGGGCGAGCGCATCATCGACACGCCGATTTCCGAGTCCACCATCCTCGGCGCGGCCGTGGGCATGGCGCTCGCGGGCCTCAAGCCCGTGGTGGAGATGCGCGTGGTGGACTTCGCGCTCTGCGCCATCGACGAGCTCGTCAACCAGGCGGCCAAGGCGCGCTACATGTTCGGCGGCCAGGGCCGTGCGGCGATGGTCGCGCGCCTGCCGAACGGCCTGTGGAGCGGCTCCGCCGCACAGCACTCGCAGAGCCTGGAAGCGTGGTTCGCGCATATTCCCGGGCTGGTGGTCGTCGCGCCCGCCACGCCGCAGGACAACCACTCGCTGCTGAACGCGTCGCTCGCCTGCGGCGACCCCGTCGTCTACCTCGAGCACAAGGAGCTCTGGGGCCTGGAGGACGAGGTCGACCCGGCGCACGCCGTGCCGCTCGGCAAGGCTGAGACCGTGCGCGCGGGGAAGGACGTCACCGTAGTCACCTGGTCGAGGACGCGGCATGCCGCGCTGGAAGCCGCGAAGCTCGCCGAAGCGCAGGGCGTGTCGCTCGAAGTCATCGACCTGCGCACCCTGTGGCCCTGGGACCGCGAGGCGGTGCTCGCCTCGGCGGCGCGGACCGGCCGCGTGCTGATCGCGCACGAGGCGGTGCAGGTCGCGGGCTTCGGCGCCGAGATCGCCGCGGTGCTCGCCGAGCACACGGATGCCCGGGTCAAGCGCCTCGGCGCGCCGCGCATCCCGGTGGGCTACGCGACCACGCTGGAAGACGAGTCGCGCATCGCGCCGCAGGCCATTGCCGCCGCCGCCCTCGACCTTGCGGCCCGTCCTCGTCGCTGACAGCGTCACCGAGCTCGGCGCCGCGGCGCGCGGCGCGGTGCTCGTCGCCGGCTCGCACGGCGGGCGCATCGCCGCCGCCTACGCCTCCAGGGCCGGCGTGCACGCGGTGATCCTCAACGACGCGGCGGTCGGCCGCGACGAGGCGGGGGTCTCGGGGCTCGCCGCGCTCGAGCAGCTCGGCATGGCGGCGGCGGTGGTGAGCCACGCGAGCGCCCGCATCGGCGACGGCGTGGACGCGATGGGCCGCGGCGTGGTCAGCCGCGCCAATGCCATCGCCGCGCGCTGCGGCGTCGTGCCGGGGATGAGCGCGCGCGACGCCGCGGAGCGCCTGCGGACGGCGCCCGAGCCGCGCGGCACGCTCGCCTCCGCGGGCGAAGGGAGGTTCCTGCTGCGCGAGAAGCCGCCGCAGGTCTGGGCGCTCGACTCGGTCGGGCTGGCGCGCGCCGCAGACGCCGGGCGCATCCTCGTGTTCGGCTCGCACGGCGCGCTGCACGGCGGGCGCGAGGACTCGGCGATTCCGGTGCCTGCGCTGGCGGCCGCCTTCCATGACGCGGGCCAGCCGGCGGAGGTCATGACGCGGCTGCCGGTGCTCGACGCGCGCGGCATTCCGGCCGTCACGGTGAGCGCGGCCAGCGCGCGCATCGGCGACGCACGCTCGATGTGGGAAACCGGCGCGATCTCCCATGCCAATGCCGCGGCGCGGGCGCTCGGCGCGCGCCCGGGCGCCCCGCTCGCCGCATTCTTGGGCGCGGCTTTCCCGGGGTAGACTCGCTCCGCCATGGCCGCCACTGTCCTCGATTCGGCGCTGTTTCGCGACTCCTTCGGCACCCCGGCGATGCGCGGCATCTTCGAAGATGCGGCGCTCCTCGCCCGCTACACCGAGGTCGAAGTCGCCCTCGCGAAGGCACAAGCGCGCCTCGGCGTGATCCCCGCGCAGGCGGCGAAGGACATCGCCGCGCAGTGCGATGCCGGCAAGCTCGATCTCGCGCGCCTCAAGCAGGAGACCGAGACCGTCGGCTATCCGATCCTGCCGCTCGTGCGCCAGCTTGCCGCCCAGTGCGGCGAGGCCGGCAAGTACCTGCACTGGGGCGCGACCACGCAGGACATCATGGATACCGCGGTGGTGCTGCAGGTGCGCGACGCCCTCGGCCTGGTCGAAAAGGACCTCGCGGCGCTGCAGTCGATCCTCGCGCGCCAGGCGAAGCGCTACCGCGACACGCCGATGGCGGGCCGCACGCACCTGCAGCAGGCACTCCCCATCACCTTCGGCTACAAGCTCGCCATCTGGCTGGCGATGATCGACCGCCATGCCGAGCGGCTGCAGCAGATGAAGCCCCGCGTGCTCGCAGGGCAGTTCGCGGGCGCCGCGGGCACGCTCGCCTCCCTGGGCGACCAGGGCATGGCCGTGCAGGAAGCGCTGATGGCGGAGCTGGAGCTCGCGCAGCCGGCCGCCACCTGGCACGCGGCGCGCGACGGGCTCGCCGAGGCCGTCAATTTCCTTGGCCTCGTCACCGGCTCGCTGGGCAAGATCGCCTACGACGTGATGCTGATGGCGTCCACCGAGGTCGGCGAGGTGGCGGAGCCTTTCGCGCACGGCCGCGGCGGCTCGAGCACCATGCCGCAGAAGCGCAACCCCATCTCCTCCGAGCTGATCCTCGCGGCCGCCAAGGCGGTACGCCAGCACGCGGGCCTGATGCTCGATGCGATGGTGCAGGACTTCGAGCGCGCCACCGGGCCCTGGCACGCCGAATGGATCGCGCTGCCCGAAGCCTTCATGCTGACCGGCGGCGCGCTGCACCAGGCGAAGTTCATGCTGGACGGCCTGATCGTCGACGAGGCGCGCATGCGAAAGAACCTCGACATGACGCACGGCCTGATCGTCGCGGAAGCGGTGATGATGGGCCTCGCCCCGCACCTCGGCCGCAACGAAGCGCACGACGTCGTCTACGACGCCTGCCGAACCGTGGCGGAGAAGGGCGGCAGCCTCGCCGACGCGCTCGCGAAGCTGCCGGCGGTCTCGAAGCACCTCGACCGCAAGGCGCTGGACAAGCTCACCGACCCGTCGAACTACCTCGGCGCGGCGCGCGAGATGGTGGACCGGGTCGTCGCTAGGCGAGCCTGAGCGGCAGCTTCCTCAGGCGCTCGCCGGTGGCGGCGAACACTGCGTTCGCCACCGCCGGCGCGATCGGCGGCGTGCCGGGCTCGCCCACGCCGCCGAGGTGCTCCCAGCCGCTCTCGACGAGGTGCGTCTCGACCGCGGGGCAGTCGGCCATGCGCACCACCTCGTAATCCGGGAAGTTGGACTGCTCCACGCGGCCCTCCTTCAGCGTGATCTCGCCGTAGAGCGCCGCGCTCAGGCCGTAGACGATGCCGCTCTCCATCTGCCGCGCGACGATGCCGGGGTTGACCGCCTTGCCGCAGTCGATCGCACACACCACGCGCTTCACGCGCAGCGACTTGTCCTCGCGCACCTCGACCTCGGCCACCTGCGCAACGATCGAGTGGAACGACTCGGCGAGCGCGATGCCGCGCCCGGTGCGCGGCGGCAGCGGCGCGCCCCAGCCGGCCTTCTGCGCCGCGGTCTCCAGCACGCGCCGGTGGCGCGGCGCGCCGGCGAGCAGCGCGCGCCGGAACTCGTAGGGATCGCGCTTCGCCGCGTGCGCCACCTCGTCGAGGAATCCCTCGACGAAGAACGCGGTGTAGCTGTGCCCGACGCTGCGCCAGAAGCCCACCGGCACCGGCTGGTGCGCGAGCACGTGCTCCACGCGCCGGTGGGCCATGGCGTAGACGAGGTCGAAGGCGCCCTCGGCCGTGGTCTTGTCCTTCATGGCATCGGAGGCCGCCCAGGGCAGCAGCCGCCCGGTGAGCCCTTGCGTGCAGGACTGCCCGACGATGCGGTGATACCAGGCGCGGATGCCGCCCGCGCCGTCGAGCGCGCAGCGCAGCCGCGCGAGCGCCATCGGGCGATACACGTCGTGCTGGATGTCTTCTTCGCGCGACCAGATCAGCTGCACCGGCACGCCCGGCAGGCGCTTCGCGATCGCCGCCGCCTGTACCACGACGTCCATCTCCGAGCGCCTGCCGAAGCCGCCGCCGAGGTACGGCGTGTGCACCCGCACCTCGCCGACGCCGGCCGGCTTCGCCGCCATCCACTGCACCAGCGTCGGCGCCTGGTTGCCGACCCAGACCTCGCAGCGCCCGTCCTTCACCCAGGCGGTGGCGTTGATCGGCTCCATGGTCGCGTGCGCAAGGTAGGGCACCTCATAGCGAGCCTCGATCGCCTGCCCGGCCGCGGCCAGGGCGGCGGGCGCATTGCCCACGTCCTCGTAGACCGTCGCCTCGCCCTTGTCGAGCAGGGCCGCGTAGGTCTCGCGCTGCGCCGCCGTGTCGAGCTTCGCATGCGGACCGTCGTTCCATTCGATGCTCAGCGCGTCGAGCGCGCGCTTCGCGTGCCACCAGCCGTCGGCGACGACGGCGACGGCTGCCGCGGAGGTCGGCGTCGCCTCCAGCTCGATCACCTGCTGCACGCCCGGCATCGATTTCGCCTTCGAGGCATCGACGCGCTTGAGCGAGCCGCCGAATGCCGGGCATTGCGCGAGGGCCGCGAAGCGCATCCCCGGCAGGCGCACGTCGAGGCCGAAGCCGGCTTTGCCCTCCGCCTTCTCCGGCACGTCGAGGCGCGGCAGCGAAGTGCCGATGACGAGGTAGCGCGCCGGGTCCTTGAGCGGAGCGCTCGCGGGAATCGGCTGGCGGGCGGCTTCGGCGGCGAGCTCCCCGTAGCCGAGGCTGCGCTCGCCGCTCAGCACGCGCCCGCCCTCGGTGCGGCAGTCGGCGACGAGCACTTTCCAGCGCTCGGCGGCCGCCCCGACCAGCATGGCGCGCGCAGCGGCGCCCGCCCTGCGCATCGGCAGCCAGGCGTCGCGCGTGCTCGTCGAGCCGCCGGTGGCCTGGATGCCGAGCAGCTCCCCGACCTTGTACTGGGTATGGCGCGCGAGGCGCGCCATCCAGCTCGCGTCGTCCGGACGGAACGGCACGCCGTCGCCGAGCATGGTCGCGTTGGCGTACAGGGGGTCGACGGGCGCCTGCTCGACGCGCAGGCTTGCCGGATCGCAGTCGAGCTCCTCCGCGACCAGCATCGCGAGGCCCGTATAGACGCCCTGCCCCATCTCCTGGCGCGGGACGAGAACGCTGACGTGGCCATCGGCGCCGATGCGCAGCCAGCCGGTCAGCCAGGCTTCGCCCGGGGGCGCGGCCGCGTCCGCCGGAAGCCGCAGGCGGTCGCGCGGCCGGTAGAAGAGGTAGCCGCCGACCACCAGCGCCCCGCCGACCAGCCCGGCGGCGATCAGCAGGCGCCGGCGCAGGCGGCTCTTCACCCGCCCGCCTTCAGCGCCGCCGCGGCGCGGTGGATCGCGGCGCGGATCCGCGGGTAGGTGCCGCAGCGGCACACGTTGGTGATCGCCGCGTCGATGTCGGCGTCGCTCGGCGCGGGGTTCGACTCGAGCAGCGCGATCGTCGCCATGATCATGCCGGGCTGGCAGTAGCCGCACTGCGGCACCTGCTCGGCGATCCAGGCCCCGCGCACCGCAGCAAACGGCCGGCGCGCGGCCGCGCCCTCGATCGTGTGCACCGGCTTTCCGGCGACGGCGGCGAGCGGGTGGACGCACGAGCGGGTCGCCTGCCCGTCGACCAGCACCGTGCAGGCGCCGCAGGCGGCCACGCCGCAGCCGAACTTGGTGCCCGTCAACCCGAGCGCGTCGCGCAGCGCCCACAGCAGCGGCGCCTCGTCCTCGAGGGCGACGTCGCGCTCGGTTCCGTTCACGCTGAGCTTGGCGATGGCGCCTCCTTTCGACTAGTGTACTGCCGGGAGGAAGACCGCATGATGACCATACTCGAGGCCGTGCGCCGCCACGCGACGGAAAAAGGCGACGCCCTCGCCTACTGGACGCCCTCGCGCACCTGGACCTTCGCGCAGCTGTGGGACACGGCGGGGCGCGCGGCGAGCGGCCTCGCGAAGCAGGGCATCGGCCCCGGCGACCGGGTGGCCCTGCTCACCAAGCACACCGCGCAGTGCGTGGCGCTCGTGCTCGCAGCCCAGCGCCTGCGCGCCGTGTGCATGCCGGTGAACTGGCGGCTCGCGCCGGGCGAGATCGAGTACATCGTCAAGGACGGCCGCGCGAAGTTCCTGATGGCCGACCAGGCGTTTGCCGCCGCCGCGAAGCCGAACCTCATCACCGAGGAGCTCGCCGGCTGGGCGAGCGCTTTCGCGCCGATCGCGGGGGAAACGGCGCCCGCCCAGGAGGACACCGCGCTGCAGCTCTACTCTTCGGGCACCACGGGGCTCCCGAAGGGCGTCGAGCTCTCGCACCGCAACCTGCGCGTCGCCTTCCTCGAGAAGATCATCGACGCCATCGGCTACCACGGGGCGCCCGACATCATGATGAACGCGCTGCCGACCTACCACATCGCCGGGGTCGGCATCGGGCTGCTCACCGCCATGCACGGCGGCGCGAGCATCCTGTATCCCGACTTCGACCCGGTGAAAGCCTGCGCCGCGATCCCCGAGCACCGCGTGACCTTCGCGTTCCTGGTGCCGGCGATGATCCAGTTCATGGTGCAGGCGCCGAACGCCAGGACCACCGACTATTCGACGCTGCGCCGCATCTTCTACGGCGCTTCGCCGATCTCGGACAAGGTGCTGGTCGAGGCGATGCGCATCTTCAAGTGCGAATTCATGCAGGTGTACGGGTTGACCGAGACCACGGGCGCGATCACCGTGCTCGCGCCCGAGGACCACGATCCCGACGGCCCGAAGAAGGCGCTGCTGCGCTCCGCGGGCAAGCCCTACGGCGACGTCGCCCTGCGCATCGTCGGCGCCGACGGCAAGCCCTGCAAGGACGGCGAGGTCGGCGAAGTGCAGATCCGCACGGCGCAGAACATGAAGGGCTACTGGGGGAACGAGAAGGCGACCAAGGCCGCCTTCGACGGCGAGTGGTTCCGCTCGGGCGACGCCGGGTACCTCAGGGACGGCTACCTGTTCCTGCACGACCGCATGAAGGACATGATCATCTCGGGCGGCGAGAACATCTACCCCGCCGAGGTCGAGAACGTGCTGATGCAGCACCCGGCGATCGCCGACGGCGCGGTGATCGGCGTGCCCGACGAGCAGTGGGGCGAGGCGGTCAAGGCCTGCGTGGTGCTCAAGCCCGAGGCGAAGGCCACCGCGGCCGAGATCATCGAGTTCATGCGCGGGCGCATCGCGCACTTCAAGTGCCCGAAGACGATCGATTTCCTCGAGGCCATCCCCCGCAACCCCACGGGCAAGATCCTCAAGCGCGTGCTGCGCGAGCCGTACTGGAAAGGGCGCGAGAGACGCATAAACTAGGGACAGTCCCCATTTGACTGTCGCTCCGCTTGGTCAAATAGGGACGGTCCCTAATCAGGAGTCTGCAATGAGCTACCAGGAGATCCGCTACGAGGCGGCGGAGGGCATCGCCACGATCACGCTGCACCGCCCCGAGAAGCTGAACGCCTTCACGCACGTGATGCGCGACGAGCTGGTGGACGCGCTTTCCAAGGCGGACGAGGACGACGCGGTGCGCGCGGTGATCGTGACCGGCGCCGGGCGCGCCTTCTGCGCGGGCGCCGACCTCTCGGCGGGCCCGGCGACCTTCGACTACGCGAAGAAGGAGGGCCTGAACGCCGACACGCACCGCGACGGCGGCGGACGGGTGTCCCTGCGGATCTTCGAGATGAAGAAGCCCGTCATCGGCGCGATCAACGGCCCGGCGGTAGGCATCGGCGCCACGATGCAGCTGCCGATGGACATCCGCATCGCCTCGAGCGAAGCGCGCTTCGGCTTCGTCTTCACGCGCCGCGGCATCGTACCCGAGGCCTGCTCCTCGTGGTTCCTGCCGCGCCTCGTCGGCATCGGCCAGGCGCTCGAGTGGACGCTCTCGGGGCGGGTGTTCGGCGCCGAGGAGGCGCTCGCCGGCGGGCTGGTGGCGCGCATCGTGTCTCCCGACGCGCTCATGCCCGCGGCGCTCGGCATCGCGCGCGAGATCGCGGAGAACACGGCGCCCGTGTCGGTGGCGCTCGCGCGGCAGATGATGTGGCGCATGCTCGGCGCCGACCACCCGATGGAAGCGCACAAGGTGGACTCGCGCGGCATCTTCCACATGGGCCGCTCGCCGGATGTGGCCGAGGGCATCGCCTCGTTCAAGGAGAAGAGGAAACCCAGGTTCGGCATGCGCGTCTCGCGCGACATGCCGCCCTTCTACCCCTGGTGGGAGGAAAGGACCTTTAAATAGGGACAGACCCCATTTTTTCGCTATGCGAAAAAATGGGGTCTGTCCCTATTTTTTTTGGTCCTGCGGCTGCGGCGCGAGCGGGTCGGCCGCGTCGATCCAGCCGCCGCCCAGCGCCTTGTAGACGTTCACCACCTCGGCGTGGCGCTGGGCGAGCGCCACCACCGAGGTGAGCTCGGCGGCGAACAGCTCGTTCTCCGCGTACAGCACCTCGATGTAGCTCGACAGGCCGCCGTCGTACTTGGCGCGCGAGAGCTTCGCGTAGGTGCGCAGCGCCTTCACCCGCAGGGCGAGCGCCTCGGACTCCTCGCGCCGCTTCTGCACGCCGACCAGCGCGTCGTTGGTCTCGCGAAACGCGTTCAGCACCACCTGCCGGTAGAAGGCGAGCGCCTCGCGCTGGGCGGCCTCGGCGCCCGACACCTGCCCGGAGATCGCGCCGAAGGTGAAGATCGGCCCCGCGATTCCCAGCGCGATCGAGGCCGCGCTGGACGAGCTCTTGGCGAAGTCGTCCAGCGACGTGCTCTGCAGCCCGAGCAGCCCCGTGAGCGAGAACGACGGGTAGTACTGGGCCTTGGCCGCGCCGATGCTCGCGTTCGCCGCGCGCAGGTTCTCCTCGGCCTGCAGGATGTCGGGCCGCCGCTCGAGCAGGTCTGCCGGCAGCCCGCCCGGGATCGCAGGGTCGACCAGCTCGTCGATGGGCTTGCCGCGCGGAATGTCGCCCGGATTGCGCCCGAGCAGCACCGAGAGCAGGTTCTCCTGCTGCGCCACCTGGCGCTCGAAGCCCGGCACCGCGGCCTGGGCCTGCCGGTACTGCGACTCGACCTGCGAGCGCTCGAGCTCGGAGACGGTGCCGCCCTGGTGCCGGAGCTCGAAGATCTTGAGCGACCCGGCGTAGTTCTTCTCGGTCGCGCGCGCGATCTCGAGCTCCCGGTCGAGCGCGCGCAGCGCGAGGTAGGCCGTCGTGACGCTCGTCACCACCGAGAGCACCACGCCGCGCCGGCCCTGCTCGCTCGCGTAGACCTGCGCCTGCGCGCCTTCCGCCTGGCGGCGCACGCGCCCGAACAGGTCGATCTGCCAGGAGGCGCCGAGCGCCGCTTCATAGAGCGAGTAATCGCGGTCGACCCCGGCCGGGATCGGCGTGGGACCGTTGGCGCTCGCGCGGTTCTGGCTGGCGCTGCCGCTGTAGCCGATCTGGGGATAGAACTGCGAGCGCGTGACGCTGAGCGCGCCCAGGAACCGGTCCACGCGCGCGGCCGCCTGCACCAGGTCCAGGTTGTCGCGCAGGGACGCCTCGACCAGCTGGTTGAGCACCGGGTCGCCGTAGGCCTCCCACCAGCGCGCGTTGACGGCTTCCGCCGCCTGCTCGTAGGAGATGCGCCAGGCGGGCGGCGACTCGATCTCGGGCCGCTGGTAGTCGGGCCCGACCGTGCAGCCGGCGAGCGCGAGGCCGGCCAGCAGCGCCAGCGCCCGCCTACTCATGCTCTTCCTTCCCGCCGAAGCGCTCGCTCATCGATTCCAGCATCCAGAAGAAGAGCGGCACGAAGAAGATGGCGATGATCGTGGAGGCGAGCATGCCGCCGATCACGCCGGTGCCGATCGCGCGCAGGCTGTTGGCGCCCGGGCCGGTGGCGATCGCGAGCGGCACGCAGCCCAGGATGAAGGCGAACGAAGTCATGACGATGGCGCGCAGGCGCAGGCCGGCGGCCTCGATCGCCGCCTCGCGCGGCGCCATGCCGTGGCGCACGCGCTCGATGGCGAACTCGCAGATCAGGATCGCGTTCTTCGCCGCGAGGCCGACCAGGGTCACGAGGCCCACCTGGAAGTACACGTCGTTCTCGAGGCCGAGCACCCAGGTGAGCAGCAGCGCCCCCAGCACCGCGAAGGGCACGGTGAGCACCACCGCGACCGGCAGCGTCCACTTCTCGAACTGCGCGGCGAGCAGCAGGAACACGATGATCAGGCCGAAGATGAACGCCGAGGACGAGGTGCTGCCGGATTCCTTCTCCTGCAGCGCCTGGCCCGCCCAGGCGTAGGCGAAGTCCGACGGCAGCGTCTGCGCGGCCACCTCCTCCATCGCGCGGATCGCCTGCCCCGAGCTGTAGCCCGGCGCCGGATTGCCGGTCAGCTTCACCGCCGGGAAGCCGTTGAACCGGGTCACCAGCTTCGGCGAGGCCACGTAGTGCGTGGTGATGAGCGCCGAGAGCGGAATGTTGGCGCCGGTGTCCGAGCGCACGTACACCTTGTTGAAGTCCTCGGGCTTCGCCCGGTAGTCGGCGTCCGCCTGGATGATCACGAACCACACGCGGCTGAACTGCGAGAACTGGCCGACCACCTGCGAGCCGAAATAGGCCTGCATCGCCTGGAACACGTCGCCGACGTGCACCCCCAGCACCTCGGCCTTGTTGCGGTCGAGGTCGACGAACAGCTGCTGGCTGTTGGCGCGGAAGGTGGTGCTCACCCCGGCCAGCTCGGGGCGCTGGCGCGCCTTCTCGAGGAAGGCCTTCAGCGCCGCGTCGGTGGCGCGCGGCTCGCCCGAGCCGCGGTTCTGCACGTAGAACTCGAAGCCGCCGGTGGTCCCCAGCCCCGGGATCGAGGGCGGGTTGACCGCGAAGGCCACCCCGTCGCGCCGGCCGAAGAACTGCGCGTTGAGGCGCTTCAGGGTATCGAAGGAGAGCAGCGACTTGTCCTGGCGCTCCTCGAACGGCTTCAGCAGCCCGAACATGACCGCGGCGCTGTTGTTCTGCTGGCCGTCGATGAAGCTGTAGCCGTTCACCGTGCCCACGTCCTGGACCGCGGGGTCCTTGAGGAGGATGCCCTCGAGCTCGCGCGTGAACCGGCTGGTCACCCCGAGGCTCGCCGCGTCCTGCACCTGCGCGACGACGAAGAAGTAGCCCTGGTCCTCCTCGGGCACGAAGCTCGCGGGCACGATGCGGAACATGAGCAGGATGCCCGCGATCAACGCGGCGAAAGCGCCGAGGGACACCGGCCAGAAGCGGATCACGGCCGCCGCGCCCGCGAGGTAGCGCTGGCGCAGCCAGTCGAAGCCCGACTCGAAGGCGCGGAAGAACCGGTTCTTCTCGCCGTGGTGCGCCTTGATGATGAGGGCGGCGAGCGCGGGCGACAGCGTGAGCGCCATGATCCCCGAGATCACCATCGAGATGGCGATCGTGACCGCGAACTGCTTGTACAGCGTCCCCGTGACGCCGCCCAGGAACGCCACCGGCAGGAACACGGCGAGCAGCACCAGCACGATCGAGATGAGCGCGCCGGCGATCTCGGTCATCGCCGCCTTGGCGGCCTCCAGCGGCGAGAGCTTCTTGGCGGTGATGTTGACCTCGACGTTCTCGACCACCACGATGGCGTCGTCCACGACGAGGCCGATCGCCAGGATCATGCCGAACATGGTGAGCATGTTGATCGAGAAGCCGAGCATGTGCATGCCGACGAAGGTGCCGACGATCGACACCGGCACGGCGAGGATCGGGATGACGGTGGCGCGCAGCGACTGCAGGAACACGAACACCACCAGCACCACCAGGATCACCGCCTCGAAGAAGGTGTGCACCACCTTGTCGATCGAGTACAGGGTGAACTGGCTGGTATCCAGCACGATCTTGTAGTCGAGCCCGGTCGGGAACTTGGCCTTCAGCTCCTCCATCTTGGCGCGCACCAGCTTGGCGGTGGCCACCGCGTTGGCGCCGGGCTGCTGGTAGATGCCGATGGTGGTCGCGGTCTTGCCGTTCATGCGGCTGGCGAGCGAGTAGTCGCGCTTGGCGAGCTCGACGCGGCCGATGTCGCGGATGCGCACGCTCGCCACGCCCTCCTTGGTGGCGCGCACGATGATGTTCTCGAACTCCTCGGGCTTGGTGAGCAGCCCCTGCGCGGTGACCACGAACTGCTGCTCGGTGCCGGGCTTCGCCGGCGGGGCGCCGATCTGGCCGACGCCGAAGGCCTGGTTCTGGCTCTGGATGGCGGCGGCCACTTCCTGCACGTTGATGCCGAGCTGCGCCATGCGGTCGGGCCGCAGCCAGATGCGCATGGCGATGTCCGGCGAGCCGAAGACGGAGGAGCGGTTCGCGCCCGGGATGCGCTTCAGCTCGTCGAGCACGTACAGGTTGGTGTAGTTGTCGATGTAGGCCGAGTCGTAGCGCTCGTCGGGCGAGTACACCGAGACCACCATCATGATGCTGGGCGACTTCTTCTCCACCACCAGGCCCTGCTGCACCACCGCCTGCGGGATCTGCGGCGTGGCCTGGCTGAGCTTGTTCTGCACGTTGACCTGGTTGATGTCCGGGTTGCTGCCGGGCCGGAACACCACCACGATCTCCGAGTTGCCGCTCGAGGAGCTGGTCGAGTAGTAGTAGAGCAGGTTGTCGATGCCGTTCAGCTGCACCTCGATCGGCGCGGCGACGTTGTTGGCGATGACTTCCGCAGTGGCGCCCGGGTAGATGGCGGTGATGGTCACCTGCGGCGGCGACATGTCGGGGTACTGCTCGATCGGCGACACGGTCATCGACACCGCGCCCGCCAGCACGATGAGCAGCGAGATGACCGACGACAGGATCGGCCGGTCGATGAAGAAGTGGGTGAACAAGGCGGGCTACTTCTTGTCCGCGGCCGGCGCGGGTTCCTTCTGCGCGCCGGGCTCGACGACCTTCACCGGCTGCCCGGGGACCACCTTGAGCGCGCCCTCCACCACCACCCGGTCGCCGGCGCGCAGGCCGCTCTGGATGACGATGTCCTGGTCGCCCTGGTAGTCGCCGACCACCACGGGCCGCAGCTCCGCGGTACCGTCCTCCTTCACGACGTAGACCAGGTGCCCGTTCGACCCCTGCTGCACGGCGAGCTGCGGCACCACGATGGCGTCGGGCTGCGTCGCGCCCAGGACCCGCGCGGTGACGAACATGCCGGGCCGCAGCGCGCTGTCCGGGTTGGGCAGCACCGCGCGCACCAGGAACGAGCCCGTCTCCTGGCTGAAGGAAGGGTCGGCGAAGCTGATCCTGCCCTTCTGCGGGTACAGCGACCCGTCGGACATCACCAGCTCCACCCCGTAGTTCTGGTCGGGCGGCGGCACGAGCAGCTTCTTCGCCACCAGGTCGCGGGTCTTCGCCATCTGGTTCTGCGAGACGCTGAAGTTCACCCACATCGGGTCGAGCGCGGCGACGTAGGTGAGCTTCGCGCCCTCGGAGGTCGCGTTGATGTAGGCGCCCTGGCGCTGCGTGGCGCGGCTCGCGAGCCCCGTCACCGGCGCGCGGATGGTGGTGTAGCCGAGGTTGAGCTCCTGCTCCTTCACCTTCGCCGCGGCCGCGTACACCGCCGCGTTCGAGGCGTCGTACTCGCCCTGCGCGCGGTCGAGGTCGGCCTTGGAGACCGCGTCCTGCGCGGCGAGCGGCTTGACGCGCTCCAGGTTGGATTTCGCGGTCGCGAAGCGCGCCTTCTGCGCGAGCAGCTCCCCCTTGGCGGCGTCGAGCTGCGCGACGAACGGCTTCTGGTCCAGCTGGAAGAGGAGCTGCCCCTCCTTCACCAGTTCGCCCTCGCGGTAGGCGATCCGGTCGAGGTAGCCCGAGACGCGCGCCACGATGTCCACCTGGCGCGAGCTCTCGGTCTGCGCGACGAAGGTCGCGACGTAGGGGATGGTCTTCGGCGCCGCGCTGATCACCGTCACCTGCGGCGCGGGCCGCGGCGGCGGCGGGGCCTCCTTGGAGCAGGCCGCCGCCAGCGCGGCGGCGAGAAGCCAGATCGCAATTCTCGAAGAAGGCACGCGTATCCCCTTGTCTTGCCGATTATAGGTTGCGGGACGCGGCCCGGTCTTCGACTATTCCGGTAGCGCGCTCAAGCCCAGCGCGACCGACGAAGCGGGATCCAGCGCGCCGAACCACGACTCGTACTGCGCCGCGAAGCCGCCGGATCGGAACTGGCCGGCGAGCGAAGCGTCCACCGCGAGCCGGAAGTCCTCGTCGCCCCGGCGCATCGCCAGCCCGAGCGGCTCGACCGAGAAGCGGCGCTGCAGGACCCTGAGGCTGCCGGCCGCGGCGCTGCGCCGCGCCGCGTCGAGCAGGATCGGCCGATCCGCGAACAGCGCGCCGGCCCGGCGCTCGAGCACCGCCTGCACGCCCGCCTCGTAGTCCTTCACCGCCAGGATCTTCGCCGACAGCCGGAACTCGGGCAGCCGTTCGCGCAGCACCTTCTCGCTGTTCGTGCCGGCGACCACGGCGAAGGTCTGCCCCTGCAGCAGGATCTCGCTTGGCGAGCCGCGCCATTTCGGCGCGGTCGGCCGCTGCGGCTCGGACAGCGCCTGCACGAGGTCGCGCGGCGCGTCGTCGCGCACCAGCGCCGCGGTGCCGCTGGCGAAGATCGGCACCGAGAAGGAGACCTCCTTGCGCCGCGCGAGCGTCTCGGTATCGGCGCCGCACAGCAGGTCC
>DASUFW010000003.1:0-30563 GCA_036274335.1 Burkholderiales bacterium | reverse complement strand
GTGTTCGGCGTGGAGGCGCTCGCCGGCGTGCGTGCCGCCGACTGGCTGCCGGCGGTCGCCGGGTTCACGATCGTGGCCGCCTCGATCGTGGCCTTGCGCTCGGACAACCTCAAGCGGCGCCTCGCGTACTCGACGGTGAGCCAGCTGTCCTACATCGTGCTCGCGGCGGCGCTGCTCACGCCGCTCTCGGTGGCGGCGGCGGCGCTGCACATCGCGACGCACGCGGTCGGCAAGATCACGCTGTTCTTCGCCGCGGGCGCGATCTACACCGCCTCCGGCAAGACTGAGGTGAGCGAGCTGGACGGCATCGGCCGGCGCATGCCGTGGACCATGGCCGCGTTCGCGATCGGCGCGCTGTCCATCACCGGCATCCCGCCGTTCGCCGGGTTCCTGAGCAAGTGGATGATGTTCCAGGGCGCGGCGCAGGCCGGCAACCTCACGGCGATCGCCGTGCTGGCGCTGTCCACGCTGCTCAACGCGGCCTACTTCCTGCCCATCGTGTACGCGGCGTTCTGGCGCTCGCCGCGCGAGGGCGATGCGCCGCACGGCGAGGCGCCGTGGCCGAGCGTGGTGGCGCTGACCGCGACGGCCGCGGCGACCGTGGCGCTGCCGTTCGCCGCGGCGATCCCGCTCGCGCTCGCGCGCGCGGTGGCCGGATGACAGGAGGATCGATGAAGCCCGACGGCAGGAAGTACTGGCTGGACGACCCGCGCAACGTCACCAAGATCTACCGCGGCCTGTGGGCGATCGGCCTCGGGCTGGTGCTGCTCGACGTGATCGTGCACCGGCACGCGGAAGCCGGGTTCGACGGCCTGTTCGGGTTCTACGGCCTGTATGGATTCGTCGGGATCGTGGTGCTGGTGCTGGGCGCGAAGCTGCTGCGTCGGGCGGTGATGCGGCCCGAGGACTACTATGACCGCTAGCGTCCCCGCGGGCCTGATCCTCATCGCGGCGGGGCTGTTGTGGCCGCTGGTGCCGCGCGCGGCGCGCGGCTGGCTGCTGCTCGCGGCCCCGGTGCTCGCGTTTCTGCAGCTGCTGTCGCTGCAGGTAGGGGCCCGCGTCGAGATCGAGGCCTTCGGCACGGTGCTGCAGCTCGTGCGCGTGGACAAGCTGAGCCTCGCGTTCGGCTACGTCTTCCTGATCGCCGCCTTCCTCAACGCCATCTTCGCCTGGCACGTGCGCGAGGGGCCGGAGCCGGCCGCGGCCATGGTGTACGCGGGCGCCGCCGTGGCGGCGGTGTTCGCCGGCGACGTCCTCACGCTGTTCGTGTTCTGGGAGCTGACCGCCGTCGCCTCGGCGGTGGTCGTCTGGGCGCAGGGCTCGCGGCGCGCCTATGCCGCCGGCATGCGCTACCTGATCGTGCACCTCGCCTCGGGCATGCTGCTCGCGGCAGGCGCCGCGCTGCGCTACGCGGAGACCGGCTCGCTCGCCTTCGACTACATCGGCCTCGCCTCGCCGGGCGGGGCGCTGATCCTCGCGGCGATCGGCATCAAGTGCGCCTTCCCGCTGCTGCACAACTGGCTGCAGGACGCCTATCCCGAGGCGAGCGCCACCGGCACGGTGGTGCTCTCGGCCTTCACCACCAAGCTCGGCATCTACGCGCTGGCGCGCGCCTATCCGGGCACCGAGATGCTCATCTGGATCGGCACCCTGATGACCGCGTTTCCGATCTTCTACGCGGTGATCGAGAACGACCTGCGCCGCGTGCTCGCTTACAGCGTCAACAACCAGCTCGGCTTCATGGTGGTGGGCATTGGCCTGGGCACCGACCTGGGCGTGAACGGCGCCGTCGCGCATGCCTTCGCCGACATCCTGTTCAAATCGCTGCTGCTGATGTCGATGGGCGCGCTGCTGTTGCGCGCGGGCACGGCCAAGGGAAGCGAGCTCGGCGGGCTGTACAAGTCCATGCCCTGGACGTCCGGATTCTGCATCGTGGGCGCGGCGTCGATCTCCGGGGTGCCGCTGTTCGCCGCCTTCGTGACCAAGTCGATGATCCTCGTCTCGGCGGCCGAGCAGGGGCACCTCTGGGTATGGCTCGCGCTGCTGTTCGCCTCGGCCGGCGTGGTGGAGCATGCCGGCATCAAGATCCCGTTCTTCGGCTTCTTCGGGCACGACTCGGGCATCCGCTGTCGCGAGGCGCCCGCGAACATGCTCGTTGCCATGGCGCTCGCGGCGGCGCTGTGCATCGGCATTGGCAGTTTCCCCGGCGTGCTGTATGCGGTCCTGCCGCGCGCCATGGACTACTCGCCCTACACGGGCTCGCACGTGCTGGCCCAGCTGCAGCTGCTGTTCTTCGCGGTGATCGGCGTCTTCTGGCTCATGCGCATGGGCGTCTACCCGCCGGAAAGGCGCTCTGTGAACCTCGACTTCGACTGGCTCTACCGGCGGTTCGGCGCGTGGCTTCTGGCCGGATTGACCGTCGCGGTCGGCGCCTGCAACGCAGCCGTCGCCCGCGCCTGGCGTGGTGCAGCGCAGCGAAGTGTGATCTGGATCAAGGAATTGCACGGCTCGGAGGCCGTGCTGGCGCGCACCTGGACCACCGGCAGCCTCGCGCTCTGGGTGGCCGCGATGCTCGCGATGTACCTGCTGGTGGTGTACCTGTGACGTGTACCTGTGACGCCGCCTCGCGCCGCCGCGTTTCACATCGTGAAGTCGTCTTGCGGCGTCTGAAGGGCGCGGATTAGAATGACCGTGCAATATTTCCGAACGGGGCCCGAGCCCCGCACCCGTTCCACACAAGATCTACAGGAGACCCAAACATGAGCAATGAACAAGGCAAGCCGGAGGCTTCGCGCCGCAAGTTCCTGACCGGCGCGACCGCGGCGACGGCCGGTGCGGCGACGCTCGGCTTCCCGATGATCGCCAAGGCGCAATCGCCGATCACGATCAAGATGCAGGGCGCGTGGAGCGCGACCGACATCTTCAACGAGTTCGCGATGGAGTTCGTCAAGCGCGTGAACGACATGGCGGGCGGGCGGCTGAAGGTGGACTACCTCGTGGGCGGCGCGGTGGTGAAGCCGTTCGAGGTGACCGACGCAGTGAGCAAGGGCGTGCTGGACGCCGGCCATACGGTGCCGGTGTACTGGTACGGCAAGTCGAAGGTCGCGTCGCTGTTCGGCTCCGGGCCGATCAACGGCATGGACGCGTTCCAGACGCTGTCCTGGATGTACCGCGGCGGCGGCCTCGACCTCTACAACGAGCTGCTCAAGAAGCTCGACCTCAACTACGTCGGCTACTTCGCGATGCCCATGCCGACGCAGCCCCTCGGCTGGTTCAAGAAGCCCGTCACCGACGCCAAGCAGCTGAAGGGCCTGAAGTACCGCACGGTGGGCCTGGCGGCGGACCTGTTCCAGGAGATGGGCGCCAAGGTGACGCAGCTGCCGGGCGGCGAGATCGTGCCGGCCCTGGAGCGCGGCGTGATCGACGCGTTCGAGTTCAACAACCCGACCTCGGACAGCCGCTTCGGCGCGCAGGACGTGATCAAGAACTACGAGATGGGGTCGTACCACCAGGCGATGGAGTTCTTCGAGATCATCATCAACAAGAAAAAGTGGGACACGCTCTCGCCCGACCTGCAGGCGATCTGGAAGTACGCGGTCGAGGCCACGTCGCAGTCCAACTACTGGACCGCGATGGCGAACTACCCGAAGGACCTGCAGAAGCTGATCCACAAGGACAAGGTGAACGTGACGCGCACGCCGAAGTCGGTCTTCCAGGCGCAGCTGGCGGCCTGGGACGTGCTCACCAAGCGCCTGTCGGACGCGGATCCGTTCTTCAAGCGGGTGGTCGAGTCGCAGCGCGCGTGGGCGAAGGACGTCGTGTACTACTGGGTGTTCAACGACGCCCCGTTCGCGATGGGCTACGAGCACGTGTTCAAAGTCAAGCTTCCCAGCTGAGCGCTGCTGGGCAGTGATGAGAAGAAGGGGCGGCGCCTCGCGGTGCCGCCCCGTTTTTGTTGGGCAGGAGTGAAGACATGATCCACCGCTTCATCTACGGGATCGACCAGCTGAGCAAGACCGTGGGCCACGCCTTCGCGTGGTGCATCCTCATGCTCACCTTCGGCACCTCGTACGAGGTGTTCATGCGCTACGTGCTGAACAACCCGACCAGCTGGGCGTTCGATTTCAGCTACCTCATGTACGGCGGCCTGTTCTTCATGGCGGGCGCCTACACGCTGTCGCGCAGCGGCCATGTGCGCGGCGACTTCATCTACCGCATGTGGCGCCCCCGCATCCAGGCGATCATCGAGCTGACGCTGTACATCCTGTTCTTCTTTCCCGGCGTGCTCGCGCTGGTATACGCGGGCTGGTCCTACGGCCTGGAGGCCGAGAAGATCCGCGAGGTCAGCGTCAACAGCCCGGTCGGCATCCCGATCTGGCAGATGAAGCTCATGATCCCGTTCGGCGCCGGGCTGCTCGCGATCCAGGGGGTCGCCGAGGTCCTGCGCTGCGTCCTGTGCATGCGGGACGGCCGCTGGCCGGCGCGGCTGCACGACGTCGAGGAGCTGGAGGACGTGCTCATCCAGCAGCACTCGGGCGGACAAACGGGGGAGGGCTCCAAGTGAGCGATCCGGTCGTCGCGCTGATGATGCTGGGCTTGTTCATCTTCATTATCCTGCTCGGGTTCCCGATCGCTTTCACGCTCATGGGCATGGGCGTCGCCTTCGGCTTCTACGCCTACTACCAGCCGGGCCAGGAGTTCTTCGACAACCGGCTCTTCTACCTGCTGACCCAGAACACCTGGAGCATCATGAGCAACGACGTGCTCGTGGCGGTGCCGCTGTTCCTGTTCATGGGCTACGTGGTCGAGCGCTCCAACATCCTCGACCGGTTGTTCTACAGCCTGCAGGTGGCGCTGCGGCACGTGCCGGGCGCCATGGCGGTGGCGGCGCTCGTGACCTGCGCGCTGTTCTCGACGGCGACCGGCATCGTCGGCGCCGTGGTCACGCTGATGGGCCTGCTTGCGTTCCCGGCCATGCTCAAGGCGAACTACGACCAGAAGCTCTCGGCCGGCGTCATCTGCGCCGGCGGGACGCTGGGCATCCTGATCCCGCCCTCGATCATGCTGATCGTGTACTCGGCGACGGCGTCGGTGTCCGTCGTCCGGCTGTACGCCGCGGCGATGATCCCCGGGTTCCTGCTCGCCTCGCTCTACATCGTGTACGTGATCACGCGCGCGGTCCTCAACCCGAGCCTGTGCCCGAAGCTGCCGAAGGACCAGACCAACGTGCCCTGGAGCAAGGCCATCCTGCTGCTGGTGCAGGCCTTCGTGCCGCTGGCCGTGCTGATCCTCGCGGTGCTGGGATCGATCCTGTTCGGGCTGGCGACGCCCACCGAGGCGGCCGCGGTCGGCGCGCTCGGCGCCCTGGTGCTGGCGGCCGCGTACCGGGCGCTGACCTGGCCCCGGCTGCAGGAAGCGGTCTACCTGACCGCGCGCACCTCCGCGATGGTGTGCTTCCTGTTCGTCGGCTCGTGGACCTTCTCGTCGGTGTTTTCGTACCTGGGCGGCGAAGGGATCATCAAGGAGTTCGTGCTGGGCCTCAACCTCAACCCGATCCTGTTCCTCATCATCTCCCAGTTCATCATCTTCCTGCTGGGCTGGCCGCTGGAGTGGAGCGAGATCATCATCATCTTCGTACCGATCTTCCTGCCGCTGCTGCCCCACTTCGGCGTCGACCCGATGATGTTCGGCATCCTGGTGGCGCTCAACCTGCAGACCTCGTTCCTCACGCCGCCGATGGCGATGTCGGCGTACTACCTCAAGGGCATCGCGCCGCCGCAGGTGCAGCTGTGGACGATCTTCCGGGGGTGCTTTCCGTTCCTCGCCATGGTGTTCATCACCATGATCGTGGTGTACGTGTTCCCGCAGACCATGTTCTGGCTGCCCAACCTCATCTACGGGCGCTGAGCGCGTGGACGCCTCGCAGCTGCACTGGCTTTCGGCGACCGACGCCGCGCGCGCCCTGCGCGACGGCCTGTTGAGCGCCGAGCAGCTCACCGAGGCGTGCCTCGCGCGCATCCGGGACGCGGAGCCCGCCGTGCAGGCCTGGACCTACCTGGATCCCGAGCACGCGCTCGCGCAGGCGCGCGCGCGCGACGCCGCGCGCCGCGAGGGCGGGCCGACCGGCCCGCTGCACGGGCTCGCGGTCGGCATCAAGGACATCATCGATACGGAGGACATGCCCACCGAGGACGGCAGCGTGCTGCACGCCGGGCGCACGCCGCGCGACGACGCGACGGCGGTGGCGAGGCTGCGCGCCGCGGGCGCGGTGATTCTGGGCAAGACCGTCACCACCGAGTTCGCGACCTACCGGCCGGGCAAGACGCGCAATCCGCACCATCCGGCGCACACGCCGGGCGGCTCGTCCAGCGGCTCGGCCGCCGCGGTCGCCGCCGGCATGGTGCCGCTCGCGATCGGCAGCCAGACCAACGGCTCGGTCATCCGGCCGGCCGCCTTCTGCGGCGTGTACGGCTTCAAGCCGACGCACGGCCTGATCTCGCGCGGCGGCATCCTCAAGCTCTCGCGCACCCTCGACCACGTGGGCGTGTTCGCCCGCACGCTGGAGGACATTGCGCTGGTCGCCGAGCAGCTGGTCGGCTACGACCCGCTCGATCCCGATACGCGCCCCCGCGCACGCATGCCATTCATGGCCGCGGCCGCCGAGGAGCCGCCGCTGCCGCCGACGCTCGCCTTCGTGAAGGGGCCGGCCTGGGACCGGGCAGCGCCGGACACGGTGTCGGCGTTCGAGGAGCTGGTCGCCGAGCTGGGCGAGCGCGTCTTCGCCCTCGATCTTGCGGACTCGACGCGCCAGGCGCTCGACTGGCATCGCCTGATCATGGAATGCGAGATGGCGTTCAACCTGGCCCGCGAGTACGAGCAAGGGCGCGAGCAGCTGTCGGACTCGCTGCGCGCGCAGCTCGAGCGCGGGCGCGCGGCGAGCGCCTTCGAGTACCAGCGCGCCTGCGCGCGCATCCCGTTCATCACCGAGGGCTTCGAGGAGATCTTCGAGCGCTGCGACGCCCTCGTGACGCCCGCCGCGCCGGGGACCGCGCCGAAGGGGCTGGAGGCCACCGGCGACCCGTCCTTCTGCACGCTGTGGTCGCTGTGCGGCATGCCCGCGATCACGCTGCCCCTCCTGCGCGGCGCCGACGGGCTGCCGATGGGCGTGCAGCTGGTCGGGCCCCGCGGCGGCGACCTGCGGCTGCTGCGAACTGCGCGCTGGCTGGTATCGCGGCTGGCGAGCGCCTGAACGACAAGGAGACCCGAGCGATGCCCTTCAAGATCATTTCCGGAATCGTGGCGGCGGGCCTGCTGATCACCTACCTCGCGCCCGTGGCGATCAAGCTCAAGGACGTGCCCTTCTCGCTGGTGGTGATCATCGGCGTGGCCCTGACCCTGATCGACCTCCGGCAGTCGATCCGCTCGAAGGACGACTGAGCCCGCCGCGGCTCAGGCGACTCTCGCCTCGCGCCGCGAGAGCGAGTAGCAGAAGCGGCGCAGCCGCGAGAGGTCGGCTTCCTCGATGGCGAGCTTCAGGAACCCCATGTTGCGGTCGATCTCGCTCTGGTACAGGTTCGGTCCGTCGAAGTGCGCCTCGGCAAACCGGTCCACGCCGGCCAGCTTGGTCTGCATGCGCGTGCGCGCGACGTACTCGTAGAAGCCGGGGGTCTTGAGCATCAGGTCGTCGGGCGAGGCGTAGCGCACGATCTCTCGCCCGTCCGAGAGCGTCTCGCGGGCGATCCGCCCCCAGACGAACTCCGGGTAGAGGAACTCGCGGCACTTCTCCAGATACAGGCGGTCCGACATCTGCCCGAGCAGGTCCGCGGTCCCGACCAGGTAGCCGATCAGGCGGTCCCGGGGGTCGTGCACCATGATGTCGTCGATGTCCATCTCGTAGCCGGTGAAGTGCACCAGCTTGGCGGCCGCGCCGGCCTCCTCGGCGTAGCCCAGCCGCGGCAGGTAGCGCGTCAGGAAATCCGCGCTGCGGCTGACGTGGATCTTGGTGAAGACCGCGCCGTTCTCGACATGGGCCTCGGACGCGCGCTTCAGGTACCCGGAATCGTGCAGCAGGGCGACCACCACGCCCAGCATCGCGCGGCGCGCGCCGATGCGCTCGGTGGGCGCCACGCCCCGGTCGTGGCCGTCGATCAGCCGCGCCATCGCCAGCGTCATGTCGAGCGTGTGGCGCAGGTCGTGGTACGGGGTGTCGCAGGGCAGGTAGCCGGGGAACTGGCCGGCGAACAGCGCCTTCACGTCGTCGAAGGCCTGCTGCAGGGGCGCGAGGCTCTCGCCCGGATAGCGCGTCCCGATCAGGGCGAGGACGGCATCCCGGACCGCGTCCGGGTCTTCCACGTCCACCTTGTTCGTGACGTCGTTCTGGTTGAGGCGGTCGTGCACGGCGCATTATGTCTTCAGCCCCGCGCCGATGGCAAAAGGATTTTGGCGCCCGCGGCGCACAACGCAGGAAAGCAAAGCGAGACGGCCGATAAGCCGGGTTCTGTGCGGCGGGAAACCCGCCGCGGCAGCCATTCCTCTGGGCCGCGGGTCGCCCCGCGGCTCTAGCCACCTACCCGCAAGCTCGGCCGGACCGGCCTCAGGCGCTTGCCTATTTGGTGTTGCTCCGGATGGAGGTTGCCCGTTTCACCCTTCCGAGGAAGATTCCCGCGGAAGACTCGTCTCTGTGGCCCTCTTCGTCGCCTTCATGTATACGCGCCGGGGCGTTACCCCGCATCCCGTCCTGTGGAGCCCGGACTTTCCTCTGTGTCGCCACAGCGGCTGCCTGGCCGTCTCACGGCGGATTCTACGCGCCCGCCGGCGGATTCCCCGGCGCGGGACGAAAGAAGCGCTCGTCCTCGTACAGCGCTGCGCTTGCGGACGCCGGCAGCCAGCCGGGGTAGCCGAACACCGGGACCGGCGGCAGCAGCCGCGGCGAGGCGTCCGCGGGCAGCCGCGCGAGCCAGTCGGCGGCCTGCGCGTCGGGATCGAGGCCGGGATCGACGAACAGCGCCTTGCAGGTGATGCCGGGCCGCGGCTCCAGCGCCTGCTCGAGCGTCGCGTGCCCGAGCACCACGAAGCGCATGGCGCGCTGCACCCGCGCGCGCTCCTGCCAGAAGAGCGCCTTCCACTGGAAATTCCGGAGGAGCGCGTTCAGCGCCTCGTCGGCGCAGGCGACCAGCACGCCGCCCTCGTCGAGGATCGTCAGCAGGTCGCGCAGCCGCCCGCGGCGCCCGCCCTCGCGCGGGATCGCCGCGGCGTGCAGCGCGTTGATGCGCGCCTTGGTGCGGGGAAAGGCGAGCCAGCACAGCGCGTTGAACAGGTCGTGGCGGCTCTCCGGGCGCGACTGCACGCGGCCGGTCTCGTACAAGTGCACCTCATAGTAGGGGTCGCTCGGCCCGGGCGGCACGAAGCGCACCGCCCGGCCGCTCTCGGTGCGCAGGTCTGCGCGCTCGGCGGCGGCATTGAGTGCGTCGAGCGACGGCGCGGGCCCGAGCGCCGCCAGCCACGGCTGCAGCGGCGCGTAGACCGGATGGGCTAGACGACTTTCCAGGGCAGCGTCTCGCCGGCCCGCAGCGGCACGAGCGTCTCGCCGCCGAAGGCGAGCGTCTCGGGCACCGTCCAGGGCTTGCGCTCGAGCGTCACGCGGTCGGTGTTCTCCGGCAGGCCGTAGAAGCGCGGACCGAAGCGGCTGGCGAAGTCCTCCAGCTTGTCGAGCGCGCCGGCCTCCTCGAAGGCGACCGCGTACAGCTCGAGCGCCGCGTGCGCGGTGTAGATGCCCGCGCAGCCGCAGGCGGCCTCCTTGGCGCCGCGCGCGTGCGGCGCGCTGTCGGTGCCGAGGAAGAACTTGGGATTTCCGGAGGTGGCGGCCTCGATCAGCGCCTCGCGGTGCGCCTCGCGCTTGAGCACCGGCAGGCAGTAGTGGTGGGGCCGCACGCCGCCCTGGAAGAGCGCGTTGCGGTTGAGGAGCAGGTGGTGCGCCGTGATCGTCGCCGCGACGTTGGGGCCGGTGACCTCGACGAACTGCGCCGCCTGGCGCGTGGTGATGTGCTCCAGGACCACCTTCAGGCCCGGGAAGCGCTCGATCAGCGGCCCCAGCACCTCCTCGAGGAACACGGCCTCGCGGTCGAACACGTCCACCTCGGGCGTCGTCACCTCGCCGTGCACGAGGAGCGGCATGCCCTGCTCCTCCATCTTCTCCAGCGTGTGGAAGCAGCGCGAGATGCGCGTCACGCCCGAGTCCGAGTGGGTCGTCGCGCCCGCGGGGTAGAGCTTGACCGCGTGCACCTGCCCCGAGCGCCGTGCGAGCGCGATTTCCTCGGGCGGGGTGTCGTCGGTGAGGTAGAGCGTCATCAGCGGCTCGAAGCGCGCGTTCTCGGGCATCGCCTGGAAGATGCGGCCGCGGTAGGCGAGCGCCTCCTGCGTGGTGCGCACCGGGGTGCGCAGGTTCGGCATCACGATGGCGCGCGCGAAGCGCCGCACGGTGTCGGGCAGCACGTCGGCCATCTGCGGGCCGTCGCGCAGGTGCAGGTGCCAGTCGTCCGGCCGGAGGAGCGTGAGTCGGTCCATGCGCCCGATTCTACTGGTCGCGCGCGAGCGCCTTGCGATACAAGGCGTTCCTCGGCGCGCCGCTGATGCGCGCGGCCAGCCGCGCCGCGTCGCCCGGCGCCAGCACCTCGAGCAGCACGCCGAGCACGCGTTCGCCTTCGGCCGCCGCGGGCGCCGGCGCGGCGCCGGGCCCCAGCACCAGCACGAACTCCCCCTGCTGCCGGTGCGCACCGGCGCCCAGCCACGCCTCCGCCTCGCCGAGCGGCAGGCGCGCCACCTCCTCGAACTTCTTCGTGAGTTCGCGGGCGATGACCAGCTCGCGGGCGTGGCCGTAGCGCGCCCGCAGGTCGCGCACGCACTCGAGCACGCGGTGCGGCGCCTCGTAGAAGACGATCGGCCACGGATGCTCGAGCGCCTCCAGCGCCTTCCTTCGCGCCGCGGGCTTCGGCGGCAGGAAGCCGACGAACAGGAAGCGGTCGCCCGCGAAGCCGGCGGCCGACCAGGCGGCGACGGCCGCGTTCGGCCCGGGCACCGGGACTACGCGGATGCCTTCGCGGTGGGCCGCCTCGACGAGCAGCGCGCCGGGGTCGGAGACGCCGGGCGTGCCGGCGTCGCTCACCAGGGCGACGCTGCGGCCCGCGCGCAGGGCCGCGAGCAGCTGCTCGCTTGCGGCGCGCTCGTTGTGCGCGTGCAGCGCCTGCGCCGGCCGCTCGATCCCGTGGCGGGCGAGGAGCGTGCGCGTGGTGCGGGTGTCCTCGCAGGCCAGCACGTCCGCCTCGCGCAGCACCTCGAGCGCGCGCGCGCCGGCGTCGGCGAGGTTGCCGATCGGCGTGGCGACGACGTAAAGGGTTCCGGGGGGCACGGTCAACGCGCCGCTGGGCGGCGGCGTTAAGGTTGCCATGAACGCGAGCGGCGCGCGAGCCGAGGACCTCTGTGCGGCCCTGATGCAGGGTGCGGGCCTGCGGATCCTGGCGCGCAACTGGCGCTGCCGCGCCGGCGAGATCGACCTCGTCGCCGCGGACGGGGACACGCTGGTGTTCGCCGAGGTGCGGCTGCGGCATAGCGCGGCGTTCGGCGGCGCCGCAGAGAGCGTCACCGCCGGCAAGCGCGCGCGGATTGTCGCCGCAGCCCGCCACTATCTCGCCGGGCGCCCGGCGGTGCCGTGCCGCTTCGACGTGCTGCTGCTCGACGCGGTGGCACCCGCCCGCGTGCACTGGATCCGGGACGCCTTCGGCGAGTAGTCGCGAAAGGGTCGCAGATCAGCGTGTAGAATTCCCGCTTCATGGGGCACGCCGACCAGAGCGCCGCGCTCGCCGAGCGCATCGCGGCGCACTTCGCGGACAGCGCGGAACTCAAGCGCAGGGCGGCGCAGCCGCTCGCCGCCCCGATCGCGCGGGCAGTGGAGGCGATGAGCGCGTCGCTGCGCGCGGGCGGCAAGGTGCTCGCCTGCGGCAACGGGGGCTCGGCGGCCGACGCGCAGCACTTCGCGGCGGAGCTGGTGAACCGCTTCGAGCGCGAGCGCCCGCCGCTGGCGGCGATCTCGCTGGCCGCCGACAGCTCCAACCTGACCTCGATCGCCAACGACTACAGCTACGACGAAGTGTTCGAGAAGCAGGTGCGCGCCCTCGGCCGCGCGGGCGACGTGCTGCTCGCCATCTCGACCTCGGGCAACTCGCCGAGCGTGGTGAACGCGGTGCGCGCCGCGCGCGAGCTCGGCCTGCGCACCGTGGCGCTCACCGGCCGCGGCGGCGGCAAGACCGGCGCGGCGCTGGGCACCGAGGACGTGCACGTGTGCGTGCCGCACGAGCGCACCATGCGCATCCAGGAAGTCCACCTGCTCGTGCTGCACTGCCTGTGCGACGGCATCGATCATCAGCTGTTTGGAGCCCAACCATGAATCTCAGGCCTTTCCTTCTCGCCGGCGCGACGCTGGCCACGGTGCTGCTGCAGGGCTGCATCGAGGCGGCGATCATCGGCGGCGCCAGCATGGCGGTGGCGACGGCCGAAGACCGGCGTACCTCGGCCACCCAGCTCGAGGACCGCGGCATCCAGCTGCGCGCCTCGAACCGGATCGACGACCGCTACGGCGAGCGCGCGCACGTGGACGTGACGGCGTTCAACCGCTGGGTGCTGCTCACCGGGGAGGTGCCCGACGAGGCGACCCGCCAGCAGGCCCAGGCGCTGGCGCAAGGCGTGCCCAACGTGCGCGGCGTGAGCAACGAGCTGCAGCTCGCCGGCCAGTCCTCGACCACCTCTCGCTCGAACGACGCCCTGATCACCTCGGCCGTCAAGACGCGCCTGGTCGACGCCAACAAGGTCAACCCGTTCTACGTCAAGGTGACGACCGAGGCGGCGGTCGTCTACCTGATGGGCATCGTGACCGAGCAGGAGGCGGCGGACGCGGTCGAGATCGCCCGCACGACCGGCGGCGTGCGCAAGGTCGTGAAGATGTTCGAGTACTGCAAGCCGACCGACGAAGTGTGCCGGCCGCCCAGCAAATAGGCGGGCCCGCGTTCGAGCGCAAGATCCTCGAGCCGGCCGCCGCGGCGGCCTGGGCGCGCGCGGCGCCGCGGCCGCTCGTGTTCACCAACGGCGTGTTCGACCTCCTGCACCGGGGCCACGTGACCTACCTGGCGCGCGCGAGAGCGCTCGGTGCCGCGCTGCTCGTCGCGCTCAACGGCGATGCCTCGGCGCGACGCCTGGGCAAGGGTCCCGGGCGGCCGCTCAACGGGCTCGCCGACCGCATGGCGCTGATCGCGGCGCTCGCGTCGGTCGACGCCGTCACCTGGTTCGACGAGGACACGCCCGCCGCGCTGATCGAGGCCTGCGCGCCCGACGTGCTGGTGAAGGGCGGCGACTGGGCGGTCGAGCGGATGGTCGGCGCCGACGGCGTGCGCTCGCGCGGCGGCGCCGTGCATTCCATCCCGTTCGAGCACCAGCGCTCCAGCACCGGGCTGCTCGAGCGCGCCGGCCGCATCGCTACAGCGGCCGCTCGAAGAAAAGCGCGCCCGGCGTCGGGTCGGCGGCGTAAGGTCCGCGCGGCGCAAAGCCGAGCTCGGCGTACATCGCGAGGGCGGCCCGCATCTTCGGCAGCGAGTCGAGGCGCAGCACGGGGCGGCCGGCGGCGCGTGCGGCGCCGATGAGCACCTCGGCGAGCCGCCGCCCGAGGCCGCGGCCGCGGAACGCCTCGCGCACGTAGAGCCGCTTCATCTCCCCGGCCCCGTCGCCGAGGCGGCGCAGGCCCGCGCAGCCGGCAGGGACGCCCTGCTCGAGCGCGAGCAGCAGCAGCCCGTCCGGGGGTGCGTATTCCCCCGGCAATTCAGCCAGTTCGCGCTCGAACCCGGCGAAGCAGGCGGGCTCGCCGACCCAGCGCTCGTACTCGCGAAACAGCGTGCGCACCGCCTCGAGGTCGGCGCCCTGCCGTACCGGCCGGATCTCGCCCATGGATTGCTATCATGCACCGGTGAAGCTGCAGCAGCTCAAGGTGGACTACAGCGCCGAGCAGGATCGCCTGCTGATGCTCATCTCGACGGACGACGGGGTCGAGCTGCGCGCCTGGCTGACGCGGCGCTACGTGAAGCTGCTGTGGCCCCTGCTGGTCAAGCTCGCAGAGGACGCGAGCCCGCGCATCCGCACCCAGGCCAACCCCGAGGCGCGCAAGGCGCTGCTCGGCATCGAGCACGAGCAGGCGGTCGGCAAGGCCGACTTCAGCAAGGCCTACGAGAAGAAGGCGCGCAGCACGCCGCTCGGCGAGGATCCGCTGCTCCTCGGGCGCATCCAGACCGGGCATGACCGCAAGGGCCGGCCGGTGCTGGCGATGCATCCGGCCGAGGGGCAGGGCATCACCCTGACGCTCGACGCGGTGCTGCTGCACTCGCTGTGCCGGCTGCTGCAGGCCGCGGTCAAGAAGAGCGGCTGGGACATCGAGCTCACCCTCCCCGGGCCGGAGGGCGCCGCCGCCGAGGCGCGCCCCGGCCGTACGCTCAACTAGCGTCGTCCCCCCGGAGCGCCTCGAGGCGCGCCGAGGCGTGCAGCCAGTCTTCCTCGGCGTGCGCCAGCGCCTCCGCGAGCTGCGCCTCGGCCTTGCCGAGCGCCGCCATGCGCGCCGGATCCGGGCGCTCGTACAGCGCGGGATCGGCGAGCGCCTCGCGCACCGCGCCGATTTCGCGCGCGAGCTCCGCGAGGCGAGTCTCGATGGCGGCCAGCTGCTTCTCGAGCGGGCGCAGGCGCCGGCGCAGCTCGGCGCGCGCCTCGGCGCCGGCGCGCCGCTCGTCCTTGCGCGAGGGGCGGGCCTCGCCGTCGCGCGCGCGGCCTTCCTTGAGCCTGAGCTGGCGGTAGTCCTCGAGGTCGCCGTCGAACTCGCGCACGTGGCCGTCGGACACCACCAGGATGCGGTCCGCGCAGGCGGCGAGCAGGCTGCGGTCGTGCGACACGATCACCAGCGCGCCCGTGAAGCTCTGCAGCGCCACCGCGAGCGAGCGGCGCATCTCCAGGTCCAGGTGGTTGGTGGGCTCGTCGAGCAGCAGCAGGTTGGGACGGCGCTTGACGAGCGCGGCGAGCGCCAGGCGCGACTTCTCGCCGCCCGAGAGCGGCGCGATCGGCCGGTCGGCGCGCTCGCCGCCGAAGCCGAAGCGGCCGAGGAAGTCGCGCAGCTGCTGCTCGCGCTCGCCGCGGTACAGGCGCGTCATCATGGCGAGCGGCGTCTCCTCGCCGCGCAGCATCTCCACCTGGTGCTGCGCGAAGTAGCCGGTGACGATGTCGCGTCCCTCGATGCGCTCGCCGCCGAGCGGCGCGAGCTCGCCGGCGAGCAGCCGCACCAGCGTCGTCTTGCCGTTGCCGTTCGCGCCGATCACGGCCACGCGGTCCGCGCCGGTCAGCGCGAGCTCGATCCCCGAGAGCACCGGCCGCCCGTCGTAGCCGACCGCAGCGTCGTGCAGCGCGAGGATGCGCTCGGGCTGGCGCACGGGCTCCTCGAACTGGAAGCGGTAGCTGTCGGCGGCGACCACCGGCGCGACGCGCGCCATGCGCTCCAGGCGCTTGAGGCGCGACTGCGCCTGGCGCGCCTTGGTCGCCTTGGCGCGGAAGCGCTCGACGAACGCGGTGATGCGCCGGATCTCGCGGTCCTGGCGCGCCGCCGCGGCGCCCTGCTGCTCGAGCTCGAGGGCGCGCGCCTGCTCGAAGCGTGAGTAGCCGCCGTCGTAGAGCTTGAGCGTGCCGGCGTCCTCGCCGGGCAGGATGGCGAGCGTGCGGTCGCACACCCGGTCGAGGAAGTCGCGGTCGTGCGACACCACGATCATCGTGCCCGCGTAGCCGCGCAGCCAGCCCTCGAGCCACAGGATGGCGTCGAGGTCGAGGTGGTTGGTGGGCTCGTCGAGGAGCAGCAGGTCGGAGGGTGCAATGAGCGCCCGCGCGAGATTGAGCCGCATGCGGAACCCGCCCGAGAACTCGCGCACGCGGCGCGCGGGGTCGCCGGGGGCGAATCCGAGGCCCGCGAGCAGGGCCTGCGCCCGGGCGCGTGCCGTGTATCCCCCGGCCTGCGCGTGGCGCTCGTGCGCGTGCGCGATGGCCTCGCCGTCGCCGGAGGCTTCGGCCGCCGCGACCTCGGCCTCGGCGGCGCGCAGCGGCAGGTCGGCATCCAGCACGTGGTCGAGCACGCTCGTCTCGAGCGCGGGCGCTTCCTGCTCGACGCGCGCGAGCCGCATGCCGGGCTGGATCTCGCAATCGCCCGCGTCCGGCGCGAGCTCGCCCGCGAGCATCGCGAGCAGGCTCGACTTGCCGCTGCCGTTCGCGCCGGTGAGGCCCACGCGCCAGCCGCGCTCGAGCGTGAGGGAGGCCCGGGCGATCAGCGGGTGGGGCCCGCGCGACAGGGCGAGATTGCGCAGGAGGATCATGCGGGGACGGGAGTATAATTCGCGCGTTGGACAGTTCTTCCTTCGATCAGCTCGGGCTGATCGCTCCGCTACTCCAGGCGGTTCGCGACCAGGGCTACGAGCAGCCCACTCCGGTGCAAGCACAGGCGATTCCGCTGGTGCTCGCCGGGCGCGACCTCATGGCGGGCGCGCAGACCGGCACGGGCAAGACGGCGGCCTTCGCGCTGCCCATCCTGCAGCGCCTCGCGCCGCTCGCGAGCACGAGCGCGTCGCCGGCGCGCCATCCGGTGCGCGTGCTGGTGCTCGCGCCGACGCGAGAGCTCGCCATCCAGGTGGAGCAGAGCTTCCGCGACTACGGCAAGCACCTGCCGCTGCGCAGCACCGTGGTGTACGGCGGCGCCGACATGGACGCGCAGATCCGCGAGCTGCGGCGCGGCGTCGAGGTCCTGGTAGCGACGCCGGGGCGGCTGCTCGACCACGTGCAGAGCAAGACCGTCATGCTCAACCAGGTCGGCATCCTGACCCTGGACGAGGCCGATCGCATGCTCGACATGGGCTTCCTGCCCGACATCAAGCGCATCATCTCGCTGCTGCCGGCGACGCGTCAGAACCTGCTCTTCTCGGCGACCTTCCCGGACGAGATCCGCAGCCTGGTGAAGTCGCTGCTGCGCAACCCCGCGGAAGTGCAGGTCGCGGCGCGCAACGCCGTCGCCGAGCTCGTGACGCACGTCGTGCACCCGGTGTCGCGCGAGAAGAAGCGGGAGCTCCTCGCCTACCTGATCCAGACGCGCGGCCTGAAGCAGGTGCTGGTGTTCTGCGGCACGCGCATCGGCGCGAACCGGCTCGCGCACCAGCTGCGTCGCGACCACATCCAGGCCGACGCCATCCACGGCGACAAGTCGCAGGCCGAGCGCCTGGTGGCGCTCGACAATTTCAAGGCGGGCAAGACCGCGGTGCTGGTCGCCACGGACGTCGCCTCCCGCGGCCTGGACATCGAGGGGCTGCCGCAGGTCATCAATTTCGACATCCCGCACTCGCCCGAGGATTACGTGCACCGCATCGGCCGCACCGGGCGCGCGGGCCTGACGGGCGAGGCGATCTCGCTGGTGGCGACCCAGGATCTCGAGGCCCTCGCGGCGATCGAGCGGCTGATCAAGCGCAAGATCGACCGCACCCTGGTGCCGGGATTCGAGCCGGACCGCGGCACAGCGGCCACGCTGATCGGCGATCGCGACAAGGCGCCGCGGCGCGGGCACGCCGCGCGCGGCACCGCGCCGGTGCCGCACCGGGCGCAGGCCAAGCCGGCCAGGCCGCCGGCCGACCCGATCTTTTCCAAGCCCTACGAGCCCACGCCGGAGGCGGCGCCGCAGGCGCCCAAGGCCGAGGAACCGCAGGAGCAGCGGCAGGGCGGCCGGCGCCCGCGCCAGGTCGCGGCACTGCTGGGCGGACTCAAGCGCGCCTAGCGCCTACACGCAGCGCGCGCCGTCCACCTCGATACAGCTTCCCGAGATCATCGCCGCCTCGTCCGAGGCGAGGTAGAGGCACGCGTTCGCCACGTCGAGCGCCGTGGAGAACCGCCCCAGGGGAATCGTGGCCAGGAAGGCCTTCCTCGCTTCCTCGGTCACCGTGCCGCCGGCAAATTCGGCGGACAGCGCCGTGTCGGGGCTGAACACCGGGTTCACGCAGTTGACGCGGACCTTGTCGGGCCCGAACTCCGCCGCCATCGACTTCGACATCAGGATGACCGCGCCCTTGGAGCTGTTGTAGACGGTCAGGCCCGGGCGCGGGCGCAGGCCCGCGGTGGAAGCGATGTTCACGAAGCACCCGCCGCCCTGCTTGCGCATCACGGGCAGCGCGTGCAGCGCCGAGAGGTAGATGCTCTTCACGTTGATCGCGTAGACCTTGTCGAACTCGGCCTCGGTGACCTCCACGTAGGGCTTGCGCCGGTGCGTCCAGCCCGCGTTGTTCACCACGATGTCGAGGCGCCCGAGCTTGGCGGTCGCGGCGGCGACCAGCTTCGCCCAGTCGGCGGATTTCGACACGTCGGCCTGCACGAACTCGCCGCCCACTTCTTTCGCGATCTTCGCGCCGCCCTCGGCGTTGATGTCGTTCACCAGGAGCCTCGCGCCTTCCTCGGCGAAGCGCCGGGCGATGCCCGCGCCGAATCCGGATCCCGCGCCCGTGACGAGCGCCCCCTTGTCCTTGAGCCTCATGTCGTCTCCTCCCTCGCGGCCATCATACTTTGAAGGGCGTGTGCTCGTTCAGCTCGTTCACGTAGCGCGCGATGCCCTGCGACTCGCGCGCCAGGTAGTCCTCGACCGCCGCGGCGAAGCGCGGGTGCGCCAGCCAGTGCGCGGACAGCGTCTCGACCGGCAGGAGCCCCCGGAACAGCTTGTGCTCGCCCTGCGCGCCGCCCTCGAAGCGCGCGAGGCCGTGCGCGATCGCGTACTCGATCGTCTGGTAGTAGCAGGCCTCGAAGTGCATGAGCGGCACGTGCTCGAGCGCCCCCCAGTAGCGGCCGTAGATCGCGTCCTCGCCCACGACGTCGAGCGCCGCCGCGATCGGCCGGCCCTCGCGCTCGGCCACGATCAGCAGGAAGCTCCCGGGCATGGACCGGCCCGCGCGCAGGAAGAAGTCGAGGCTGAGGTAGGGCCGCGAGCCGTGCTCGGCGTAGGTGCGCGCGTAGCAGCGGTGGAAGAACGCCCAGTCCTTCTCCGCGATCTCGGCGCCGCGCAGCCAGCGGAAGCCGACGCCCGCCTCGCGCACGCGGCGCCGCTCCTGGCGGATGTTCTTGCGGCGCTGGTGCGACATGCGCGCGAGGAAGGCCTCGAAGTCGGCGTAGCCGGCGTTCTCCCAGTGGAACTGCACGGTCCGGCGCAGCATCATGCCCTGCGCTTCCAGCGCGCTCGCTTCCGCGTCGGGGGTGAACAGCACGTGCAGCGAGGAGAACTCGCGCGCGGCCGCGAGCGCCGCGCGGGCGAGCGTGCCGCGGGCGCTCTCGTCCTCGGCAAGCACGCGCGATCCGCGCACCGGCGTGAACGGCACGGCGCCGAGCAGCTTCGGGTAGTAGTCGAGGCCGTGGCGCGCGTAGGCGTCCGCCCAGGCCCAGTCGAACACGTATTCGCCGCGCGAATGGGTCTTCACGAAGAGCGGCATCGCCCCGGCCAGCCGCCCGTCGCGCTCGAGCAGCAGGAACTGCGGCTGCCAGCCGGTGCGCGCGCTGGCGCAGCCGCTCTCCAGGAGCGCGTCGAGAAACGCGTGCCGCACGAAGGGATTGGCGCCGGCCAGCGTGTTCCACTGCGCCGCGGACACGCCGGCGAGCGACTCGGCGACGCGCAGGGATTCTTTCGCCGCCATGCGCGCATTATAGAATTGTCGCGATGTCCGACCGCCTCCTGATCGCCGCCGCGCAGATGAACTGCACGGTCGGCGACCTTTCCGGCAACGCCGCCCGCATCCTGGAGTTCGCGGCGCGCGCGCGCGCCGCCGGCGCCGACCTGGTGCTCACGCCGGAGTTCTCGCTGTGCGGCTATCCGCCGGAGGACCTGGTGCTGCGCGAGGGCTTCCTGCGCGACTGCCGGCGGGAGCTCGAGCGGCTGGTCGCGCAGGCCCCGGGCGTGCCGCTGGTGGTGGGCTTTCCAGAGCTTGCCCCCGACGGCCGGCGCTACAACGCCGCCGCGCTGATCCGCGACGGGCGCATCGCCGCGGTGGCGCGCAAGTGCGAGCTCCCGAACTACGACGTGTTCGACGAGAAGCGCTATTTCGACGTCGGGCGCGAGCCCTGCGTGTTCGAGGTAAAGGGCGTGCGACTGGCGCTCGCGATCTGCGAGGACATCTGGTTCCCGCGCGTGCCCGAGGCGGCGCGCGCGGCGGGCGCGCAGGTCATGCTGTCGATCAACGCCTCGCCCTACCACAAGCGCAAGCAGTCCACGCGGCACGAGATCTTCCGCGGTTGGATCCGCGCCACCGGCATGCCCATGGTGGCCTGCAACCTGGTCGGGGGCCAGGACGAGCTGGTATTCGACGGCGCCTCGTGCGTGCTCGACGCGGGCGGCGCGCTCGTGCGCCAGGGCCCGTTTTTCGAGGAGTCGCTGGAGCTCTATGCGTTCGAGGGGGCGCGTCCGCTGCCCGGGACGATCGTCCCCGAGCCCACGTTCGAGGCCGAGATCTACGGCGCGTTGCGCCTGGGCACGCGCGACTACCTCGACAAGAACGGCTTCCCCGGCGCGATCCTCGGCCTCTCGGGCGGGGTGGATTCGGCGCTGACGCTCGCGGTCGCCTGCGACGCGCTCGGGCCCGGGCGCGTGCGCGCGGTCATGATGCCCTCGGGCTACACCGCGCAGATGAGCCAGGACGACGCCGCCGAGATGGCGCGGCGCGTGGGCGTGCGCTACGACGTGATTCCCATCGGTCCGGCGTTCGATGCATTCCGGGCTTCGCTGAAGCCCGCGTTCGAGGGGCGCGCCGAGGACCTGGCGGAGGAGAACCTGCAGGCGCGCGTGCGCGGCACGCTGCTGATGGCGCTTTCCAACAAGTTCGGCTCGATCGTGCTCACCACCGGCAACAAGTCGGAGATGGCGGTCGGCTACTCGACGCTGTACGGCGACATGGCGGGCGGCTTCGCGGTGATCAAGGACCTCTCCAAGACGCTGGTCTGGCAGCTGGCGCGCTACCGCAACACGGTCTCGGACATCATCCCGGAGAACATCATCACGCGCGCGCCCTCGGCCGAGCTGCGCCCCGGCCAGACCGACCAGGACAGCCTGCCGCCCTACGACGTGCTGGACGGCATCATGGAGGCGTACATGGAGCAGAACCGCACGCCGCGCGAGATCGTGGCGCAGGGCTACGCGCCGGCCGACGTGCGCCGCGTGGTCGAGCTGATCCGCCGCAGCGAGTACAAGCGCCGCCAGGCGCCGCCGGGGGTGCGCATCACGCTGCGCGGCTTCGGCAAGGACTGGCGCTACCCGATCACCTCCCGCTACCGCGACGCGGGCGACCTGTCGCTATAATGCGGGCAGCGTTCCCGGAGGCCCCCAGATGAAGAAGATCGAAGCCGTCGTCAAACCCTTCAAGCTCGACGAGGTGCGCGAAGCGCTCTCGGAAGTGGGCGTCACCGGCCTGACCGTCACCGAGGTGAAGGGCTTCGGCCGCCAGAAGGGGCATACCGAGCTCTACCGCGGCGCCGAGTACGTCGTCGACTTCCTGCCCAAGGTGAAGATCGAGGTGGTGGTGCCGGAGAAGCAGCTCGAGGCGGCGCTCGAGGCGATCATCAAGTCCGCGCGCACCGGCAAGATCGGCGACGGCAAGATCTTCGTCACCTCGGTCGAGCACGTGGTGCGCATCCGCACCGGCGAGACCAACGAAGCCGCGATCTAGCGGCCCTTCAGCAGCACCAGCAGCGCGCCGCTGCCGCCCTCGGCGGGCGGCGCCTGGCAGAACGCCAGCACCTCGTCGCGCGGCTGCAGCCACGCCCGCAGCTTGCCCTTGAGGACGGGCTCGCGGTTCTTCGACCCCAGCCCCTTGCCGTGCACGATGCGCACGCAGCGCAGCCCGCGCGCGGCCGCGGCGCGCACGAAGTGCGCCACCTGGGCCGCGGCCTCGATCCGGTTCATGCCGTGCAGGTCGATGCCGTCCTGCACCACCCAGTGGCCGCGGCGCAGCCGACGCAGCACGAGCCGCGAGACGCCTTCGCGCAGGTAGCTGAGCTCGACGCCCGATTCGAGCGCGTCCTCCGGGCTCACCGGCCCCGAGAGGCTCTCGGCGAGCGCGGCACGCTCGTCGCGCCGCGTCTGCACCGGCTCGGGCGGCGGGGGCGCGCGGTGCGGCAGGGCGCGGCGCCGGTGCGCGAGCGGCCGGACGTCCGCGAGCTCGCGGCGCAGCGCCTCGAGGTCGTCGGGGTCGGCCACGCCGGGCCTCAGGCAGGCGCCTGGTCGAGGTACTTTTCCGCGTCCAGGGCCGCCATGCACCCGGTCGCGGCGCTGGTCACCGCCTGGCGGTAGACGTGGTCCTGCACGTCGCCGGCGGCGAACACGCCCGGCACGCTGGTGGCCGTATAGCCCCCTTCGCGGCCGGCACGCGTCACGATGTAGCCGTTCTCCATGTCCAGCTGGCCGTCGAAGATCTGCGTGTTGGGCGTATGGCCGATGGCGATGAACAGGCCCTGCACCGCAATGTCGCGGGGAGCACCGCCCTTGACCGGGCGCAGGCGCACGCCGGTGACGCCCTTCGCATCTCCCAGCACCTCGTCGAGCGTCTGGTCGAGCGCGAGCTCGATCCGGCCTTCCGCGACGCGCTTCATCAGCTTGTCGACCATGATCTTCTCGGCGCGGAACTTGTCGCGCCGGTGGACGAGCGTCACCTTCTTGCAGATGTTGGCGAGGTACAGCGCCTCTTCCACCGCCGTGTTGCCGCCGCCGATCACCGCGACCTCCTGGCCCTTGAAGAAGAACCCGTCGCAGGTCGCGCAGGCCGACACGCCCCGGCCCATGAAGCGGGCCTCGGAGGGCAGGCCGAGATACTTCGCCGAGGCTCCGGTGGCGATGATCAGCGCGTCGCAGGTGTAGGTGCCGGCGTCTCCCTGCAGCACGAAAGGGCGCTTGTCCAGCTCGACCCGGTTCACCTGGTCGATCACCAGCGCAGTCTCGAAGCGCTCGGCATGCTTCTGGAAGCGCTCCATCAGCTCGGGCCCCTGCACGCCGCCGGCGTCGGCGGGCCAGTTGTCCACGTCGGTCGTGGTCATGAGCTGGCCGCCCTGCGCGAGGCCCGTGATCAGCACCGGGCGCAGATTGGCGCGCGCGGCGTACACCGCGGCCGTGAAGCCCGCGGGACCGGAGCCGAGGATGACCAGGCGGTGATGTTGGGGGGACATGCCGCAGCTATACTGGATTGGGGCAGGCATTATAGTTAACAAGGGGAGGCCGATTGGGCCGGCGCTGGGGGGCGTTCGCCATGCTGTGCGCGTGCCTGGGGGCCGCCGCGCCGGCGGCGCCCCAGGCAAGCGGAGGGCCGCGCTTCGAGATCCGGGCCTACGTCTTCGACGGCGCGACGCTCATCCCGCAGGCGCGCCTGCGCGAGGCGACGGCGCCGTTCACCGGCCCGGGCCGCGACTTCGGCGATGTGCAGCACGCCCTGGAAGCGGTCGAGAAGCTGTACGCCGGGTCCGGCTACAGCGCCGTGCAGGTGCTGCTGCCCGAGCAGGAGCTCGAGCGCGGCGAGGTGCGCCTGCGCATCGTCGAGGCGCGCCTCGGGCGCGTGATCGTCGAGGGCAACCGCTATTTCGGCGAGGCGAACATCCGCGCCAGCGTGCCCTCGCTCGCGCCGGGCGAGGCGCCCAACATCGTCGCGGTCGGGCGCAACCTGCGCGTCGCGAACGAGAACCCGTCGAAGCAGGCTACCGTGCTCCTGCGCAGCGGCGAGCAGGAGGCCACCGTGGACGCCGTCGTGCGCGTGAGCGACGAGCCGCCGCTGCGGCAGAGCCTGACGGTCGACAACACGGGCACCCCCGAGACCGGCTGGCTGCGCGTCGGCTACGGCGTGCAGTACGCGAACGGCGCCGACCTGGACCACGTCCTCACGTTCCAGATCGTCGGCGCGCCCTACAAGAGCGACGACCCCAACTCCTTTTCGGGCACGCCGAGCGACCGGGTGCTGATCGTGGGCGCGGGCCTGCGCATCCCCCTCTACGGGCTGGGCGACGCGCTCGACTTCACGGCCGGCTACTCCAACGTCGATTCCGGCGTGATCGGCGGCGACCTGTTCACGGTCAGCGGCGCGGGCGGGCTGTTCAGCACCCGCTACACCCACTACCTGGACCGGCGCGACGACTACGACCAGCGCCTCGCGCTCGCCTGGGACATTCGCGGCTACCACTTCAAGGACGTGCGCTCGGTGGCCACGGGCGAGCAGCTGCAGCCGGACATCACCGTGCGGCCGCTGTCGCTCACCTACGCGGGCCTGCTGCGCCACCCGGACGGGGAGACGTCGCTTTCCTTCGGCGTGTCGCGCAACCTGCCCGGCGGCCGCGACGGCAGCCCCGAGGACTTCTGCCAGCTCCCGCCCAACGCGCCGCATGGCGTCTCCCGCACCGACGGCATGGGCAACTGCCCGGACCCCTGGTACGTGCTCTGGCGGGGCACCTTCAGCCACCTCCGGGCGCTGCCGGGCAACTGGCAGTTCCGCTTCGAGGCGAGCGGCCAGGGGACGCAGGACATGCTGGTGGCGGGCGAGCAGTTCGGCATCGGCGGCGCGAATTCGGTGCGCGGGTTCCAGGAGCGCGCGGTGGCGGACGACCGGGGCTGGCAGGGCACCCTGGAGCTGTACACGCCGGAGTTCGGACGCGCCCTCGAGCTCGGGGCCGCGCGGCTGCGGGCGCTCGCGTTCTACGACTGGGGCGCGGTGCGGCGGAACATGCCCGCGCCGGGGGACGTCGCGGCGCAGGGTATCGCCAGCGCCGGCATCGGCCTGCGGCTGAACCGGGGCAACAGCGTCAACGCGCGTTTCGACCTCGCCTGGGTCCTCGACCCCGGGGGCGTGCCGGGGATCCCCCCCGACGAGGGCACGTACCGGGCCCGCGGCCAGCACATGGCGCACTTCGCCCTGTCGGTCGTGTTCTGAACAGGCACGAATTGGCGGGTTTGCTACCATAGCCGCAGGACCCTGCCCATGGCACCCACCGTTTCCCCGGCCGTACTGCGCACCGTGCCGCTCTTCGCGAGCTTTCCCGAAGAGCAGCTGCGCACCCTGGCCACCGTCGTGTCGCGGCGCAGCGCGTCGCGCGGCTCGATCATCATCGCCGCCGGCGACCCGACCGACTCGCTCTACATCATCCTCTCGGGCCGCTTCAAGGTGATGATGAGCGACGCCGAGGGCAAGGAAGTGATCCTCAGCATCCTGTCGGGGGGCGAGTTCTTCGGCGAGATGGGCCTCATCGACGACGCCCCGCGCTCGGCGAGCGTGGTGGCGATCGAGCCCTGCGAGCTGCTGGTCATCACGCGGCGCGACTTCAAGCGCTGCATGACCGAGAACGCCGAGATGGCGATGGCGGTGATGCGCGGGCTGGTGCGGCGGCTGCGCGAGGCCGATCGCAAGATCGGCAGTCTGGCGCTGCTCGACGTGTACGGCCGCGTGGCGCGGCTGCTGCTCGACATGGCCGAGACCGTGGACGGGCAAAGGATGGTCACCAAGCGCCTGCCCAAGCAGGACATCGCCAAGATGATCGGCGCTTCCCGCGAAATGGTGAGCCGCGTCATGAAGGACCTGCAGACCGGTGGCTACATCGAGATGCGCGGCTCGACCATCGTCCTGCGCGACACCATCATGCTGCCCGAGTAGCGGGCGGCAAATCCCGGAAAATCAGTCGCTTAGCCCGACGGCGCGTGAAATAGTTCCTCGCGCCGCCCCCGGGGCCGTGCCTAGCATGGCCGCATCGTGATCCCCTTCCGCGCGCTCCTGATCGCCGCCGCCCTGCTGGCGGTGCCGGTCGTGGCGGCGGCGGGTGGCGACGGCGTGGTCTCGCAGCTCTCCGGCACGCTGACCGTGCGCAAGGCCGACGGCACGGTGCGCATCCTCGCGCGCGAGTCCGAGATCGAGCAGGGCGACACGATCGTCACCGAGCGCGACAGCTATGCGCAGGTCCGCTTCCGCGACGGCGGACGCGTGACGCTCAAGCCGCAGACCTCGGTGCGCCTGGACCAGTTCCGCTTCGCGCAGGACAAGCCGAAGGAAGACGCCTTCGCGCTGCGGCTGCTCAGGGGCGGCCTGCGCTCGGTCACCGGGGGGATCGGCAAGCGCAACCCCGAGAACTTCCAGATGACCACCGAGACCGCCACGGTCGGCGTGCGCGGCACGACCTTTTCGGTGGACGACTGCGTCACCGAGCGCGGCGGAGATTGTGCGCGGCTCGAGCCGGCGGTCTACGTCGGCGTGTCCGACGGCGAGGTGGTGGTGCGCAACGGCGCGGGCGAGCTGGCGCTGGGCGCCGGGCAGTTCGGCCACATTGCGCGCGGCGAGCGGCCGCTGTTCCAGTCGACCGACCCCGGCCTGCGCTTCGCGCCCCCGGCGACCTTCCTGCAGTCGATCCTCTCCGGCCGCCAGGTGGCGGGCATCGGCGAGAAGCTGGAGTGCGCGATCAGCGTCCGCTAGCGCCAGAGGGTAAAATTCGCGGACCCTCTGGGCCGCGATGGCAGCACCGAAATCCACAGCAGCGCCCCTTCCCGCCAAGCTCGCCGGCCTGCTGCGCGAGGCGCGCTGGCTGGTGCTCGCGTCGATCGCCGGCTACCTGGCGCTCATCTTCTTCACGTTCCACCGCGGCGACCCCGGGTGGTCGCATAGCGCCGCCGGCGGCGCGGCGCACAACGCGGGCGGGCGGGCCGGCGCCTGGCTCGCGGACCTGCTCCTGTACCTGTTCGGCGCCTCGGCCTGGTGGTGGGTGGCGCTGTGCCTGGTGGGCGTCGCCTGGGGCTACCGGACGCTCGATCGCTCGGCATTGATCGACCGCCGGCCGCTGGCCATCGCGCTCGCCGGCTTCGCGCTACTGCTGCTCTCGAGCGCCTCGCTGGAAGCGCTCCGCATGTACACGCTGCGCGTCGAGCTGCCGCTCGCGCCGGGCGGCATGCTCGGTGCGTCCCTCAGCGGGTTCGCGTCCGGCCTGCTCGGCTTCACCGGGGCGACGCTCGTCCTGCTGACCCTGGCGGCCGTCGGCTTCAGCCTGTTCACCGGCGTGTCCTGGATCGCGCTGGCCGAGTCGGTCGGCGCGCTGCTCGAGAACGGCTATGGGCTCGCGCGGCGCGCCTGGGAAGGGCGCGCGGACCGGCGGGCGGGCGAGCTCGCGCGCGAGGAGCGCGAGCACATGGTGGAACTGGATCGACGGCGCGAGGAGGAGCACCCGCCGCTCGTGATCGCGCCGCCGCCGCCCGAGATCCGCAAGTCCGAGCGCGTGCAGAAGGAGAAGCAGGCGCCGCTCTTCGAGAACCTGCCCGACACGCCGCTGCCGCCGGTGAAGCTCCTCGACGAGGTCGGCGAGGAGGGCGAGAGCGTGGCCGCCGAGACGCTGGAGTTCACCTCGCGGCTGATCGAGAAGAAGCTTTCGGACTTCGGCGTCGCCGCAAAGGTGCTCGCCGCCTACCCGGGGCCCGTCATCACGCGCTACGAGATCGAGCCCGCGGTGGGCGTGAAGGGCAGCCAGATCGTCAATTTGGTGAAGGACCTGGCGCGCGCGCTGTCGGTGGTGTCGATCCGCGTGGTCGAGACCATTCCCGGCAAGTCCTGCATGGGCCTGGAGATCCCCAACCCGCACCGCCAGACGGTGCGCCTGTCCGAGATCCTCGGCTCCGAGGTGTACGCCGAGATGCACTCGCCGCTCTCGCTCGCGCTCGGCAAGGACATCGCCGGCAACCCGGTGGTCGCCGACCTGCAGAGGATGCCGCACCTGCTGGTCGCGGGCACCACCGGCTCGGGCAAGTCGGTGGCGCTCAACGCCATGATCCTGTCGCTGCTCTACAAGGCCGAGCCGCGCCACGTGCGCCTGATCCTGGTCGATCCCAAGATGCTCGAGCTCTCGGTCTACCAGGACATCCCGCACCTGCTCGCGCCGGTGGTCACCGACATGAAGCAGGCCGCCAACGCGCTGTCCTGGTGCGTGGCGGAGATGGACCGCCGCTACAAGCTGATGTCCTGGGTCGGCGTGCGCAACCTCTCGGGCTACAACCACAAGGTGCTCGAGGCCGAGAAGCACGGCAAGCCGCTCGAGGACCCGGCGACGATCGACTCCGGCCAGCCGCAGGCGCTCGAGGCACTGCCTTACATCGTGGTGGTGATCGACGAGCTCGCCGACCTGATGATGGTGGTCGGCAAGAAGGTCGAGGAGCTGGTCGCGCGCCTCGCGCAGAAGGCGCGCGCCTCGGGCATCCACCTGATCGTCGCCACGCAGCGCCCGTCGGTCGACGTGATCACGGGGCTCATCAAGGCCAACATCCCGACGCGCATCGCCTTCCAGGTGGCGAGCCGCGTCGACTCGCGCACCATCCTCGACCAGCAGGGGGCGGAAGCGCTGCTCGGCGCCGGCGACATGCTCTACCTGCCGGCCGGCACCGGCCTCGCGCAGCGCGTGCACGGCGCCTTCGTCGGCGACCACGAGGTGCACAAGGTCGTCGACCACCTGAAGTCGCTCGCCTCGCCGGAGTACATCGAGGACGTGCTCGACCCGGCGTCGGGCGAGGACGCCGCGGGCGGCCTCGACGGCGAGGGCGCGGGCGGCGAGAAGGACGCGCTCTACGACCAGGCGGTCGAGATCGTGCTGCGCACGCGCCGGCCGTCGATCTCGCTCGTGCAGCGCCACCTCAGGATCGGCTACAACCGCGCGGCGCGCCTGATCGAGGACATGGAGCGCGCGGGGCTCGTCTCGCCCATGCAGTCGAACGGCAACCGCGAAGTGCTGGTGCCCGCGAGGGCGGAGTAGGGGTGCGCGCGCTCCTCGCGGCGCTGCTGCTCGTGCCGGCGCTGGCCCGCGCCGACGCGCTCGAGCGCTTCCGGGCGTACCTGCGCGAGACGCACGCGGCGCGCACCGAGTTCGAGCAGAAGGTCTACGACCGCAACCAGCGCCTGGTGCAGGCCTCGAGCGGCACCTTCGCGTTCCAGCGCCCGGGGCGCTTCCGCTGGCAGATCCGCGTGCCCTACGAGCAGCTGATCGTCGGCGACGGCGAGCGCGTCTGGATCTACGACCCCGACCTCAACCAGGTCACGGTGCGCTCGCTGGGCCACGCGCTCGGCTCCACGCCGGCGGCGCTGCTCGCGGGCTCGACCGAAGTCGAGCGCGCCTTCGAGCTCTCGGAGGCCGGCCAGGCCGACGGCCTGGAGTGGCTGGACGCGAAGCCGCGCGACAAGGACGCGGGCTTCGAGCGGATCCGCCTGGGCCTCTCCGGCCAGGGCGTCGAGGCGATGGAGCTGCAGGACCACTTCGGCCAGACCACGCGGCTGCGCTTCAGCCGCCTGGTGCGCAACCCGACCTTCGAGGCCTCGACCTTCCGCTTCACGCCGCCCAAGGGCGCCGATGTCCTCGGCAAGTGACCTGTTCCCGGCGCCGCCGCCGGCGGCGCCGCTGGCGGAGCGCCTGCGGCCGAGAAGCATCGACGAGGTGCTCGGCCAGAAGCACCTGCTCGGCCCCGGCAAGCCGCTGCGGCTCGCCTTCGAGTCGGGCAAGCCGCATTCGATGATCCTGTGGGGGCCGCCGGGCACGGGCAAGACGACGCTTGCGCGCCTGATGGCGCAGGCGTTCGACGCGGAGTTCATTGCGCTCTCGGCCGTGTTCTCGGGCGTGAAGGACATCCGCGACGCCGTGCAGCGCGCCGAGGACGCGCTCGCCGCGCGCGGCCGCTCCACGATCCTGTTCGTGGACGAGGTGCACCGCTTCAACAAGGCGCAGCAGGACGCGTTCCTGCCGTACGTGGAGAAGGGCCTCTTTACCTTCATCGGCGCGACCACCGAGAACCCGTCCTTCGAGGTCAACTCGGCGCTCCTCTCCCGCGCGACCGTGTACGTCCTCGAGCCGCTGTCGGGCGAGGACCTCGAGGCGCTGCTCGGGCGCACGGGGGTCGCGTTCGACGAGGGCGCGCGCGAGCGCCTCGCCGGCTTCGCCGACGGCGACGCGCGGCGGCTGCTGAACGCGGTCGAGATCCTGCAGAACGCGCGCCCGCGCGGCGCGATCGACGGCGCCTTCGTCGAGTCGACGCTGGCGAAGAACCTGCGCCGCTTCGACAAGGGCGGCGAGCAGTTCTACGACCAGATCTCGGCGCTGCATAAGGCGGTGCGCGGCTCGGATCCCGACGCCTCGCTCTACTGGCTGGTGCGCATGCTCGACGGGGGCGCCGATCCGCTCTACCTGGCGCGGCGCATCGTGCGCATGGCGGTCGAGGACGTCGGGCTCGCCGACCCGCGCGCCCTCGGCCTCGCGCTCGACGCCACCGAGACCTACGAGCGCCTTGGCTCGCCCGAGGGCGAGCTCGCGCTCGCCGAGGCCGTGCTCTACCTCGCGGTCGCGGCGAAGTCGAACGCCGTGTACAACGCCTATAATGCGGCGCGCGCGTTCGTGAAGGAGGACGGCACGCGGCCCGTGCCGATGCAGATCCGCAACGCGCCCACCAAGCTCATGAAGGA
>DASUFW010000002.1:0-9039 GCA_036274335.1 Burkholderiales bacterium | reverse complement strand
GCGGTTGACGACGTCGCAGCAGCCCTTGTAGCCCATGGTGCGCGGCACGCCGGGGTCGAAGCTCCACAGGCGCTTGCCCGTGCGCGCGTCGACCGCGTGCACCACGCTCCACGAGGCGGTCACGTACATCACGCCGTCGACCACCAGCGGCGTCGCCTCGACGCCGCGCGTCGACTCGAGGTTGTAGGTCCAGACGAGCCCGAGATCCTTGACGTTGCCGTCGTTCACCTGCTTCAGCTTGCTGAAGCGGGTCTCGGCGTAGTCCAGGCCGTAGCTCGGCCAGTCCTGCGTCTTCTTCGCGTTGGCGACGATCCAGCGCGTGTCGACCTTGCCGGTGACTTTCCGGATGTGCTCGGCCGAGGCCTTGTCCTCGGCGAGAGACGCGCCGCAGGCGAGCGAGAGCAGGGCGGCGCAGACGACGTGATGCCGACGAATGGGCTGCATGGCGTTTCCTCCCGGGATGGTCCGGGCCAATCTACCGCAGACGCAGCGCAGCAATCCAACGGCCGCCTACGGGTGGGCGCTCAGTCCGCTCCGGGTCACCCTCCCGTGCAGCTCGCGCCCGAGCACCTGCTCGCAATGGCGCGCGGTCTCGAGCAGCCCGTCGAGGTCCACTCCGGTGCCGATGCCCATGGATTCAAAGAGATTCACGAGGTCTTCCGTGCAGACGTTGCCGGTGTAGCCGCCGCCGTACTGCACCTTCGCCGGGTGTCCGCCCACCCCGCCGAACGAGGAATCGAAATGCCGGATGCCCGCCTCGTACGCGGCGACGTAGTTCGCGAGGCCGGTGCCGTGCGTGTCATGGAAGTGGGCGATGGGCGTCGCGCCGCCCGGCAGGCGCCGCACCATGTCGCGCACGCTCATCGGGGTGGCGAGCCCGGTGGTGTCGCCGAGCGCGACGAGCCCGACGCCGAGCGCGACGAAGCGCGCCACGTCCTCCGCGACTACGCCGGGGTCCACCTTACCCTCGAACGGGCAGCCGAAGGCGACCGACACCGTGCCGACCAGCCGGAAGCGCCCCTGCGCGGCGCGCGCCATCGTCTCGACGTTCGTCCATTGCTCCGCGCGCGAGCGGCGCAGGTTCTTCTGCGTGTGCGCCTCGGTGGCCGAGACGAGGAGGCTGATTTCGTCCGCGCCGTGCCCGGCGTCGAGGTCGGCGAGCGCGCGCTCGACCGCCTTCGGGTTGGCGCAGGTCGCCTTGTAGGAGGTGCCCGGGCGGCGCGAGAGGGCGGCCAGCAGCTCGCTCGCGTCGGCGAACTGCGGCACGACCTTCGGATTGGAGTAGGAGGTGGCCTCGACGCGCGGGAAGCCGAGCGCGGCGAAGCGCTCGACCAGCGCGCGCTTGGTCCCGGTCGGCACGAAGGCCGGCTCGTGCTGCAGGCCGTCGCGCGCGAAGCACTCGCAGAGCGTCACCGCGGACATCGTTGACATCATCAACTAACGGGCGATACGCTGTCAACGATGCGCAAGCCTTCCGTCGGCGTGCTCGGCCTGGGGATCATGGGCTCGGCGATCGCCGCGAACCTGGTGCGCGCCGGGCTTCGCGTGTGCGGCTACGACCCGGTCGCCGCGCGGCGCCGGGCGCTCGCGCGCGCGGGCGGCGCGCCGCTCGGCTCGGCGGGCGAGGTGGCCGCGGGCGCGAAGATCCTGCTCCTCTCGCTTCCCGGCCCCGCGCCGCTTGCCGCGGTGTGCGCGGAGATCGCGGCGCGCGCCGCGCCGGGCACGGTCGTCGTGGAGATGAGCACCCTGCGGCTCGAGGACAAGGAGAAGGCGCGGCGCCTGCTCGCGCGCCGGCGCATCGTGCTGCTCGATTGCCCGCTGTCGGGCACCGGCGCGCAGGCGCGAACCAAGGACCTCGTGGTGTTCGCGAGCGGCCCGCCCGCCGCGTGCCGCCGCCTGGCGCCCGTGTTCCGCGGCTTCGCGCGCGCCTGGCCCTGGCTCGGGCGCTTCGGCGACGGCATGCGGATGAAGCTCGTCGCCAACCTGCTGGTCGCCATCCACAACGTGTCGGCGGCGGAGGCCTTCGTGCTCGCGCGGCGCGCGGGGCTGGACCCGGAGCTCGTCCTGCGCGTGGTGGGCGACGGCGCCGGCGGCTCGCGCATGTTCCAGGTGCGCGGGCCGATGATGGTCGCGCGCCGCTACACGCCGGCGACCATGTCGGTCGCGATGTGGCAGAAGGACATGCGTATCATCGGCGAGTACGCCGCGCGGCTCGGCGCGGCGGTGCCGCTGTTCCGCGCGAGCGCGCCGCTGTACCGCGCGGCGCTCGCGCAGGGCCGGGGCAGGCAGGACACGGCGGCGGTGCTCGCCGTGCTGGAGCGCGCATCGGGACGATCGGGGAGGAAACGCCGTGGCTGAGTGGAAGAAGATCCGCACGCTGTCGAAGAAGCAGATGCTGAAGCGCGTCGCGCGCTTCTCCAGGCTGAAGGGCTCCGACGGCGGCCTGCCCGACAGTCCGCTCCCCGAGTGCACGCGCACGCTCTACGCGGTGATCGGCTTCCAGCCGCCGAAGAAGGCGGGCCGCGCGACGACTTCGCCGGTCGGCGACGACGCTTCGGCGATGCCCGCGATCGGCATCGCCGAGGGCTTCAACCTGGGGTACTGCAAGGCGAAGCCCGGCAAGGGCCCGCTCATGCACAACCACGACACCAACGAGACCTTCATCGCGATGACCGGGCGCTGGCGCTGCGAGTGGAACGAGGGGAAGAAGAAGCAGCACGTGGACCTCAGGCCCTACGACGTGATCTCGTTCCCGGTGGGCGTGGCACGGCGCTTCATGAACGTCACCTACGACGAGCCGAGGAAGGAGCACCTGCTGATGTTCATCATCGGCGGCAACCAGCCGCGCGCCGAGTTCACGCCGGCCGCGATGCGCCGCTGCGAAGAGTGGCAGCGCGAGCGGCGCTAAATGGGGACAGTCCCCATTTGGTAAAGCGTCAAATGGGGACAGTCCCCATTTAGGTGCCGAGGTAGTAGCGCTTGATGAGGTCGTTCTGCTCGAGCTCGGCGACCGATTTGCCCTCGAAGACGATCTCGCCGTGCACGATGATGTAGCCGCGGTCGGCGACGCGGATCGCCTGGTTGAAGTTCTGCTCGGCCATCAATAGCGTCAGGTTGCGCTTTTCCTTCAGCTCCTTGATCTTGGCGATCATGCGGGTGACGAGGATCGGCGCGAGCCCGACCGAGGGCTCGTCGACCAGCAGGAACTTCGGATCGGACATCAGCGCGCGCCCGACCGCCACCATCTGCTGCTCGCCGCCGCTCATGCTGCCGGCGCGCTGGCGGCGCCGCTCGCGCAGCGCCGGGAAGGTCTCGAACACGAACGCCAGGTTCTCGTCGATCTTGGCGCGCGCCTCGCGCCGGTAGGCGCCGAGCAGCAGGTTCTCCTCCACCGAGAGCACCGGGAACAGTCGCCGGCCCTCCGGCACCAGCGCGACGCCGAGCGCGACGATCTCCTGCGGGCTGCGGCCGGCGAGGTCGACGCGCTCGCCGTCGCGCTCCAGATAGATGCGACCCGCGGTGGGCTGCACGATGCCGGTGATGCACTTGATGAGGGTGCTCTTGCCGTTGCCGTTCGAGCCGAGCAGCACCACCGACTCGCCGTGCTCCACGGTCACCGAGACGCCGTGCAGCACCCGCACCGAGCCGTAGCCGGCCTCGACGCCTTCCGCGACGAGCCTATTCGCCAAGGTAGGCCTTCTCGACCTCGCGGTCGCGGCACACGTCGTCGGGCAGGCCCTCGCAGATCTTGCGGCCGGCATCCAGCACCACGATGCGCTCGGAGAAGCGCATCACCGCGCGCATGATGTGCTCGATCATGATCACCGCGACGCCGCCCTTGTTGAGCGTGAAGAGGATCTCCAGGATCTCGTCCACCTCGCTGCTCGAGAGCCCCGCCATCGCCTCGTCGGAGACCAGCAGCTGAGGCTTCGCCGCGAGCGCGCGCGCGAGCTCGAGCTTTCGCATGTCGACCTGCGTGAGGCTGCCCGAGGGCGCCTGCGCCAGCTTCTTCAGGCCGATGCGCTCGAGCACCTCCATCGCCTCGTCGTCGATGCGCCGGTGCTCGGTGCGGGAGCGCGCCGCGTATTCGAGCGGGATGCGCAGGTTCTCGAGCACCGACATGCTGCGGAACGGCCGGGGAATCTGGAACGAGCGCGCGATGCCCAGCCGCGCCCGCTCGAAGGGGGGCAGCCGCGTGATGTCTTCGCCCGCAAAGCGGATGCGGCCCTCGTCGTTGTACAGCGCGCCCGAAATGCAGTTGATCATGGTCGTCTTGCCCGAGCCGTTCGGCCCGATCAGGCCGAGGCGCTCGCCCGCGTTCACGTGCAGGTCGACGTCCTGCAGCGCGGTGAAGCCGCCGAAGCGCTTGGACAGGCGCTCGACGCGCAGCAGCTCGGCGCTCACTTGCGCCTCCGCAGGTACTTCTGCGCCAGGCCGACGATGCCCTGCGGCGCGAGGGTGATGAACAGCACCAGCATGATGCCGACCACCAGCACGCTGTACTCGGCCTTGACGGTGACCGTCACCACTTCCTGCGTGCCGCCGACGAGGATCGCGCCGATCACCGGGCCGAGCCAGTGCGCGGTCCCGCCGATCATCGGCATGGCGATGGCGTTCACCGCCACGAACAGGTTGAAGGCCGAGGCCGGGTCGATGAAGGTGACGAAGAAGGGATAGGGGGCGCCGGCGACGCCCATCAGCGCGCCCATCAGGGTCGTGGAGATGAGCTTCAGGCGCAGCGTGGGCACGCCCGCGCATTCGGCCGCCCCCTCGTCGTCGCGGATCGCCGCGAGCCCGCGCCCGAGGCGCGAGGCGTTGAGGTAGCGCGAGATGGCGACCGCGCCGAGCGTCAGCGCGAGCATGACGACGAAGAGCATGTCCACGTAGCTCGAGAACAAGAACGGCACCTCCGCCGGCGCCACCAGGTAGGCGCCGCGCCCGCCGCCCACGTAGCGCCAGTTCGTGATCAGGGTCTCGAGCACGATCGCGGTGGCGAGCGTCGCGATGGCGAAGTACACGCCCTTCAGGCGCAGCGACAGGTAGCCGACCCCGAGGCCGAGCAGCCCGCAGACCAGCGCGGCGGCGACGATGAGCAGGGGCAGCGGCAGCCCGAGCGCCTTGTCGAGGAACACCACGGTATAGGCGCCCAGGGCGAAGAAGCCCGCGCTGCCGAAGTTCACGTAGCCGGTGAAGCCGCCCAGGATGTTCCAGGCCACCGCCATCAGCATCGCCTGCAGGATGCCGTAGAGCGCGGTGAAGTAGTACTCGTTCTTCACGACGTACGTCGCGCCCAGGCCGGCGAGGAACACCGCGACCAGCACGACCCAGAACACCACGTCGGCGCGGCTGCGGAACACGGTCAGGCGCGGCCGAACAGGCCCGAGGGCCGCACGGCGAGCGTGAGCAGCAGCACGCCGAAGGCGACCGCCGGCGCCCAGGACGGGCCGGCGAAGGTGCTGACGAAGGACTCGACCACGCCGAGCAGCAGGGCGGCGATGATCATGCCCGGGATGCTGCCCATGCCGCCCAGCACCACGACGGCGAAGGCGCGGCCGATGTAGACGCGCCCGACCGAAGGCTCGACCGGCCCGATGATGATCAGCAGCGCGCCGGCGATGGCGGTGGTGCCGATCGCCAGGCCGAAGGCCCACTGCTTGATGCGCACCGGGTCCGCGCCCATCAGCTGCAGCGCGAGCCGGTCCTGCGCCACGGCGAGGATCGCGCGGCCGGTGAAGGTGCGCGACAGGTAGAGCCACACGCCGCCCGTCATCAGGCTCGCGGCGAGGAACGGCACCAGCAGCCGCAGCGGGATGCCGACGTAGCCGAGCTCGATCGATTCGCCGATGTAGGACGCGGTCACGTTGCGGTAGTCCACCCCGTAGACGAGGATCAGCGACACCTCGATGATGAACATCACCCCGAAGAAGAAGGCGAGGCCGGAGAGCGACTCCTGTCCCGTGCGCTCGAAGGCGGCGTAGTAGACGCGGTAGACGAGCGCGCCCGCGACGAAGAACAGGGGCGAGGCCAGCACCCCCACCAGCACCGGGTCGATCCCCAGGCGCGAGTTCACGATCCAGGCGATGTACGACCCGACGATCACGAACGCCGGGTGCGCGATGTTGACGATGTCGAGCTGGCCGAAGGTGATGGCCAGCCCGACCGCCACGGCCGCGTAGAACGCGCCCAGCAGCACGCCCGCCACGATGGCGTTCGCGAACAGATCCATGCGGCTACGCCACCGGGCGGCTGCGCGCGGGCGCGCGCTTTACTGCTTGTACGGGTAGACGATGTCTCCCGACTTGAAGGCCGGCGGGTACAGCACGACCCGCGAGCCGACCTTGGAAAACTGCTCCAGGTCGTTCGGCTTGATGTTGCGGAACTGCACCATCAGCATGCGCGAGGTCGCCCACTCGCCGTTCTTGCCGAACTTCACGTCGCCGACCACGGTCTTGAACGTGTGCGAGTGCATGTACTCGGCGAGCTTGCCCTGGTCGAGGCTCTTGGTGGCCTCCACCGCCTGGCCGAGCACCTGCATGTAGGCGTACGCGTACGGGGGCAGGTAGTGGCCGAGCGGGTCGACGCCCTTGCCCTCGGCCTCGTGCTGGTACTTCTTCAGGAACTCGTTCACGCCCGGGAAGTTGAGCGTCGGCGCGGGCACCCAGAAGTCGTAGTTGACGATGTTCTCGAGCATGGGCCCGAGGTTCTTCTGGAAGGTCGCGTACTGCAGGCCGACCATGCCGCCGCCGAACAGCTTCGCCTTGAGGCCCACTTCGTTGGCCGCCTTGACCATGCCGGCCGAGTCGGGCGGGTAGGACGCGACGAACACCACGTCCGGGTTCTCGGCCTGGATCGCGCGCACGATCGGCGTGAAGTCGGTGGTGGGCGGCGGGTAGGTCTTGTCGTAGACGATCTTGAAGCCCTTCGCCTCGGCGTTCTTGCGCGCGCCGGCCGCGGCGTTCAGCGCAAACTCGGAGTCGGCGGCGACGATCGCCACGGTCTTCGGCTTCGGGTTCTGCGCGGCGGCGAGCTCGAAGAAGCCGCGCGACCAGTCGGTCTTGGGCTCGGGGCCCGCCGGCATGATCTGGAAGTAGCGGTCGTAGCCGAACTGGTCGTTGACCGCCAGGCCGAACAGCGCCGGGAAGGCCATCTTCTTGCGCATCACGACCGCCATCGCCGGCGCGATCACGTTGGTGCCGTAGGAGGACACCACCAGGTCCACCTTGTCGACGTCGAGCAGCTTGGTGTAGATCGACGGCACGTTCTTCGGCTGCGTGGCGTCGTCGTAGTACACGAACTCGACCTTGCGGCCGAGCAGCCCGCCGGCCTTGTTGACGTCGTCCTTCCAGATCTCCATCGCGATCAGCGCGGCCTTGCCGTTGCCGCCGAGCGGCCCGGTGAGCGCCATGCCGAAGCCGATCTTGATCGGATCGGCGGCGGCCGCGAGACCCGCGAACGCCGCGACGGCGAGCGCAAAGCAAACCTTGACGAACTTCATGGCTCCTCCTCCTCAAGAAGAACTCCCGCGGGCATCGTGCCACGCCGGGGCCGACAGCGTCAACGAACTTGGCTAGCCGCGCAGGTCGGCGGGCGCCCCCGGCTGCTTCGACGGGTGCGCGCGCGCGAACGCCTCGTTCGCCATGCACTCGCCGTAGATGCGCATCGCGGTCGGGACGCTCGTCATGTCGCAGCGGCCGTAGTCGCGCGCGGCGATCACCTGCGAAGCCACGCAGATGTCCGCCAGCGTGAGGGCGTCGCCGTGGCAGTAGCGCCCGGTCTCGCGCTCGCCGGCCAGGTGCGACTCCACGGCCTGCATCGCCTTCAGCGACCAGTGGCCCACCCACCGGTGCACGGCCGCTTCGTCCAGTCCGGCCTCCTGCGCAAGGTACTTGCGGATGCGCGGCACCTGCAGCGGGTGGCCGTCGCTCACGCAGATCTGGCACAGGCCGCGCACCCGCGCCCGGCCGCGCGCGTCGGCGGGCAGCAGCGCCGGCTTCGGGTGGGTCTCCTCCAGGTACTCGAGGATCGCCATCGACTGGAAGAGCGGCGGGCCGGCGTCGACGATGAGCGCCGGCACCACGCTCTGCGGGTTCAGCCTGCGGTAGGCGTCGTCGAACTGGCGCCCCTGCAGGATGTCGATCGAGATCTCCGGCTCGTCGAGCCGGACGCCCTTCAGCCCGAGCGCGACGCGCACGCGGTAGGTGGCCAGGGAGCGCCAGAATCCATACAACTTCATGAGGGGACCTTGCCAAGCGCGCGCAGGATGCGCTCCGGGGTGAAAGGCATCGAGAACACGCGCGCGTTCAGCGGCGCGAGCGCGTCGTTGATCGCGTTCATCACCGCGCCTGGCGCGCCGGCCGTGCCGGCTTCGCCCACGCCCTTCGCGCCGAGCTGCGACTGCTTGGTCGGCGTCTCGACGTGCCCGCAGACGATGTCGGGCATCTCGCCCGCCATCGGCACGAGGTAGTCGGCGAGGTTCGCGTTCAGCATCTGGCCGTCGGGGCCGTACAGGCACTCCTCGAACAGCGCAGCGCCGATGCCCTGGACCACGCCGCCGCGGATCTGCTCGTCGACCAGCATCGGGTTGATGATGGTCCCCGAGTCCTCCACGCACCAGTGCTTGAGGAGCTTCACGAACCCGGTGTCGGGATCGACCTCCACCCAGGAGGCCTGGATGCCGTTGGTGAAGGTGAAGCCGTACTGGCGCGGCGTGTAGTGCCGCGTCACCGTGAGCTCGGACTGGAAGTCCATCGGCAGGGTGTCGGGCCGGAAATAGCCCACGCGCCCCACTTCGGCGAGCGGCAGCTTCTTCTCCTGCGTGAGCTTCCCCACGACGTGGTTGTCCGCCACGTCGAGCTCGGCTTTGTCCATCTTGAGGATGGCGGCGGCGACATCGAGGATGTTCTGCTGCAGCGCGCGACCCGCGAGCAGCACGGCCTCGCCGCCGATGCCCGCGCCGCGCGAGGCCCAGGTGCCGCCGCCGTAGGGCGTGGTGCCCGTGTCCCCGGTGATGACCTTCACCTTGTCCATCGTCACGCCCAC
>DASUFW010000001.1:0-9292 GCA_036274335.1 Burkholderiales bacterium | reverse complement strand
GGCGATGGTGGTGGCGCAAACGGTGCTCGTGCTGCCGATCATCGCCGCGCTCGCGCGCCAGTCGGTCGAGGATGCGTGGCGCGAGTACGAGGAGCAGCTGCGCTCGCTGGGCGTCGCGGGCGTGCGCGCGGCGCTGACCGTGCTCTGGGACATCCGCTATTCGCTGGTGACCGCCGTGCTGGCGGGGCTCGGGCGCGCCAGCGCCGAAGTGGGCGCCGTGATGATCGTCGGCGGCAACATCGACGGCGTGACGCGCGTGATGACCACGGCGATCGCGCTGGAGACCTCCAAGGGCGACCTGCCGCTCGCGCTCGGGCTGGGCGTGGTGCTGATCGCGATCGTGCTCGCGCTGAACGCCGCGGCCCATCTCGTCAAGGTCGCGGCGGAAAGGCGCTACGGATGAACGGCATCCTGCCGCTGCGGCTCGCGGAGGTCAGCTACGTTGCGGGCGGCCGCCGGATCATCGACGGCGTGAGCCTCGCGCTGGAGGCGGGCTCGAGCACGATCGTGCTGGGCGCCAACGGCGCCGGCAAGAGCGTTCTCATGCGCATCATGCACGGGCTGCTCGCGCCGAGCACGGGGCGGATCGAATGGTCGGGCGAGCGCGCGCGCCGGCGTCAGGCGATGGTGTTCCAGCGGCCGGTCATGCTGCGGCGCTCGGCGCTCGGCAACGTGCTGTACGCGCTCGAGGCGGCCGGCGCGTCCGGGGATCGCGAGCGGGTGGCGCGCGAGGCGCTGGCCGAAGTCGGGCTCGCGCACGTGGCGGGCCGACCCGCGCGCGTGCTCTCGGGCGGCGAGCAGCAGCGTCTCGCGCTGGCGCGTGCCTGGGCGCTGCATCCGGAGGTGCTGTTCCTCGACGAGCCGACGGCGAACCTCGATCCGGGCGCGACGCGCGAGATCGAGGCCGTGATCAAGGCGTTCGACGTCTCGGGCACCAAGATCGTGATGTCCACGCACAGCCTGGGACAGGCGCGCCGGCTGGGCGACGAGGTCATCTTCCTGCACCAGGGCCGGGTCGCCGAGCGCGCGCCGGCCGAGCGCTTCTTCAAGCAGCCGGCTTCCGCGGAAGCGGCGGCCTTCATTCGAGGAGAACTGCCATGGACCTGAGGAGGACCCTGGTGGCGGCCGTGCTGGCGGCCGCCGCGACCTGCGCCTGGGCGCAGGAGAAGTACATCGTCGTCTCGTCCACGACCTCCACCGAGAACTCGGGGTTGTTCAAGCATCTCCTGCCCCTCTTCACGGAGAAGACCGGGATCGGGGTTCGCGTGGTCGCGCAGGGCACCGGCCAGGCGCTCGACATGGGCCGGCGCGGCGACTGCGACGTGGTCTTCGTGCACAACAAGGCCGCCGAGCTGAAGATGGTGCAGGAGGGCTGGTTCGTGAACCGGCACGACGTGATGTACAACGACTTCGTCATCGTGGGGCCGAAGGACGATCCGGCCGGCGTGAAAGGCATGCAGGACGCGGTCGCGGCGTTCAGGAAGATCGCCGGGACGAAGTCGCCCTTCGCCTCGCGCGGCGACAACAGCGGCACGCATGCCGCCGAGCGGCGGCTGTGGAAGGCGGCGGACCTCGCTCCGGCGGGCGCCTGGTACCGCGAAACCGGCTCGGGCATGGGCGCGACGCTGAACATCGCGTCGGGGATGAATGCGTACGCGCTCAGCGATCGCGGCACCTGGCTCTCCTTCAAGAACCGGGGAGAACTCACGATCCTGGTCGAAGGGGACGCGCGGCTGTTCAACCAGTACGGGATCATGCTGGTCAACCCGGCGAAGCACCCGTACGTGAAGAAGGCGCTCGGTCAGGCGTTCATCGACTGGGCCGTGTCGCCGGCGGGGCAGGCCGCTATCGCCGCCTACAAGATCTCCGGAGAGCAGCTATTCTTTCCGAATGCCAAGGAGTGACACGGGGCGCTACCGGGGCCTCACGCTGCGGATCCTGGGCCGGGGCGGGCCGCCGGCCATGGGCCCGGGCAAGGCCGAGCTGATCGAGCGCATCGACGAGACCGGCTCGATCTCCGCGGCCGCGCGCGCCATGGGCATGTCGTACCGGCGCGCCTGGCAGCTGGTCGAGGCCCTGAACGCCGCCTACCGGGCGCCCGTGGTGGTCACGGCGGTCGGCGGGGAGCGCGGCGGCGGCGCGCGGGTGACGCCGCAGGGCCGCCGGCTCGCCGCCGGGTTCCGCGCGATGGAGCGCAAGGCCTCGCGGGCGATCGCGGCCGACCTCAAGCGCTTCGCCCGGCGCCTGCGCTAGCCGGCCTCGTTATAGTCTGTGATATATAGCGGGGGTGGTGCCCGACGCGATCCTGCTCGCCCTGGCCGCCGGCATGCTGGTGGCGTCCTTCGTCTACGCCTCGGTCGGCCACGGCGGCGCCTCGGCGTACCTCGCGGCCATGGCGCTCGCCGGCCTCGCGCCGCCCGAGATGCGGCCGATCGCGCTGGCGCTCAACATCCTCGTGTCCTCGCTCGCGACCTTCAAGTTCTGGCGCGCCGGCTACTTCCGCTGGCGGCTGTTCTGGCCGTTCGCCGCGGTGTCGATCCCGTTCGCGTACCTGGGCGGCGCGGTCATGCTGCCGGGCCATCTGTACAAGGCCGTCGTGGGGCTGGTGCTGGTCTATGCCGGCTGGCAGCTGTGGCGCAGCTACCGGGCGGGCGACGAGATGCGCGAAGTGCGCGCGCCCGCCGTGCCGCTCGCGATGGCGATCGGCGCGGCCATGGGGCTGCTCTCGGGCCTCACCGGCGTGGGCGGCGGGATCTTCCTCAGCCCGCTGCTGCTCATGCTCGGCTGGGCGGGCACCAAGCAGACCTCGGCCGTGGCCGCGCCCTTCATCCTGGTGAACTCGATCGCCGGCCTGACCGCGGGGTTCGTGGCCGGCACGGCCTCGCTGCCGCAGGCCACGTGGCTGCTCGCCGCCACGGTCCTGGTCGGCGGCTGGCTGGGCGCGGAGTACGGCAGCCGGAAGTGGGCCAATCCCGTGGTGCGGCGCGTGCTCGCCGCCGTGCTCGCGGTGGCCGGTGCCAAAATGATGCTGCTATGAAGACTTTCGGCTTCGCCGGCTGGTCCGGCAGCGGCAAGACCACGCTCATCGAGAAGCTCATCCCGCGCTTCACGGCGCGGGCGTTGCGCGTGTCGCTCGTCAAGCACGCGCACCACACCTTCGACGTCGACCAGCCGGGCAAGGACTCCTACCGCCACCGCCACGCCGGCGCCACCGAGGTGCTGGTCACGTCCTCGCGCCGCTGGGTGCTGATGCACGAGCTGCGCGGCACGCAGGAGCCCTCGTTCGAGGAGCAGGTGAAGCACCTCTCGCCCTGCGACCTGCTGATCGTCGAGGGCTTCAAGCACGCGGCGATCCCGAAGCTCGAGGTGTGGCGCGCGGCGACCGGCGAGGGCATGCTGCACCCCCAGGACCCGCACATCGTCGCGGTGGCGAGCGACGCAAGGGTGGACACGAAGCTGCCGCTGCTCGACCTCAACGACGACGCGGGCATCGCCGACTTCATCTTGCGCCACCTGAAGCTCGCATGAACAAGGGCCTGCTTTCCGTCGACGAGGCGCTGGAGGTCCTGCTGGCGGGCGCGCGCCCGGTCACCGGCATCGAGGACGTGCCGACGCTGGAGGCCGCGGGGCGGGTGCTCGCGCGCGCGCAGGCCTCGACCATGGACGTGCCGCCGATGGACAACAGCGCCATGGACGGCTACGCGGTGCGCACCGCGGACGTGAAGGCGCCGGACACGAAGCTGAAGGTCGCACAGCGCATCCAGGCGGGCGCGGTCGGGCAGCCGCTCGCCGCCGGCACCGCGGCGCGCATCTTCACCGGCGCGCCCATTCCGCCCGGCGCGGACGCGATCGTCATGCAGGAGTTCTGCGCCGCCGACGGCGACGCCGTGGTGGTGAAGAAGGTGCCGGAGAAGGAAGCCTGGATCCGCCGCCGCGCGAGCGACATCGCCCGGGGTGCGCCGGTGCTCGCCGCCGGCCTTCGCATGCGGCCGCAGGACACGGGACTCGCCGCCTCGGTGGGGATCGCGGCGCTCCCGGTTTTCAGGCGCGTGCGCATGGGCCTGTTCTTCACCGGCGACGAGCTGGTGATGCCGGGCGACCCGCTGCCGCCGGGGCGCATCTACAACTCCAACCGCTTCACGCTGAATGGCCTTGCGCGCGCCTTCGGCTGCGAGGTGCGCGACTACGGCATCGTGCCCGATTCGCTCGAGGCCACGCGGGCAGTGCTGAAGAAGGCGGCCGCCGAGTGCGACGTGATCGTCACCTCGGGCGGCGTGTCGGTCGGCGACGCCGACTTCGTGAAGCCCGCCGTGGAGGCCGAGGGGTCGCTGCTCATGTGGAAGATCGCCATGAAGCCGGGGCGGCCGCTCGCCTTCGGGCGCGTCGGCGAGGCGGCCTTCCTCGGCCTGCCGGGCAACCCCGTCTCGTCCTTCGTCACCTTCCTGATCTTCGTGCGGCCGTTCCTGCTGAAGACGCAGGGCATCGCCGGGGTCGGGCCGCGCGCCGTCGCGGCGCGCGCCGACTTCGACTGGGCCGAGCCCGACGCGCGGCGCGAGTTCCTGCGCGTAAAATGGAACGCGCAAGGCGGGCTGGAGATCTACCCCACGCAGGACTCCGCGGTCATGACGTCCACCGCCTGGGCCGACGGCCTCGTGGACAACCCGCCCAACCACGCGATCCGCAGGGGCGACACGGTGCGCTTCCTGCCGTACTCGGAGCTCTACGGTTGAAGGTCAAGGTCCTGTACTTCGCCGCGCTGCGCGAGCAGCTCGGCACCGCCGGCGAGGAGCTCGAGCTGCCCGCCGGCGTGGCCACGGTAGCGGCGCTGCGCTCGCACCTGCGCGGGCGCGGCGGCGCCTGGGAGCGCGCGCTCGCCGAGGGGCGGCTGGTGCGCATGGCCGTCAACCAGGACATGGCGCCGCCCGCCACGGCGATCCGCGCGGGCGACGAGGTGGCGTTCTTTCCCCCGGTGACCGGCGGATGAAGGTCCGCGTCCAGGCGGAGGACTTCGACGCGGGCGCCGAGATGCGCGCCCTCTCGCGTGACCCGAAGGTGGGCGCGGTGGCGAGCTTCGTGGGCGTGGTGCGCGAGGTGGCGATGACGCTCGAGCACTACCCCGGCATGACCGAAAAGGCCCTGCAGAAGATCGTCGACGACGCGAAGGCGCGCTGGAAGGTGCTCGACTGCACCGTGATCCACCGGGTCGGGCCGCTCGCGCCCACCGACCAGATCGTGCTGGTGGCGGTCGCCAGCAGCCATCGCGGCGACGCGTTCTCGGCCTGCGAGTTCATCATGGACTACCTGAAGACGCAGGCGCCGTTCTGGAAGAAGGAGGCCGCCGGCTGGGTCGAGGCGCGCGCCTCCGACGACCGGGCGGCGGAGCGCTGGCAATGAGCGCGGGGGCGGTGGCCGCGGTCGGGATCGGCGCGATGCTGGGCGCCTGGGCGCGCTGGGCGCTCGGGGCGGCCCTCAACCCGCTGTGGCCGACGCTGCCGCTCGGCACGCTGGCGGCCAACCTCGCGGGCGGCTACCTGATCGGTCTGGCGATCGCGTATTTCGGCGACCACGCCGCGATCGCACCCGAGGCGCGCCTGTTCGTGATCACCGGGTTCCTGGGCGCGCTGACGACCTTCTCGACCTTCTCCGCCGAGGGCGTGGCGCTGCTGTCGCGGGCGCAGTACGCGGGCTGGGCGCTGCACGCGGGCTCGCACCTCGCGGGCTCCATCGCCATGACCTTCCTCGGCATCGTCAGCTGGAACGCACTGCGGGGGTGAGCCCATGAAAGGCGTGGCACTCAGATTCTTCATGCACGAGGGCGAGCGCCACGGCGGGGAGCTGACGTTCGAGTGGCTGCTCGCCGAGGCCAGGCGCACCGGCATCCCGGGCGGCTCGGCGTTCCGCGCCATCGCCGGCTACGGCCGCCACGGCGTGCTGCACGAGCAGACCTTCTTCGAGCTCGCCGGCAGCCTGCCGGTCGAGGTGGTGTTCTTCACCCGGCGCGAGCTCGCCAACCGGCTGCTGGCGAGCGTGGGCGCGGCGGGCCTGAAGCTGATCTACACGGTGTCGGAGACCGAGTTCGGCTCCACCGGCGGTGCAACTCCGTAGCTTGATCCCGGTCAGAGGGCCGGCAGGATTGCCGGCTATCCTGGAAAGGTCGTGATGAGAATCGTTCCGCCGCCGCGCTTCAGGCCGGTCGCCTACGCGGGCGCGCTCCTGCTGTTCCTGGCCGCGGTGACGCGGCTCGCGCTCGCGCTGCGGCCCGACGTCTCGGTGGGCGGGCCAGGCGACTGGCTGCAGGTGTTCGCGCGCGGGCTGGTGTTCGACCTTGCGGCGGCGGCCTACGTGCTGTTCCTGCCGATCGTGTGGCTCGCGCTCGTGCCGAACGCCGTGGCGCGCTGGCGCGCGCACCGGGCGCTGGTGGTGCTCGCCTTCTGGGTGTTCGCCTTCGGCTTCCTGGTGCTGCCGGTGTCGGAATGGCTCTTCTGGGACGAGTTCGCGGCGCGCTTCAATTTCATCGCGGTCGACTACCTCATCTATACCCAGGAAGTGCTCGGCAACATCTGGGAAAGCTACCCGGTGGGCTGGATGCTGGTCGGCCTCGCGGGCCTCGCGGCGCTCGTCACCGTCCCGTTCGCGAAGCGGCTCTGGCAGGCGGGCAGCGAGCCTCTGGGCTGGCGCGCGCGCGGCGCCGCGCTGGCCGCCGCCGGGCTGGCGCTGGGCTTCGCGATCGGCTTGGTCGACGAAGGCGCGAAGACCTTCTCCTCAAACGACGCGGCCAACGAGCTCGCGGGCGACGGCCTGTACGACTTCTTCGCCGCCAACCGGCGCAACGACCTCGACTTCGAGCGCTACTACGCGACGGTCGCGCCGGCGACTGCGCTTTCCACCGTGCGCGCCGGTTTCCCGCTCGCGCACTGGGTGCAGCCCGAGCGCGGCGGCACCGAGCGGCTGGTGGGGCCGCTCTCGGGCGAGCGGCGCCTCAACGTGGTGCTGGTCAGCGTCGAGAGCCTCGGGGCCGAGTACGTCGGCGCCTACGGCGACCCCCGGGGCCTGACGCCCAACCTCGACCGGCTGTCGAAGGAGAGCCTGTGGTTCTCGCGCGTCTACGCGACGGGCAACCGCACCGTGCGGGGCATGGAGGCGCTGTCGCTCGCGCTGCCGCCCACGCCCGGCGAGTCGATCGTGCGCCGGCCGGGGAACGGGCTGCTGTTCTCGCTGGGCAGCGTCCTCGAGGACCGGGACTACGCGGTGCTGTTCGCCTACGGCGGCTACGGCTACTTCGACAACATGAACGCGTTCTTCGACTCGAACGACTACCGCGTGGTCGACCGCAACAGCATCCCGTCGGACAAGGTCGAGTTCGAGAACGTCTGGGGCGTCGCCGACGAGCACCTGTTCGACCAGGTGATCCGCGAGATCGACGCCGAGAAGGCCGCGCATCCGGACCGGCCGGTGTTCGTGCACGTGATGACCACCAGCAACCACCGGCCCTACACCTACCCGCCGGGCCGCATCGACATCCCGACGCCGGGCGGGCGGCTGGGCGGCGTGAAGTACAGCGACTACGCCATCGGGCGCTTCCTCGAGCAGGCGCGCGCCCGGCCCTGGTTCCGCGACACGCTGTTCGTGCTGACCGCCGACCATGGCGCCAATGCGCGCGGCACGCTGCGCATCCCGGTCGACAAGTACCTGATCCCGGTGATGGTGTACTCGCCGGCGCACGTCGCGCCGCGCCGCGTCGACCGCCTGATGTCGCAGATCGACATCGCGCCGACGCTGCTCGGGCTGCTGCGCCTGCGCTACTACAGCAAGTTCTTCGGCCGCGACGTCCTGGATTCGCCGCCCGAGACCGACCGCGCCTTCGTCGCCAACTACGAGACCCTGGGCTACCTGAAGGGCGACCGGCTCCTGGTCCTGCATCCCAAGCGCAAGGTCGAGGAATTCGTCGTCGGGCAGGAAGGGGCGGAGCTGACGCGCGTGGCCCGGCCGGACGCGGGCCTGCAGGCCGAGGCGGTCTCCTACTACCAGCTCGCCGCCGACCTCTACAAGCACGGGGGCTACCTCGACGAGGAGCAGGTCCCGCCCGGCCCGGGCCGCGTGGCCCGCATCACCACGATCCGCCGCAAGGAGGGGGCCAACTAGCCCGGGCGGTTGAAACCCCGGCCGGGCGCCCCCAATTCCCCTGCATGCGAGTCGACAAATTCACCACCCGCCTGCAGGAGGCCCTCGCCGAGGCCCAGAGCCTCGCGGTCGGGCGCGACCACCCCTACATCGAGCCCCAGCACCTGCTGGCCGCGCTGCTCGACCAGCAGGACGGCGGCGCGTCGTCGCTGGTCGCCAAGGCGGGCGGCAACGTCAATGCGCTGAAGAAAGCCCTGGCGGATGCGCTCGGGCGGCTGCCCAAGGTCGAAGGCACGCCCGGCGAGGTGCACGTCTCGCGCGATCTGGCGCAGCTGCTCAACGTCACCGACAAGGAAGCGCAGAAGCGCGGCGACCAGTACATCGCCTCGGAGCTGTTCCTGCTCGCCGCGGCGGGCGACAAAGGCGAGACCGGCAGGCTCCTCAAACAGGCGGGCGTCGACCGCAAAGGGCTGGAGAAAGCCATCGAGGAAGTGCGCGGCGGTGCGAGCGTCTCCGGGCAGGCCGACGAATCCCAGCGCCAGGCGCTGGAGAAGTACACGCTCGACCTCACCGACCGCGCGCGCCAGGGCAAGCTCGACCCGGTCATCGGCCGCGACGACGAGATCCGGCGCTGCATCCAGATCCTGCAGCGGCGCACCAAGAACAACCCCGTCCTCATCGGCGAGCCCGGCGTGGGCAAGACCGCCATCGTGGAAGGCCTCGCGCAGCGCATCGTCAACGGCGAGGTGCCCGAGTCCCTGAAGAACAAGCGCGTGCTGGTGCTCGACATGGCCTCGCTCCTCGCGGGCGCCAAGTACCGCGGCGAGTTCGAGGAGCGCCTGAAGGCGGTGCTCAAGGACCTCGCCAGGGACGAAGGCAACACCATCGTCTTCATCGACGAGATCCACACCATGGTCGGCGCCGGGAAGGCCGAGGGCGCCATCGACGCGGGCAACATGCTCAAGCCCGCGCTCGCGCGGGGCGAACTGCACTGCATCGGCGCGACGACGCTCGACGAGTACCGCAAGCACGTCGAGAAGGACGCCGCGCTCGAGCGCCGCTTCCAGAAGGTGCTGGTGGGCGAGCCGACGGTGGAGGCGACCATCGCCATCCTGCGCGGCCTGCAGGAGAAGTACGAGGTGCACCACGGCGTCGAGATCACCGACCCGGC